>NZ_ALWB01000164.1 GCF_000332215.1 Pseudanabaena biceps PCC 7429
GACTCTACCCGTTATCAATATCGATGTCGATTGTATCGAGACCTCGACAGTATTCTAGCTTTGTTACCGACTCAAGATGACGGACTCAGGCTAAAAAAGCGATATCTAAAGTTACGAGAAAACCTATTCCTGTTTTTGGATGACCCCACGATTCCGCCAACCAATAACTCTAGCGAACAGGCTTTGCGTTGGAGTGTAATTTTAGAAAAGTTACGAACGGGTTTCGCTCTGATTGGGGACGTGACTTATTTGCAGATGTTCGTTCCATTGTCAATACTGGCAAAAGACAAGGATTTTCCGCTTTTGAGTCCATTCTTATTGCTTTAAATCCTCTCAAATCCTTATTCTCTATGTGTTGAGCAATTACTTAATATCACTACGCAGGGTCTATTTGGATTGAAATTACGTCCGCAATTGACCTCGGAGAGTGATATTACGGCAAGTTCGCAATTTGGGTTAAGCGGCACGGTGAATATTAATAACCTCGCTTTTACTCCGACTGCTGGATTGATTCAACTGCCCAGCGATATCGACGATCCGAGTCAGCGAATTGCCCAAGGTTGCCGAACCTATGGAAATAGTCGCTTTGTTGTCACTGGTCGCGGCGGAGTGGCTGATAATCCTAGCGATCGCCGCAGTGGTGATCGTCCTTGGACAGATATCCGAGACCCCGTCGCTTTCCGCAATTCTAATACTATTGCAACTGTTAAGCAGCCCGAACAGCAAGCGGTGAAAGCGACACCGCCTATCGTAGAAGCTACGGGTTGGCAAATCAATGCCAAGGGTGAAGTTGATCTCTATACTGCTAATAGCGCGATAAGAGAAGCAACCGTAACGGACTGTGCGGGATCCCTAGCGGTTACAAGCAAAGCTTTTTAAAGAGGTAATGTCCAATGAATTTTAGGCAAAGACTTAGGCAAAGACTATGGTGGTGGTATCCCAGCTTTCTACTTATGGGAATGGAAATGGGAATGGGGATACTTTTACCCACAAATGCTTCTGCTCAGAGCGTGACAGCCGATGGCACGCTCTCAACAACAGTCACCAGTCCCGATAATCTCAACTTTACGATTACCAATGGTAATCAGCCTAATAGTGGGGGAAATCTATTCCATAGTTTTAGTCAGTTCTCAGTAACGACGGGAGGTTCAGCAACTTTTAATCTGGTTAATACACCAAATATTACAACAATTTTTAGTCGGGTGACGGGAGGAAGTGTTTCCAATATTGATGGCTTGATTCAGACTATTAATAACAGCAATCCTGTAAGTTTATTTCTGCTCAATCCCAGTGGGATTATTTTTGGTCCCAATGCAAGACTAAATATCGGTGGATCGTTTGTAGGAACTACAGCTAATAGCGTCATTTTTAGTGATGGAGTTAAGTTTAGTGCCAACGATCTCACAGCTAATCCTCTGTTAACGGTGAATGCTCCCATTGGGCTAAACCTCCCAGCCAATGCGGGAGCAATTAGTTTACAAAAAATGGCTACCCTGCAAGTGGCTCAGGGAAATACCTTGGCTTTAGTGGGCAGTCAAATCAATATGACAGGCGCAAACTTGATCGCTCCAGATGGACGAGTGGAACTTTGGGCAGCTCAGAATGCCCAAATCGCCCTAAATAATCAAGCGAGATGGCAACTTGCTTCTGATCCTAGCATTGTGAATTGGGGAAACATTTCGCTCAATCAAGCCTCCTTAGTTGATACCAGTGGAACCAATGGTGGAGCAATTAATATTCGTGGAAGGGGTCTGACCTTGCAGGGTGGCTCAAATATTAGTTCTATTACTTCGGCTGGGCAAGGTAAGGGGATTAACGTCCAAACTACAGAATTTGTTGACCTGCTGGGCGCTTCCCAAGCAGGTCAATTTTCTCCTAAAATTTTGACTTCTGTAGGTACATTTTTTGGCGCTCCAGCAAGTGGGCGAGCGGGGGATGTGACCGTTGAGACGGGGAGTTTACGGTTAAGTAATGGCGCTTGGATTCAGTCATCTTCTACTGGTGACAATTCGCGATCGGGAGATATTATCATTAAAGCTAAAGATGTGGAGGTAGTGGGATCTGATCCATTTGCTACTAATGCGCCGACAGCTATTAGCACGATTCTATTTACTGGTACTAATAGTGAGAGTGGCAAAATTACCATCGATGCAGATCGGATTCGCGTGCAAGATGGGGGAATTATTAGTACATCGCTAGTTAACCTAGGTCTTTCCTCTGCTCCCACGGGTAAGGCTGGAGATATATCGATTCGCGCAACGGAGAGCCTTATAATATCGGGATATACACCTGCCAAACTGCTATCTGGAGTGTCTACGGCAATTGATCTAACAAAGGGGGAAGGGGGAAATATCACCATCGAGGCTGGCAGTTTGCAAATCTTTAATGGAGGGACTATTCGCAGTACGCTATCGGGGACTGGGAAGGCGGGAAACATTACTATTCAGGCTAAAGAGGTAGCAATCAGCGATCCAGAACTTGATGGTATTACTCAATTACCTGGAGGTATTACGGTTTCTATAGGAGCTAATTCAGAGGGAACAGGGGGAAATATTACCCTAACAGCAGATAGCCTGCGGCTATTCAATGGTGGACAAATCACTTCTTCAACCAATGGCAATGTTGCTGCGGGTAATATCAATCTACAAGTCAAGAACATTACGGTAGATAATGTCTCTAAAACCCTTGCCAATGGTCAAATTCTGCCCAGCACGATCGCGGCAACGTCTTCTACAAAATCTGATGCTGGTTCGGTGAATATAGTTGGCGATCGCCTTGATGTTCTTAATCGTGGAGAAATTTCTGTTAGTAATACTGGTGGTGGCGATGCTGGTAACTTGAGCGTTAGCGCTTCTCGCGTTCAACTGGATTACGAGGGCAGTCTGCGATCGGAAGTCTCCGCAGGCGATCGCGGCAATATCTCGATTAACGCTGATGTGCTGCTGTTGCGACATGGCAGTCAAATTAGCACCAATGCCACAGGTAATGCCACAGGAGGTAATATCAACATCAATGGGAAATTTATCGTAGCGGTTCCATCGGAAAATAGTGACATTACTGCGAATGCGTTACGCGGAGCAGGTGGGAATATCAATATCACTACGCAAGGCTTATTTGGATTAAAATTTCGTCCGCAATTGACTCCTGAGAGTGACATCACGGCAAGTTCGCAATTTGGGCTAAGCGGTACGGTGAATATTAACAACCTCGCTTTTACTCCGACTGCTGGATTGATTCAACTGCCTAGCGATATCGACGATCCGAGTCAGCGAATTGCCCAAGGTTGCCGAACCTATGGCAATAGTCGCTTTGTCGCCACAGGTCGCGGTGGTTTGCCCGAAAATCCAAGCGATCGCCGCAGTGGTGATCGTCCTTGGACAGATATCCGAGACCCCGCCGCTTTCCGCAATTCTAATACTATTGCAACTACCAGCCAATCCGAACAGCAATCCGAACAGCAAGCGGTGAAAGCGACCCCACCTATCGTAGAAGCTACGGGTTGGCAAATCAATGCCAAGGGTGAAGTTGATCTCTATACTGCTAATAGCGCGATAAGAGAAGCAACCGTAACGGACTGTGCAGGATTCCTAGCGATCGCACCAAATCTTTTTAAAGTTAAAGAGGTAGTTTCCAATGAGTTTTAGGCAAAGACTATGGTGGTGTGGTTCTAGCTTTCTTTTCTTGGGAATGCTTTTACCCACAAATGTTTCTGCTCAGAGCGTGACAGCCGATGGCACGCTATCAACAACAGTCACTAGCCCCGATAATCTTAACTTTACGATTACCAATGGCAATCAGCCCAATGGTGGAGGCAATCTATTTCATAGTTTTAGCCAATTCTCAGTACCGACGGGAGGTTCAGCAACTTTTAATCTGGTTAATACACCGAATATTAAGACGATTTTTAGTCGGGTGACGGGAGGAAGTGTTTCCAACATTGATGGCTTGATTCAGACCACAAATAACAGCAATCCCGTCAGTTTGTTTCTGCTCAATCCCAATGGGATTATCTTTGGAGCCAATGCAAGTCTCAATATCGGTGGATCGTTTGTAGGAACGACAGCGAATAGCGTCAAATTTATTGATGGAACAGAGTTTAGTGCAGTGAACGTCAATAACCCACCATTGTTAACGATTAGTTCGCCCCTTGGGTTAGAGATGGGAGCAAATGCAGCACCGATAACAGTACAGAGCAATCTCACCACAGGATTGGATCTAATACTGGAAGGTGGTCGCCTAGATTTACAAGGACAATTGATAGCAGGGAGAGATATTACCTTAAAAGCACAGGATACGGTGAAAATCCGAGATACTGTCATAACGCCATTCCTCGCCCAAGCAGGAAGGAACTTGACGATTCAAGGGAATCAGAATGTTGATATCCTAGCCTTAAAGAATAGTGGCGGAGCCTTGCGGAGTGGGGGAGATCTGAGATTGGTAAGCAATGGGAATATTTCTGGGGATGCCCATTTTGTCAGTGGGGGAAATGTTTCATTTCAGACGGTGACAGGTAATCCAGGCAAGTTTATCAGCCTATTTGATCCGATCATTTATGCTAATGGGGATGTGGTATTTGGAGACTATACAGGCGTAGCCCTGAAGGTGGAAGCGACGGGGAGCATTGAGGGAGGGAATATTACCATTACGGGTCCCGATACCACTGTTCCTAGTAGTGACCCAGATTTTATGACTCTCACGACTCAGTCTGCGGCGATTTTACGAGCAGGGGTAAAAACTTTACCTACAGCCAATGTGCCCAAAATGGGAGTGGGCTCTACCAATTTTACAACGGGGACAGTGGCGGGACTGCCTTCAGGTAGCATTAGGGTTGCCAGTATTAACACCTCCAATTCTACGGGTGGGGATGGGGGTTCCATCATTCTGAATGTGGCTGGAGATATTGTAACGGGAGATTTGAACTCATCCGCTTCTGGCAATGGTGTGAATGGTGGCAGCATCAACATTCTATCTAATGGCAATATCTCAATTAATGGTACTGTGGACTCAAGTATTTTTGTCATAGGAAATAGTGGGCATGGGGGCGATATCACGATTGCCACGACTAATGGCAATCTCTCTTTTATCGGATCCTTATATTCAGGAGCATATAGCAATGTTACAACTACAATAGCAAATGGAGGTGCAATTAGCCTTTCCACAACTAACGGTAATCTCTCTGTCAATGGAGACTTAGATTCATCAGTAAATAGCCAAGGTACAGGGAAAGGAGGTGCAATTAGCCTTTCTACAACTAACGGCGCTCTCTCTGTTAATGGAGGATTGTACTCTTATTACTCTGGTAATGGTAATGGAGGAGATATTACCCTTTCTACGATTAATGGCAACCTTTTGACCCAAGGTTCTATGTTCTCTGTTGCCTTATCAAATGATAATACCGGCAATGGAGGCAATATTAAACTCTCTACGACCAATGGCAATCTTTCTAATCAGAGTATCTTATTATCCTATTCTCTAGTAGACGGAGGCAATAGTGGCAATGGGGGTAATATCACCCTTTCTACAACCAATGGTAATCTTTCTAACCAAAGAGAGTTGTACTCCTTAGCTTATTCAGAACAAGGCAATAGCGGCAATGGCGGCAATATTACATTTTCTGCGAATAATGGTAATCTTTCTAACCAAGGAGAGTTGTACTCCTTGTCTCTGTCTCTAGGGAATATGAATAGTGGCAATGGCGGCAATATTACATTTTCTGCGAATAATGGCAATCTTTCCAACCAGAGGGATCTATACTCCTCATCCGTTGCACTAGGAGGTAATAGTGGGTATGGTGGTGACATCAATCTAATTGCCTCAAAAGGGAATATCCTTGGCAATATGAGCAGTTTATATACTTTTTCTGTTGCGCCTAACGGAACATCTAGCAATGGTGGTTCGATTAAACTGGAAGCCAAAAATCAGATATCTGGACTGACATTACTAACAACATCCTCTTCCGCTCGGGCGGGTTCGGTGTCGATTTTGGGACATGGGGATTTAGCGATCGCCGATACCGTGGTTCTAACCAGTAAACAAGTTTCTATTTCCATTCCATTTTTTGGAACGGTTAATATTTCAACAGATGGCACAGGACGTTCGGGCGATGTCAATATCAACAGTGTGGGCAATCTCACCCTCAACAACAGCCGCATCGACAGCGATACCAAGGGACTGGACTCCGCTGGCAATGTCACCCTCACTAGTAATGGATTGATTCGCTTTGACAATAGCCAAATTACCAGTAGTACCAGCAATGCAGGACTTGCAGGCAACATCAACCTCAACGCCAGTAAAGGTATTGACATCGGCAACAATAGTCGCCTTTCGGCGCTCACCAGCAGCAGTGGTAATGCTGGCAACATTGGTATCAGCACTGGGCAATTAACCTTATTCAATGGTTCTGAAATCTCTACATCTACTCAGGGTAGTGGCAATGCTGGTAATGTGGAGATCTCCGCCAATAATGTAACTGTTCAAGGAAGCATCATTAGCAGTCAATCCTCAGGTAGTGGTAATAGTGGTTCCCTAGATCTACATACTTCCCAACTCGCGTTAACAGACAATGCGCAACTTTCTACAGCTTCGTCAGGGCTGGGTAAAGCTGGCAACATTACCATCAACTCTCAACAAGTCACCCTTGAAAATAGTTCCCAAATCACTAGTCGCAGTCAAGGTACGGGTGATGGTGGCACTATTCAAATAAATGCGCGATCGCTATTTTTAAATGATGGTTCCCAAATTAATGCCCAAACCAACTTTGGTAATGGCGGTAACCTGATTTTCTCCCTTGGAGAACTGCTCCTGTTGCGAAATGAAAGTTTGCTATCGGCGGAAGCGGGCGGCAAGGGTAATGGCGGTAATATTACGATTAGCAGTCCTTTCATTATTGGTTTAGGCAATAGTGACATCGTGGCTAATGCTTTTCAAGGCAATGGGGGCAATATCCAAATTAGTACTAATGGCATCTTTGGTTTGAAATACCGTCCTTACCTCACCGATGATAACGATATCACTGCTAGTTCACAATTTGGGCTAAGCGGCACGGTGAATATTAGTAATCTGAATTTTACTCCCGCTGTGGGGTTAATTGAACTGCCTACGGATGTGATCGATCCGAGTCAGCGAATTGCTCAAGGTTGCCAAACCTTGGGCAATAGTCGCTTTGTTGTCACTGGTCGCGGTGGATTACCTGATAATCCTAGCGATCGCCGCAGTGGTGATCATCCTTGGATAGATATCCGCGACCCCGTCGCTTTTCGTAATTCCAATGCTCTCGCAACTGGTGAGCAATCCGAAAAACGAGCGGCGAATGTGACACCGCCCATTGTGGAAGCTACGGGTTGGCAACTAAATGCGAAGGGTGAGGTAGATATCTATGCTGCTAATAACGTAGCAAGAGAAACAACCGTAACGGACTGTGCGGGATTTTTAGCGATCACAAGCAAAGCTTTTTAAAGAGGTAGTAAGTACAATGAATTTTAGTCAAAGACTATGGTGGTGTGGTTCTAGCTTTCTTTTCTTGGGAATGCTTTTACCCACAAATGTTTCTGCTCAGAGCGTGACAGCCGATGGCACGCTGTCTACAACAGTCACTAGCCCCGATAATCTTAACTTTACGATTACCAATGGTAATCAGCCCAATAGTGGGGGGAATCTATTCCATAGTTTTAGCCAATTCTCAGTACCAACGGGAGGTTCAGCAACTTTTAATCTAGTGAATACACCGAATATTAAGACGATTTTTAGTCGGGTAACGGGAGGCAATGTTTCCAATATTGATGGCTTGATTCAGACCACAAATAGCAACAATCCCGTCAGTTTGTTTCTGCTCAATCCCAATGGCATTATCTTTGGAGCCAATGCAAGTCTCAATATCGGCGGATCGTTTGTAGGAACGACAGCGAATAGCGTCAAATTTATTGATGGAACAGAGTTTAGTGCAGTGAACGTCAATAACCCACCATTGTTAACGATTAGTTCGCCCCTTGGGTTACAGATGGGAGCAAATGCAGCACCGATAACAGTACGGAGCAATCTCACCACAGGCGTAGACCTAATACTAGAAGGTGGTCGCCTAGATTTACAAGGACAATTGATAGCAGGGAGAGATATTACCTTAAAAGCACAGGATACGGTAAAAATCCGAGATACTGTAACAACACCATTCCTTGCCCAAGCAGGAAGGAACTTGACGATTCAAGGGAATCAGAATGTTGATATCCTCGCCTTAAAGCATAGTGGCGGAGCCTTGCGGAGTGGGGGAGATCTGAGCTTGATCAGCAATGGAAATATTTCTGGGGATGCCCATTTTGTCAGTGGGGGAAATGTTTCATTTCGGACGCTAACAGGCAAGGCAGGTAAGTTTATCAGCCTATTCGACCCGATCATTTATGCTAATGGGGATGTGGTATTTGGAGACTATACAGGCGTAGCTCTGAAGGTGGAAGCGACGGGGAGCATTGAGGGAGGGAATATTATCATTACGAGACCCGATACCACTGTTCCTAGTAGTGACCCAGATTTTATGACTCTCACGACTCAGTCTGCGGCAATTTTACGAGCAGGGGTGAAAAATTTACCTACATCCAATTTGCCAAAACTGGGAGTGGGATCCACCAATTTCACAACGGGGACAGTGACGGGACTGCCTGCTGGTAGTATTAGGGTTGCCAGTATTAACACCTCCAATTTCACGGGTGGGGATGGCGGTTCCATCATTCTGAAGGCTGCTGGGGATATTGTAACGGGAGATTTGAACTCATCCGCTTATGGCGATGGTGTGAATGGTGGCAACATGAACATTCTTGCCAATGGCAATATCTCAATTAATGGTCTTGTGACCTCAGACACTACTTTGACAGGAAATAGTGGGCATGGGGGCGATATCACGATTGCCACGACTAATGGAAATCTCTCTATTAATTCTGGATACTTATCTTCAGGAGCAAATGGCTATGGTACAAATACAATAGCAAATGGAGGTGCAATTAGCCTTTCGACAACTAATGGTGATCTCTCTGTCAATGGATACTTATCTTCATCAGCATTTAGCCAAGGTCTGGGGAAAGGAGGTGCAATTAGCCTTTCGACAACTAACGGGAATCTCTCTGTCAATGGTTATTTGCTATCTGGGTACTACGGTGATAATGGTAATGGCGGCAATATTACCCTTTCTACGACTAATGGCAACCTTTTGACCCAAGGTGGTTATATAGACTCTGATGCCTTCTCAACTAATAATAGCGGCAATGGAGGCAATATCACCCTTTCTGTGAGCAATGGCAATCTTTCTAACCAGAGTGGTTTGTACTCCTATTCCTACGGAATATTGGATAGTGGCAATGGTGGTCATATTACCCTTTCTGTGAGCAATGGCGATCTTTCTAACCAAGGGTATTTATTCTCCTTGGCTCTAGGGAATATGAATAGTGGTAATGGTGGCAATATTACCTTTTCTGCGAGCAATGGCAATCTTTCTAACCAAGGGTATTTATTCTCCTTGTCTCAAGGGGATATGAATAGTGGCAATGGCGGCAATATTACCTTTTCTGCGAATCATGGCAATCTTTCTAATCAGGGGGATCTGTACTCCTCATCCTTTGCAGTGGGAGGTAATAGTGGGTATGGCGGCGACATCCATCTAATTGCCCCTAAAGGGGATATCCTCGGCAATATGAGCAGTCTACATACTTTTTCTGTTGCTCCTAACGGAACATCTAGCAATGGTGGTTCGATCAAATTAGAAGCCCAAAATCAGATATCTGGACTGTCATTACTAACGACATCCTCTTCCGCTCGGGCGGGGGATGTATCGATTTTGGGACATGGTGATTTAGCGATCGCCGATACCGTGGTTCTAACCAGTAAACAGGTTTCTATTTCCACTCCATTTTTTGGAACGGTTAATATTTCCACAAATGGCACAGGACGTTCGGGTGATGTCAATATCAACAGTGTGGGCAATCTCACCCTCAATAACAGCCGCATCGAAAGCGATACCAAGGGACTGGATTCCGCTGGCAATGTCACCCTCACTAGTAATGGATTGATTCGCTTTGACAATAGCCAAATTACCAGTAGTACCAGCAATGCAGGACTTGCAGGCAACATCAACCTCAACGCCAGTAAAGGTATTGACATCGGCAACAATAGTCGCCTTGCGGCGCTCACCAGTGACAGTGGCAATGCTGGCAACATTGGTATCAGCACTGGGCAATTAACCTTACGAGATGGGGCGGAGCTATCGGCATCTTCCTCTGGGAGTGGGCGAGCGGGAAACATTAACATCAACGCTGATGATGTAATCATGGATCAGGGGGCAAGGGTCTCTTCTAATACCTCTAGCTCTGGATCTGCGGGGGAAGTGAATCTCACTATTCCCAAGGGTTCGCTTTCCCTATTCAATGGTTCTGAAATCTCTACATCTACTCAGGGTAGTGGTAATGCAGGCAATGTGGAGATCTCTGCCAAGAATATAAATGTTCAAGGAAGTATCATTAGCAGTCAATCCTCAGGTAATGGTAACAGTGGTTCCTTAAATCTACATACTTCCCAACTCGCATTGACAGACAATGCGCAACTTTCTACAGCTTCGTCAGGACTGGGTAAAGCTGGCAACATTAACATTAACTCTCAACAAGTCACCCTTGAAAATAGTTCCCAAATCACTAGTCGCAGTCAAGGTACGGGTGATGGTGGCACTATTCAAG
>NZ_ALWB01000165.1 GCF_000332215.1 Pseudanabaena biceps PCC 7429
TTACTGGGTTTGTTTTTTAATTCACTGAAGTGTTGGCTCACTTCAGTGAATTGGTATAACGCGAGGGGCGACAGTTATAATTATCTGAAAGAGATGAATTTAAGCGAGGCTCCAGATGATTTCTACTAAGAGCAGGATCGGTATTATCGGTGCGGGGACATCAGGTGCTTATCTCGCCAGTTTATTAATCCAAGAAGGCTTTCAAGTTGATTTGTTTGAGAAAGCACCCGTGGTTCGTACCGATGGATGTGGCATTTTGATCGTCCAAGCTGGCATGAAAGCTCTGCATGAAGGAAATCCGAGGATCAGCAAAAAAATTATCGACTCGGGCGATCCTGTTAAATTATTTGAGTTCCGCAATCTTAAGGGTGGATTGATCAATGCAGAAACCGTCACCTACGCCGAAGACGAACTACCAGGAATGCTCGTACATCGTAAGGCAATTTTAGAAGCAATTCTCGAAACCTTGCCAGCGAATATAATTCATTTTAATGCGCATTTATCTTCAATCGCCCAAACAGAAAATAGGGCGATCGCCTATTTTAAGGATGGAAGTCATTGGGAAGGAGACTTAATTATTGGTGCAGATGGAATTCTCTCAAAGGTACGCCAGTCAGTCGCTCCAAATATAAAACCATCTTACCTTGGCGATCTCGTTTGGCGGGGAATCGTAGTTGATGATAGCTTCTGTCCCGAAGGAAACTTTTTCGTTTACGTGCGCGGAAGAGGGATTTATGCTAACTTCTTCCATATTGGCGCAAATCGAACACATTGGGGCTTTTTTGTTGAACAGGCGCTAGACGATTCAGAAATTGGCAGATTGCAACCTGCCAATATTGCCATTCCTCCTCAAGAATTAGCGAAACTGCCTGAGGATGCCAGAAATGTCATTGCTTCTACCCCTTTAGAAAGTATTATCTGCCGCTATTCCTATGATATCGATCCCTTGCCCCAGATCTACAGTGGTCGAGTACTCTTAATTGGCGATGCTGCCCATGCCAAAAGCCCAACCCGTGCGCGGGGAATGACTTCTGGTTGGGAGGATGGACTATCTCTGGTGAAACATCTCAAATCTAGTCATAGTATTGCTGAAGCTTTACAAGACTTTCAGAATGAGCGATTGCCCATCGTCCATGAATATCAGAGAACGAGTCGAGAAATGAGCCAAAAAATTGGTCGTCGTTAGAACTTTTATCGACAATCGAGAGTCTAAAGCCAAGTCATCAAGGTTGTCTATCAAGGTTGTCTATGTGCAACTTCATGGAAATAAACTTATGGATCGCATTGTACAGAAAGCTCATTTCTTAAGACGGGCTGGGTTTGGGGCAACCCTCGACGAACTTCACAGCGATACTACCCCTGACGCATTGCTATCAGCATGGTTGCATACATCACCTGAGATCAATGTACCCGCACCTATGCCCATAGTCCAAAAAGGAAAGCAGGATCAGGCAAGAGCCCTGTGGAAATGGTTATTGCCGCAGATGGTAAAAGCAAGTAATCCTTTACATGAGCGCATCGTCAACTTTTGGCGCGATCGCTTTGTGGTATCCCTTCGCAAAACTGGTCGAGCGCAACTCCTGCTGGACTACGAAAGGAGACTACGCACCTACGCCATGGGTGATTTCCAAGAGTTGCTGATGCAGATCACCACCAGTCCAGCCATGCTCAATTATTTAGACAATGATCAAAATCGTTCAGGCAAGATTAACGAAAATTACAGCCGCGAGGTTATGGAGTTGTTTACCCTTGGGCAAGGAAATTACACTGAAAAGGATATCCAAGAAGGAGCAAGGGCGCTAACGGGCTGGCAAGTTAAACTGCGTCCTGAGATGGGTGTGGCGGATGTAACCTTTGTGCCTCGTCGCCACGATGACGGACTTAAGAATTATCTAGGGCATACAGGCAAACTCAGTACCCAAGATGTGGTCGAAATTTTAGCCAATCATCCCCAGACGGCAAGAAAATTAGCGGTGGATCTTTGGAGTACCTTGGCTTATCGCAACCCTGAAACTGAGATCGTCGATCGCCTTGCGGGGGTGTACAAAAAAAATAATCGCAGCATCAAAGCAGTAGTGGCGGCGGTTTTTAATAGTCCTGAATTTTATAGTAGTAAATCCTATCGCAGCCATCTCAAAACACCACTGTATTTTGTCTTGAGTAGTTTGCGCCAACTGCAAATCGAAGCCGATAGCGATCGCGTCATTGGCGACTTACGAGCAATGGGGCAAGTTCCCTATAATGCGCCATCGGTGAAAGGTTGGCAGGGAGATCAGGGTTGGTTGACTGCGCCTTCTTTATTGACAAGGATTAATGTTGCCCAGCAATTCACGAAAGAGTATGGCGATGATGGTGGCTTTAAGTTCGATCCCGATCGCTACAGTGCCAATGATCTGGTTATGGTGCTGCTGGATGGCAATGGCGATCGCCAATTAGAATCGCAATTTACGGGGTTATCTAAGCGGGAAATTGCTGCCTTGATTCTCGCTTCGCCAATCTATCAACTGGCTTAAATCTAACTTAAATCTAAGTGAAAGTAAGCCTTGTCAAGCTGAGTTGATCGTTATTTTAGAAATACTTGAAGGATGAGCAGAAGGATAAGCAAGGAACATGAACAGAAGAGATTTTCTCGCTTTGATGAGCAGTACAGCCGCGATGGCGATCGTCGCTCCCAGTTGCAGTAGCGCTGCTTTAAGTAGCGATCGCAAAACCCTTGTCGTGATCGAACTCGCAGGGGGGAATGATGGGTTAAACACGATCGTTCCCTATAATGATACCAATTATCGCAAACTGCGTCCTACGATTGCGATTAAAGATGGGATTCCCATTTCCAATCAAGCCGCTTTTCATCCCGCTCTCAAGGAGCTAAAGCCGATTTTAGATAAGGGACGCTTGGCGATCGTCCAGAATGTCAGTTATCCTAATCCCAATCTCTCACATTTTCGTTCTAAGGAAATCTGGCAAAGCGCCCATCCTCAAGGATCAAGCGATACGGGTTGGTTAGCAAGGTATTTAACCGATGTGAAGGCGAAAACTGCCGACGCAATTTTCCTTGGCGAAGAATATCCCCTCGCCCTTACAGGTGACAGCGATCGCTATCTGCAATTGTCTCCCAATCTTGCCGTTCAGCAACGGGGCAAACTAGGAGAGGCGATGCGCGCAGTTTATAACAATCCCCAAGGTTCCGAATTTGCGGAACAGGTGCGCCGCTCGGTTCTTGATAGTGAGGAGGCTGTCAAACAACTCACTAAGGATCTCAATCAACGTCAAGCCAATCATGGCTATGCGAAAACGGGAATTGGCAATCAATTTGCACTGCTAGGTCGTGTTTTAGAGTCACAACCAAAGGTCGTCTACCTAACAATTGGTGGTTGGGATACGCACGCAGGACAGGTACGCCGTCACCAGCAATTACTGGGCGATCTGGGTGCAGGGCTAGCTGCCCTTGATCGCGATATCCAAGCCCATAATATGCAAAAAAATGTCTTAATTATGGTGCAGAGTGAGTTCGGTCGTCGTCCTGCCGAAAATGGCAACGGCGGAACCGATCATGGTACGGCTGCTCCCGTTCTGTTATTGGGAAATGTACGCGGTGGTTTATACGGTGGTCAACCCGCATTAGATAGTCTCGTCCAAGGTAATCTGGCAATGCAAGTGGATTTTCGCAGCATTTATGGCGAAATTCTCAATCAATGGGAAGGAATTACGGCATCCAAAGTTTTAGATCGAGATTTTCCGAAGGTTGGTATTTTATAAGCAGCCGCTCCTATAGCTATGGCGAATTGAGTTACAGCACTTTTGTGAATTAAAAAACAAGCCCAGTAATGGTTTTCAAAGCTCAAAATGGCATAGCCATTTTGAGCTTTGGTATAAACTGTTGTAGATCGCTTCAAGCATCCCAGAGAGCTAATTTCATGAAGTTAAGTAAACGAATGAGTGCGATCGGTGGATTAAGTGTTTTCCTTCTGGGGAATAGCTTACCAATGGTGGGATTTGCGGATATCCCCCAACCTTGGATACCCACACAGGGCGGCATTCCTCCCCTCTGCTATCAAGAAAGGATTCAAGCTATTGCTGACGTATCTAATCAATACCAATCTTTCTATTATTTACTCGATCATTATCAAAGAGCAAAGCAGGATCGCCTCCTACTGCAACTATTAGATGGTATGCCTGACAAGCAATTTCCGCAATTGCAAGCATGGGGTTTAATCCAGATTATCCGCATCCATGTCGAAGCAAAGGAATCTGATAAGGCAATTCCTTTGCTTGCGCGGGCGATCGCTCTTCTCCAAGTCCAAGATGTGACTCCAGCGAAAGTGCGCAATCTGTCTATAGTACCGAGTAAATCCGAGCTTTTGAAGGAATTGGGAATGCTGGCGATTTTCTTGAATCAGCCTAAACAAGCGGAAGCAGCACTTTTAATGGGTTTGGAAGCAATGCGTCAAGAAGATTCCTACTCAAGCATTAATTATTTGCTAGATGCTGCCAAGGGTTTCAGAGCGTTAGACCAGCAAGAAAAAGCGATCGCATTGTTAGATCAAAGCCTACAAATTATTGAAGCGAAAAGAAATAATGCAACTTGGGACTATGTTAGTAATTTGAATAAGCTCAGTTGGCAATATCGTATTGTTGGACAAACTGATAAAGCCGATCTGCTATATAGCCGCAGTCTCCAGTATGTGAATAATATTAGAGAGCCGATTGTGAGAGTTGCAGGATTATCGGTGATGGCAGGATCGGTATTTATGTCACTGTCAAAATATGAATTGGATATTTTACCGATCGCAGAGAAAAATACCCTCCTAGAGCAAGGAGAAGCCAAGAAAAGGCAATTGTTTGCCCAAAGCTGGCAAATCATCCGCTCGAATCCTAATCCTGAAATGTCTCGGTATGTTAGTTTTATTGCGGCGAGCTGGATAGAATTTTTGGGAATTGAAACTGCGATGCCGCTGCTCGATACGATTGAAGATCCCGTAAAACGATTTCAAGTGCTAACCCCAATTTTACTTGGCGATCCCCGCAGACATTCCCTAGATGCTGAAGAAATTCCTCTATTATCAAGCCTATTAACCCAAGCAGAGGCGATCGCTTCTGCTATGCAATCCATCGAGGAGCAAGATAGGGCTTGGAATGTTATTGCCATCGCAAACGCTACCTTAGATCGGTTGCCGATCGCGCTAAAGGTAATCGAACGGATTCATGAAAAGACTTTGCAGCAAAAAACTTTAATTGATATCGCTGACAAACTCGCCATTGCCGATCGTCCTGATCGAGCGATCGAGCTGGTGAAAGGTTTACCAGACTCATCTTTGGCGCAGGTATATTACGACGCAATGCGCTCTTATCTTAACCATGGGCAGATCGACATTGCTTTATCGCTACGGAGTCATCTATCCAAAGATTACCAGAATAGTATCCTTACAGAACTTGCCAAAGCCTTAGCCCAAAGCGATCGCACTGAGCAATCCTTGCAGTTCTTAAACCAAGTTACAGAAACAATGTGGCAAGCTGAATCATTTGTTTCTATTATCAATCGAGCTTTGGAGAGTGGTAAGTTCGAGCGGGCGCTTGTGTTTGCTCGACATATGACCAACCATTCCCTAGCAGAGATTCCTTCGCCCACAGACTTACTCGAAAAAGTAGCGATCGCCTACGCCGAGTCAGGTCAGTACGAGCGCGCGCTGCAAATCGCTCAGCCTTTACCAGATCGATCGCTACCTGCTCTCTTTGACTGCGCAAAGCGCCGCCACTCATCAAACTTGCTTGGTGATCAAGACAGAAAAAAACAGTAACTCAATCCTCTCAAGCCTAAAAAGCCTAGTTAAGTAGCTAGGCAGAATTAAAAACCAAAACCAGAGAGCATACCGCCCGCGCAGCGGGCGGTATGCTCTTCTAGGTTTTTAATTTTTATGCCGAACTACTTATAGCGATCACTACGCGCTTCTAAAATAAGGAAAATTACAAAACTGTAATTCTTTTGCTAAGGAAACGATCATTTTTTTAGGTTTTGATGGAATAGTCAAACGCAACTTCACACCATAGCAATGACTACAGCGATGAATAAATTTACTAAATCAATGCCAGTTATAGCGATCGCCTTTCTATTAGGGAGCGCAGTCGCCACAGTACCCAGTTCATTTAACCTAAATTTATCGGCTCAAGCACAATCCGAATCCAATCAGGAAAAACCTCGTAATCGACCACCTCGTCCTGATTTAGATGCCGCAGCGAAGAAGTTGGGAGTAACCAAAGAAAAACTCATTGAAGCTTTAGGCATACCACCTAAACCTCCTGAAGATGGCAACGGCGATCGCCCATAAAGATTAAACCAAGTTAAGAAATGGCTATGCCATTTCTTAACTTGAAAACCCTTAGGGACTTGCGAGAAAATAAGATACCAATCCAGATTTACCAGAATCGGTGGCGCGGCGGAGCCGCGCCACCGATTCTGGTTTTATATTTGGTACTTCATTAAATCGCAAGTCCCTTACGAGGTTTAGTTTTTAATTCATGAAAGTGTTGTCACGCTTTTGTGAATTGGTATAAGTACCTCAGCACAATTAAAATCCAGATCTAAAACCTGCGGCGCACGCTGCGCCGCAGGTTTTAGGGTTGCATATTTAATTAAGCCCACTTACTTACAGCAATTATCGATCAAACGAATCACAAGGAAATTTTTGAAAGCGTTGCAAAGCAATGCTTTCAAAAATTTCCTTGGTTTGGGTTTGAGCGCAAAGCGCTATAACTCATATCAAATAGGCGATCGCGCATAAACTTAACGCTTCAGTCCATTCCACGATCGCACCATAGGTATCTCCCGTCTGTCCGCCGAGTTGTCGGTTAAACCATGCACCAAGCGCCCAAGTAATAGTGAAAGCGATCGCCGATACCCCAAAGGCAAAAGAGATTGCATGGGCAAAATATCCGATCGCGAGATCTCCCACGATCAGTAGAACTGCCACCAGCCAAACTTGCCAATAATGTAAATCCTCCTGATGGAATTTCCCCTTGCCCATCGCCTTGAGATAGGGATAAGCCATAATTGCCCGCAATTGTCCCCACCGAGACCAAGCCCAGACAGCCGCTAAAATCCAAACTCTCTGATCGCTAATCGCCGCCAACGCCATTACTTTTAATAACAAAATCACTATTCCCGCGATCGCACCAAAAGCGCCCGTATTGCTATCTGCCATCACTTCAAGGCGGCGTTCGGGATCGGTCACAGCTAACCCGTCAGCGGTATCCATTGCCCCATCAAGATGCAAGCCCCCCGTGATCAACAGTCCTAATAAAATCGTGAGGAGCGATCGCAGGTAAATGAAATCAGATGAAGGTTTGAGCCACCCCAAACCAAAATCGAAAACAGCGATCGCCAGACCGATTGCCAGCCCAATTAGTGGGGCATAAAGAGCTATTCCCCGAAAATCAAGATTTCCCTGCGTCCGCCAAGGGATACAAGTATAGAAAATTATTGCCGCTGGCAATTTTCGCCAAAACTGCATTTAAAAAAATTCCAAAATATCGATAAATTGAGGAGAGAAATTTCACCCCTTCTTTAATTTATATGACAAATCAAAAAACCAAAGATTGAGTGGCGGCGCTTCGCGCCGCCACTCATCTTTAGGTTTTTGATTTGTTATAGCTAGCTTTACATTGTTATGTAGCTGCCACCAGTCTTGTTAGGACAAAATTAAAACCCAAAATAGTGTTGCCGCGCGGAGTGCGGCAACACTATTTTGGGTTTTATATACTGATACAGTTGACGGCAGCTATAGTTAGAAAAATATGAGAAATCAGGCTTGATGAAAGCTAGATTAGTTAGGATAGAGAGAATATTTTTAGATAAACAGTTTGCGTACAGAGCATGATAAAACAGCGTCGTATTTGGTCTTGGCTCGTCATTGGTTTCGCGATCGCCTTACAGTTTTTCTGGAGCTTGGGGGCAAGTGCTGCGGTTACGGACTATTTACAAGAACAAAAATTTCTCACTAATGTTTGGCAGATCGTCAACCGTTCCTATGTTGACGCTGATTTTAATCATCAAAATTGGTACAAAGTTCGCCGCCAGTTTGTCAATCGTAAATTTAACAGCCATGATGATACTTATCAGGCTATCCGCGAAATGCTTGCCACGCTTGACGATCCTTTTACAAGATTGCTCGAACCCGACAAGTTTAAGAGTATGCAAACCAGTACAGCAGGGGCGTTAACTGGTGTGGGGCTCCAAATTGCTGTTGATGAACCCAAGAATAATGTGATCGTGATTGCGCCGATCGAGGGCTCGCCTGCGGACGCAGCGGGTTTGCGATCGCGCGATCGCATTGTGGGCATTGATAACATTCCTACCAAAGGATTAAGTCTCGATGAATGTGCAACCAGAATGCGGGGAGAGATCGGGTCGGAAGTCAAATTAACGATAGAGCGTCCCCTTGCTGATGATAAGGGATTTGAGAAGTTTGATGTGGTCATTAAACGCGATCGCATTGCAGTTACTCCGATTATTGCCAAGCTCAATCAGGAAGACAATCACAAGGTCGGCTATATCCGTCTCAATCAATTCAATGGCAATGCGGCGACGGATATGGAAAAGACCATCAAAAAGTTTGAAGCAGAAGGAGCCGATCGCTACGTCCTCGATCTGCGCGGTAATCCTGGCGGTCTATTTGATGCAGGGCTAGAAATTGCTAGGATGTGGATTCCTGAGGGAACGGTTGTGTACACAGTGGATCGACATGGCGTACAGGAGAGCTTTGAGGCAAAAGGCAGTGCCATTACAACCGATCCTTTAGTGGTACTGACCGATGGTGGTAGTGCCAGTGCTAGCGAAATTCTGGCTGGTGCATTACAAGAAACCAATCGCGCACAATTGGTCGGCACTAAAACCTATGGAAAAGGCTTAATTCAATCACTTTATGAATTAGAAGATGGTGCAGGTTTAGCGGTAACCATTGCTAAATACGAAACACCCCTCCATCACAACATTCACAAACGCGGCATCATTCCGAATGTGGAAGTTGCCCTTACCGAACCAATTACGCGCAAACAACTCGGAACCAAAGAAGATCCGCAATATGTAGCCGCACTTTCAGTTTTAGATGGAACTTATAAGAAAAATGTAATTGCGAAGTCTTAAACAAAAAGTCTCACAGCAATTATCGATCAAACGAACCATAAGGGAATTTTTGAAAGCGTTGCTTTGCAACGCTTTCAAAAATTCCCTTGGTTTGGGTTTGAGCGCAATGCGCTGTAAACAAAAAGAGACGCGCTTTGCGCGTCTCTTTTTGTTTAGCTAAGTCCCATCAATTCAGGATCTTGGAATAGAGGTGTGCTTAAATAACGTTCGCCAAAACTGGGTTGAATCATCACGACGATTTTGCCCGCATTTTCGGGTCGCTTGGCAATTTGCACGGCCGCATAGAGCGCCGCGCCGCTGGAAATTCCCGATAAAAGTCCTTCTTCGCGAGCTAATCTACGTCCAAAGGCGATCGCTTGCTCATCGGATACAGGAATAATTTCATCAATCAGTTCCGTTTTCAAAACCTCTGGGATAAATCCTGCACCAATACCTTGGATTTTGTGGGGGCCAGGGCGATTACCTGCTAAGACTTGGCTATTGGCTGGCTCCACTGCGATCGCTTTAAACTCTGGCTTCCGCGATTTAATTACTTCGGCAATACCCGTAATTGTACCGCCAGTGCCAACTCCCGAAATCAGAAAATCAACCTGTCCATCGGTATCTTCCCAAATCTCTTCAGCAGTAGTCTTACGGTGAATTGCAGGATTTGAGGGGTTGCGGAACTGTTGCAACATATAAGCATCGGGAGTGCTTTCGCTGATTTCCTTAGCACGACGGATTGCGCCACCCATGCCTTCAGTGCCAGGGGTAAGTTCGAGAGTAGCACCATAGGCGCGTAACATCGCTCGCCTTTCCATACTCATGGTTTCTGGCATCGTTAGGATCAATTTATAACCCTTGGCTGCTGCCACCATTGCCAGTGCAATCCCTGTATTGCCCGAAGTCGGTTCTACCAGAATTGTCTTATTTGGTGCAATCAAGCCCTGTTCTTCGGCTTCTTGGATCATGTTCACACCAATCCGATCCTTGACGGAAGCGGCGGGATTCATGCCCTCTAATTTGACGATAATTCGTGCTACGCAGCCCTCAGCCTTGGGAATGCGCTGCAATTCGACGAGGGGAGTACGACCGACTAATTCAGTTATGTTCTTGGCGATTTTCATAGATAAATGCTTGAATGATTGCGGGTAAATGAGCTTGTAGTCAACTTTAGAGCATTTTTGAGGGCTTTGGAATTTCTTGATATTAAGCGGCGATCGCTACTTTTATGCCCCAAAAGCTACACACACTAACCCTTTTCGGCTTTAATAGGGATATTGCGATCACAAAAAAATTTCACAACATCATCATAAACTTATTAATTAATATTAAATAAACTCCTATGGCTGCTACTTTAAAAGATTTTTTAGAAGAATGTCACACTCTTGGACTAGTTCGCTTGATCGTCACCAGTGATGCGGGCGTGCTAGAAGCAAGGGTGAATATCGAGAAGCTTTTTTACGCGGAACTCCCTAAGGGCAAGTATGCGAATATGCATTCTGAGCATATCGAGTTTCACCTCAATATGGACAAAATCACCGATGTCCGCTTTGAAACAGGCGAAGCCAAACGCGGCAATTTCACTACCTACGCCATCCGTTTCCTCGATGCTGATGATAAGGCGCAAATGAGTGCTTTCTTGCAATGGGGTAAACCAGGGGAATATGCCGAAGGTCAAATCGAAGCTTGGTCTGTTCTCAAAGACAAGTACGGCGAAACTTGGAAGCCTGAGCCTGTAGAGAGTGTTTAAATGAACAACATTACTTTGCAGCTCATAATATATTTTCAACAATCTAGCATTAAATCTAGCATTATAGTTTAGGCTATGATTTTGGCAGTACATATTTTTACGGCGATCATAAAGTTTGATGAATTTCCCTGAGTCCGAACGTGTAATCTACAATCGCAACCCTCTTATAGAAGTTGTGTGTCAATTGCGCTTTCCCCCCATACTCAAAATATCTCATTCTGAGCCAGTTGAGTTTCAGGATGAGGTAAGGTTACAGTATCCTCTTTTTGAGATGAAGCAGTCACAAGTACCACCAGATTTTTTGAAAGTTGCTCAACAGTTTGGTTTGTCTTTGCCAAGTGAGGTTACTTACAGTTTTAAATCAGAAGATCAAAAATGGCATCTCTCTATTACTAAAGATTTTATTGCTTTAACTACTTCTTCGTATGAGAGATATGAGCAATTTAAGCAACGATTTGAAGATGCTGTAAAAATCTTTGAGCGAATATACAAGCCATCTTTTTATACACGTGTGGGACTTCGGTATCAAGACTTAATAATCCGTTCAAAACTTGGAATTGAAGATAAACAGTGGTCAGAATTAATAGCTAAACACATTGCTTCAGAACTTTATGATCCAGAGCTTTCTCCTGCAATTCAAACAATAGTTAAAAATTTAGTTTTCAAAACTGAAAATGGACAAATCAACTTAAATCATGGGCTTGTTAAGGTGAAAGAATCTCAAGACGCGATTGATGAGATTGCTTACCTATTCGATGCTGATTTTTATACAGAACAAAAAATAGAAGGAGATAAAAATGTTTGGAACATACTTAGTGAATTTAACCAGTCCGCAGGTAAGCTCTTCAGGTGGAGTATCACCGACACTCTCCATAGAGCCTTACAACCTCAATCAATTTCGCCATAATCAAACTTCTTCAGGTGTTGATTTTAACAATAAGATTTTCGATAGAGAAAGCGGAAGACCTCTTATACTCAAAACCGCTTCTTTTGATTTAACAATGTCTGATTCATCTTTCTCATTAACTACTGATTGGCAAAGCTTATCTCCAGAAAAGTTGATACTATTGCTCAAGTGTCTTCTTATGATTAAAGCTCTTCCAGAAGCTGCTTTAGAAGAGACTGTTGAGGAATTAGAAAGTATTTCTCGATTCTATGCCAATCGATTTCCTCAATCTAGCTTGCCTGTAATACCTGCAAGTACTATTAAAGGCAAGCTGAAACAGGTGCAGGTTAGACCCACTATTACATTGGAATCTTAATTGTCTGGTAAATTCATGGAAGAGCGGGCTATCTATCTATCATCAGATAAATCTTTCTCATTGCGGCAGGGTGAAATATTGACAGGTGTTATACAATACAAACCTGTCATTGATGAACTCTCACAGCATGGGCAAGAGCTACCGTTTGAAGCTGTTCTTCATCCATATGCAATTGTAATTACGCAAGACTGCGATCTTGATTGGGACTATAAAGCTAGAAATGCACAAGAAATCCTTCAATCATCGAAGCTCTTAAACTCAGTCATTTTGTGTGAAATCGCAGAAGCAAGGGAAATTAGAGATACCGCAGACAACATGAATAGTAAAGAATGGAAGTTGGTAGAATCTCATCGTCATGAAAGATACTACTTTTTTGAGAAAATTCCTCCCGAATGTGAGGTTGATAAAATAGGTTTACCTGAACTCACTGCTGATTTCAAGAAAGTTTTTGGCATAGATGCGGCAACTTTGTATCGTCAAATCGAACTTGGTATAGTCAAGCGAAGAACAGTTTTGATTAGTCCTTACTTGGAGCATTTTTCTAGGCGCTACTATAGCTTCCATAGTAGGGTAGCATTACCTTTTCAGTATGAAAGTGAACGAGAAAGTTAAGAGTATATCTAATTTCAATTTTACCTACAGAACTAAAACTAGATTCTTTTTATCGTTGAATCAAATCTGTTTAGTTAGTAATTATTTTGGGTGTTGGGTAGTCCTAAAAAGGAAAGGACGCACACGGAGGTAAAGAAGTGTTGTAATGATGAATAAAATTCCAAATGGCCCCAATGTGATTTTCCAACTTCTTAGAAAAGGATAAGGTCTTTCTAACTAGTCTAGATACTCGTTGACGTAACGTACAGTTGAATCGCTCAATATAGTTGGTCTTTCCCGTTTCTTTACCGACTGCCCTATGACGTTTGCTGGGAAGGACAACTGGATAAGACGAGTAGAAATCAGTGTAAATAATCGCACATTGTCGATAGACACTAGGCAACGATTCCCATAACTTTTGAGCTGAGTCCCCAGAGC
>NZ_ALWB01000166.1 GCF_000332215.1 Pseudanabaena biceps PCC 7429
AAGGCTTTTACTTTTGGGCTTTTAAAATTTGCCAGCTTAACCCGAACTGACGTTAATAAATAATTGAGTAAATGATCGAGCGACTGTAGCAATCTTTGCAAAACATATTAGTAATCATGGGGCTTAGCTTGTCGATGAAGCAGGTAAGAGGTGTTTGTCTATAGTTGCACTGAATTCTTCGTAGGATTTGACTCCGATGATGGTATCCACTAATTCCCCTTCCTTAAAGAACATCACCGCAGGG
This sequence comes from Pseudanabaena biceps PCC 7429, assembly GCF_000332215.1. GTDB lineage: Bacteria > Cyanobacteriota > Cyanobacteriia > Pseudanabaenales > Pseudanabaenaceae > Pseudanabaena > Pseudanabaena biceps. The sequence continues at coordinate 245 of NZ_ALWB01000166.1, forward strand.
ATACTCCTCAATCCGAATTGTTTGGCTATGGGCTTATTCGCATCAATATCGAGTTTCATAACTTTGGCGCGATCGCCATAGTTTTCGGCCAATTGATCGATCAAAGGAGAAATTACTTTACAAGGTCCGCACCAAGTTGCTGTGCAGTCAACCACGAGTAGTGCTGTGTTGACGCGTAAGGTCTCAAATTCGGATGCATCTTGAATAAAAATAGCTGCGCTCATAATTTATTAATTTTTATTATTTTGGGTAGTAGTCTTGGTGATGTTTTTTTAATCTAAGGCTTTATGGAGCTTAGATCTATACTTTCTTATCCCCAGATATCCTATGGAGCTTTTATACCAAGTTAAGAAATGGCGTAGCCATTTCTTAACTTGAAAACCCTTACTAAGTTTAGTTTTTAATTCACAAAAGTGTTGTCACACTTTCGCAAGTTGGTATTATACGCCAGTCTTGTTAGGACAAAATTAAACCACAAAAGAGGTTTGCCACGCGGAGCGTGGCAAACCTCTTTTGTCTATGTCCTGATACAGTTGGCGGCAGCTATACATAAGAGAGGTTAAGAGAAGTTATTGAACTTAATTATTGTTTCATAAAGTGGTTTAAACTATTTTTCAGTTAGCTCGTCCTATGGTGGAACATCGTGTAAGTTGTGTGGTGATTGCTATAATTACAGCGTTCCATAGCATTGTTTAATTGAATCGTTGTAGATTGCTTCATTGGCTTTAGCAGAAGCAAATAAATCAACCAAGGGATGAGGATAGTCTACGCCCAATCGAACCTTAAAACGTTGCTGCTCAATGGGTAAAAGCTGCCAAGGTTGATGAACTTTAGCGGCGGGAATTGCGTCTAGTTCAGGCAACCAATATCTGACATAGGTTCCTTGCGGATCGTAATCCTGCGATTGTTTGTTGATATTAAAGAACCTAAAGCCTCGCGCATCGTTCCCAATGCCAGCAGTATAATTCCAATTGCCCCAGTTATTACAGGGATCGTAATCGATTAAGCGCGATTCAAACCATTCCGCGCCCATCCGCCAATCAATGCCAAGATTTTTAGTCAGAAAACTTGCCACATTTTGGCGACCACGATTGGACATAAAACCCGTCGCCGCAAGTTCCCGCATATTTGCATCTACCAGAGGGAAGCCCGTCTTTCCTGTTTGCCAAAGCTGAAATATCCGCCAATTCTGTTGCCAAGGTAGATCCATTCCCCTTAAGCCTTTACGCCCAAATAATTTATTGCCATATTTTGCCGTGACAAAATGGAAATAGTCTCGCCATAGAAGTTCAAAAATTAACCAGTAAGTCGAGTCATTAGCAAGGCGATCGCTTTCATATTTTTTGATTTGAGCGTAGATATAGCGCGGACTCAAACAGCCTAGGGCAAGCCAAGGCGAGAATTTAGAAGAATCGTCGGTTTCGAGCATTCCATTGCGGGTTTGTTTGTAAACTTGGAGGCGATCGCTAGCCCAAAAGTAGTGATTGAGACGCTCGATCGCCGCAGTTTCCCCACCACGAAACTGAAACTTCGCCCGCGCACATGGTAAAAATTCTTCAAGTCCCAACTGGGTGAGATGAGGAATTTCACCGATGTCAATGCTTGGGGGTAACGCGGGAAGGCGATCAACTAAAGGAAAAGGCTCTCGAATGATGAGATTGGCTTCAACCTGTTTGCGAAAATGGGTAAATAGTTCGGGAAGATGCGCGATCGCAAAGGGGAGATCATCGCAATGGATCAGCGTTTTGCCCCAGAATCCTTTAAAATCCACATTCTGCTTCGTAAAAATAGAATGTAATCGTCGTTCTAGGGATGTCTCCTCAGTCGCAATTTCGCGCTGATAGTAAATAGAAGTAAGACCTAATTGTTGTGTTAGTTCGGGTAATATCAGTTCGGGTTTACCGATACGAACGATTAAATCGGAATTAAGCGATCGCAAATTTGCTCGTAAATCAATCACGCTTTCAATGAGAAATTTGGCGCGAAATGCTCCAGTTTTCTCGAAACCAAAGGAAGTCTTCCCAAAGTGGTATGGATCGAAGCAATAAAAAGGAAATACTTCGGCATTCATCCGCTTAGAGGCTTCAGCGGCAAGGCTAAGGATTTCGCAATCATGCAATCTCAGGTCGTTCCGAAACCAAACTAAAATTTTTTGATAATGCATATTTAATTAATTAAATGTAATACCAAATCACAAAATGGCGTAGCCATTTTGTGATTTTAAAACCCTTACTGGGTTTGGTTTTCAATTCCCAGAAGTGTAGCCACACTTTTGGGAATTGAAAACCAAACCCCAAAAAGCTGTGGCGCACGCTGCACTACAGCTTTTTGGCTTTACAATCACCTTTCTACTATTTGAAATTGACGATTTAGTAAGTTCATACTTGCCGAGATAGTCAGGCTGATCGCTAAATACACAGCCATAATAATTAAAATGACATTGACAGGTCTTCCTGTTTGGTTGATCGTCGTTGATGCAATTCGATAAATATCGGTATAGCCGATCGCGATCGCCAAACTAGAATTTTTAGCAATATTCACATATTGGCTAGTCAGAGATGGAATAATTACGCGTAGAGCCTGTGGCAAAATGATTTTTCGCATCGTCTGGAAGGCATTCATACCTAGAGCTTTTGCCGCTTCCGATTGTCCTTTAGGCACGGAGAGAATGCCACCACGCACAATTTCGGCAATGAAGGCGCTAGAAAACATGGTCAAGCCTAGCACTAGTGCGCAAAATTCCGAACTTAAGGTCATTTTCAAAGCGGCGATCGTGATGCCATCTTTTGCCAGAGTGGCAAAGCCGAGGGAGATGCGATCGCTGCTGGAGGGAAGCGTCAAAAAGATCGCCGAGTACCAGAAAAATAGTTGTAATAATAGCGGCGTGTTGCGGAGAATTTCGACATAGACCCGCGCCAATTGTTTTAACAACCAGTTATTCGACAGCCTTGAAATGCCGACAGTAATCCCAACGACTGAGGCGGAAATGATGCTCACTGCGATCGCCTTTAGAGAATTGAGTAGCCCGACTTGCAACGCGGTAGTATAACTATCTGAGGCCTTGTAAGGGAAAGGAGAATCGGCAATATCAAAGGAGGCGGGATCGCTAAGAAAGTCAAAGCTGATGGCAAGCCCAGAGCTACGCATATTTCTGGCTAAGGTATTCCATGCCAAAATGCTGCAAGTAATAATAATTGCTAAAAAAAGTAATTGGAAGATCGTTCGCCAACTCCCAAAAAAATTCAAGAATTTTGTTTGGAAATTATCTTGGGAATTATCTTGGGAATTATCTTGGGAATGATTTGGTAGATTGTTCTGTAAGTTGTTTGAGAACTTTCCCTTACTTGCAGACATTGCTTGAATTGCTCACAATATGGATCGAATTTAAGTTTAGTATATAACAATCCTAAGTAATTCGTGAGTAGTCCAGTCTCCCTATGTCCAATTTATCTGCTGAAGGGGTGATCAAAATAGCTGTAGTTGGTGATGTGCATGATTTATGGCAACCCTTAGAAGATCGCTTAGCTCTTCAGTCACTGGATATCGATTTAGTTCTATTTGTCGGTGACTTTGGTAATGAGTCAGTAGAACTCGTGCGAGCGATCGCTAATCTTGATCTTCCTAAAGCAGTTATTTTGGGTAATCATGACGCTTGGTTTACTGCCTCAAACGATCACAAAAAGCAATGTCCCTACGATCGCACCAAAGAAGATCGCGTCCAGCAACAGTTAGACATTTTAGGCAACATCCATGTCGGTTATAGCTGGCTTGATTTTCCCCAATTAAATCTTTCGGTAGTGGGTTCTCGCCCCTTCAGTTGGGGAGGTTCGCAATGGAAGAAAGAAGCCTTTTATCGCGATCGCTTTAATATCAAAAACTTTATCGATTCAACCCAGCGTATCGTTGATGCGGTTGCTAAGGCAGCCTGTGAAAATATAATTTTTTTAGGACATAATGGTCCTTCTGGCTTGGGTAGTGAGGAATATTCTATCTGTGGCAAGGATTGGCAACCCATTGGTAAGGACTATGGTGATCCCGACTTTGCCGAGGCAATTGCCAGATCCTATCAAATGGGCAAGCAAGTTCCCTTAGTTACCTTTGGGCATATGCATCACCATTTGCGTCTCAATTCCCATCGCACCCGTGAGGCGATCGTCACAAACGATATGGGAACGATTTTCCTAAATGCAGCCTGTACACCACGCATCATCCACCGTCATGATGGCTATTACCGCAATTTCTCGATCGTAACGTTAAAGTCTGGGCGGATTTGCCAGATATCTCTTATATGGTTAAATTCGCAGCATCAAGTAATTAGTGAGAATATTTTATTCAGTAGCTAAGCTAGAAGAGCGTACCGCCCGCTACGCGGGCGGTATGCTCTTCTAGCTTTGTTTTTTAATTATGCTGAACTACTTACAGCGCTTCGCGCTCAAACCCAAACCAAGGAAATTTTTGAAAGCGTTGCTTTGCAACATTAAAGAAAGAAAAAGAAAGAAAAAGAAAGAAAGAAAAAGTAGTTTTTAATACAATTTGTGTTGTTGCTTTGCGAGTATTAATCTTTTTAGTTAATGTAAGTTAATGCAAATTCATTCAACCAAAAATATTCGCTTCTAGGGTTCCGATCGCACTCAATTCCAGTTTTAATAAATTGCGTTGAGTGTGGTGACTGGTCCAAGAGAAGCAGCCATTTTCAATCGATTAATTAGAAATAATTTTTTGATTGGGAATTGGTCACACGGAGGGATAAAAGCCCGGGAGAGTCAAATGACAGCAAACTCAATGGCGAGTTACTGTTCGGGGCTTCCTGGGCTTTCGCTATTGTAGGTATGCTCTTCATAGTTATTTCTTAAAGGAGTTAATCATGCTTACAAAATCTAAACTCGATCCAGACTTAATCATTTGGGATGAAGCTATTCCTGGTGGAACCTATTGGACGCGCCTGATCAAGAAAGGAACAACACTGCGGATCGCTGCACCTGAAGGTTCTAGAGGGATCGCTTTTCTTTGTTATAACGCAGATAACACAATCGAACGCTACAATGCCGCCGATACCGCCAAAATTCAATTTAATGCATTCCTAAAGAAGGGTAAATTGCTATATTCCGACATGGGTCGGGTCTTATTTTCGATTACAGAAGATACTTGCGGAAGTCATGACACGCTATCAGGATGTAGCAATGCAGCAACTAATTCGGCTAAATATGGAGAAGATAGTTTCTATCGTAGCGCGAGGGATAATTTTCTGTTAGCCTTGGCAAAACGGAATATGGGTAAACGCGATATCATGCCGAATGTGAACTGGTTCGCCCATGTTGCGGTAGATGGGAATGGAAATTTAGTTTGGGCTGAGCAGGTTGCCCAAGCTGGAGACTTCATTGATTTGCGTGCTGAGATGAATGTATTAGCCGTGATATCTAACACGCCCCATGTTCTCGATCCCAGTCCTGTATACGATCCTAAAACTATTCAAGTCACGGTTTGGAAATCTCCTGCCCCCACAAGCGACGATCTCTGCCGTACGAGTTGCCCAGAAGCGATACGAGGATTTCAAAATACGGATGCCTATTTTGAAGAGCTATCGATCCTAGCTCATTAATTTAATACCAAATCTCAAAATGGCGTAGCCATTTTAAGCTTTGAAAACCCTTACTAGGTTTGGTTTTTAATTCATAAAAGTGTTGTCACACTTTCGTGAATTGCTATAACTTCTATTCTATTAACTCTATTAACTCTATTAACTCTATTAACTCTATTAACTAAAATACTCAATCTGGATAAGTATATGTTGGCAACGTCAGTTGAACGCGATCCCCACAAGGCAATCTATAATGAAATCTTACCCGCGCGCCGTCCTTGGATGCATTTGATCGAGAAGGGGCAAACATTACGCATCGTTGATCTTGGCGGCAATCAGGCTGTGGATGTGCTGATTTACAATGCTGCGGATACTAGCGATCGCTATAGCGCCCCCGATACGATCCGAATGCAGGGCAACATTTTTATCACGACTGGTACAAAGCTATATTCTAGCGATGGCAATGTATTGATGACAGTTGTAAAGGATACCTGTGGTAAACACGATACTTCTGGTGGAGCTTGCAGCCGCGAGAGTAATTCGGTGCGGTATGGATTGGATAAGAAATGGTTACATGCCTGCGTCGAGAACTACCTATACGCACTCAAAGATTACGATATGGGCAAGAGGGATTTGGTGAGTAACATCAATTTCTTTATGAATGTGCCCGTGAGTGAAGATGGAACTTTGGAAATTGTCGATGGCATCTCCGATCCAGGCAGTACGGTCGAACTGCTGGCTGAGATGGATGTGCTGTTCTTAATTTCCAATTGTCCCCAGATCAACAATCCTTGTAATGCTTACAATCCTACCCCGATCCAATTGATGATTTGGGATGCGATTTCATAGATTCTCCGTAGCTAGGTGTAAAATATGAAACCCAAAAACCTGTGGCGCTAGCACCACAGGTTTTGAATCTGGGTCTCAAGTATGTCGAGCTAGTTGGATAATTGCGTTTAATACCAATTCACTAAAGCTAGTCAATAAAGCTAGTCAACACTTTAGTGAATTAAATTAGTGAATTAAATTAGTGAATTAAATTAGTGAATTAAATTAGGGAATTAAAAAACAAACCCTGAAAGGTTTGATATTCAAAAAATTGATTAAGTCTGCGGCATTTTAATAATACTAACTATGTTCTCTAATTATGTTCTCTAAAATTCTAATTGCGAACCGTGGTGAAATTGCTTGTCGGATCATTCGTACCTGCGATCGCTTGGGTATTAAATCTGTGGCTGTTTATTCGCAAGCGGATGCCTATGCTCTTCATGTATCCATGGCAAGCGAGGCGATCGAAATTGGCGGAGCCTTGGCAGCCGAGAGCTATTTACGTTGGGAAAGAATTTTAGAAGCAGCGAAACAAACAGGTGCAGAAGCAATCCATCCTGGCTATGGATTTTTGAGCGAAAATGCGGAATTTGCGGAGGCTTGTGCCAGTCAAGGCATCATTTTTATTGCGCCTACGCCGAGCCAAATGCGTAGTTTTGGACTAAAGCATACAGCTAGAGAGTTAGCAGCGCAGAATCAAGTCCCATTATTGTCAGGGACTGGACTACTAACAGATGTAGAGGAAGCTTTAAGAGAAGCTGACAAGATCGGTTATCCTGTAATGCTCAAAAGTACGGCGGGTGGAGGCGGTATTGGCTTGCAACTCTGTCGCAGTCAAGCACAGTTGCCAGATTTGTTTGCGACAGTCCAGCGGTTGAGTCAGAATAACTTCAAACAAAGCGGCATTTATTTAGAACGCTATGTGGAATCAGCTCGACATATTGAAGTACAAATTTTTGGCGATGGCAATGGACGGGTATTAACCTTAGGCGATCGCGATTGTTCGGTGCAACGCCGCAATCAAAAAGTCATCGAAGAGACTCCTGCGCCTAATCTTTCTGAGGCTTTGCGTCAACAACTTTACGAGGCAGCTTTCAAACTGGGGGCATCGGTCAATTATCAGTCAGCGGGGACTGTGGAATTTGTATTGGATAGCGATCGCCAAGAATTTTATTTTTTAGAGGTAAATACGCGCCTCCAAGTGGAGCATGGAGTTACCGAGGCGGTTACGGGGATTGATTTAGTGGAATGGATGATTCGGCTGGCGGCGGGGGATGCTAGTTTTTTTGATACCTACACGCATTCTCCTCAGGGTCATTCTATCCAAGTCAGAATTTATGCCGAAGATCCATCCAAAAACTTCCAACCCAGTTCGGGCGTTTTAACTGAGGTCAGATTGCCAGAAGACATTCGGTGCGATCGCTGGATTGAGACTGGCACGGAGATCATGCCCTACTACGATCCGTTGTTAGCGAAATTGATTGTCAGCGGAGAGACCAGAACCGAAGCGATCGCTAAATTACAATCTGCTTTAGGTGATACTCAAATCGCAGGCATTGAAACCAACTTAGATTATCTTTCCCAAATTCTCCAAGTACCTGAATTTACATCGGGGCATATCCATACTAAATTCCTGAATTCTTTTAGCTATACACCCCGAACCATAGATGTTTTAGAAGCAGGTACTTTTAGCACTATTCAGGACTATCTTGGGCGGGTAGGTTACTGGAATATTGGCGTGCCTCCTTCGGGCGCAATGGACACCTTAGCCCTCAGGTATGCCAATCGTTTGGTTGGGAATCCTGAATCAGCGGCGGCGCTAGAACTCACAATTAATGGAGCGACCCTCCGCTTTAATGTCGATACGATCATTTGTCTGACAGGGGCGACCATGCAAGCGGAATTGGATAGTCATCCAATTCCCTATTGGACTGCGATACGGGTAAGTCAAGGTAGCATTTTACAAATGAAGGCGATCGCAGGTAATGGGCTGCGATCCTATTTAGCTGTCCAAAATGGTTTTGATGTTCCTGATTATCTCGGCAGTAAGTCAACATTTACCTTGGGTAAATTTGGCGGACATTGCGGCAGGATTTTGCGCATTGGTGATGTGCTGAAGCTCAATCCTCCTATCGATGTCATTGGGGAAAAAACGATCGCTCCACCACTTCTGAAATTACCCCAAGCGTTGATTCCCGTATATCCCGAACATTGGGAAATAGGAGTGCTCTATGGTCCCCATGGTGCGCCAGATTTCTTTACCGATGATGATATTGAAATGTTCTTTGCGAGTAATTGGGAAGTGCATTATAACTCCGCACGAACTGGTATCAGATTAATTGGAGCGAAGCCGCAATGGGCGAGAACCGATGGTGGCGAGGCGGGGCTGCACCCTTCTAATATCCATGACAATGCCTATGCGGTGGGGGCGATCGATTTTACGGGCGATATGCCGATCATTCTCGGTGTTGATGGTCCAAGCTTGGGCGGATTTGTCTGTCCTGCCACCATTGCCCTTGCCGAGCTATGGAAGATTGGTCAGCTAAATCCAGGGAATACCGTTAGATTTGTGCGCATTAGTCACGAGCAAGCGTTACAGCAAAAAATTCAACAAGACTATCAAGTTAAGCACCTAGAATTTAGCCCCGCCAGCATTGAAGGTAGATCCACGAAATTCTCCCTTTCGCCCAGTTCCTCTTTAAATATCGCAACCTTGAGTACGGCAGCGATATTGCATGAATTACCACATAACGAAATTGCCGTAAAATATCGTCGTTCGGGAGATGATAATATTCTCATCGAGTATGGAGAACTCGTTCTCGATCTGAATCTTCGTTTTCGGATTCATGCACTCATGGAATGGTTAGCCAAGAATCCTCTGGCTGGGATTTTGGAATTAACTCCTGGCATCCGATCGCTGCAAGTACATTACGATAGTCAAATTCTGCCCCTAGAACAATTGCTAGAGAGATTGATTATTGCTGAGAACGAGTTGCCATCTGTTACGGATATGGAAGTGCCGACACGCATTGTCTATCTGCCCCTATCTTGGGATGATGCCTCAACTAAACTGGCAATTGAAAAGTACATGCGATCGGTTAATCCTAAAGCACCTTGGTGTCCCAGTAATATTGAATTTATTCGTCGCATTAATGGTTTAGAGGATATAGAAGCGGTTAAACAGGTTATCTTTAATGCTAGTTACTTAGTATTAGGGTTAGGAGATGTGTATCTGGGCGCTCCCGTGGCGACTCCTATCGATCCCCGTCATCGCCTTGTTACTACCAAATACAATCCTGCCCGTACTTGGACTCCCGAAAATGCGGTTGGGATTGGGGGCGCATATATGTGCGTGTACGGTATGGAAGGACCTGGAGGCTATCAGTTTTTTGGGCGCACCATCCAGATGTGGAATACCTATCGTCAAACTTCTGATTTTGAAGCAGGAAAACCTTGGCTGTTACGCTTTTTCGATCAAGTTCGTTTTTATCCTGTCTCCGAAGCAGAGTTACTACAGCTTCGACAAGATTTTATCCATGGCAGATTTAAACTGCGGATCGAACATGAAACTTTTAGTTTAAAGAAATACAATGATTTTCTTGCGGCTATTGCCGATGAAGCGGCTATTTTTAAATCTCAACAGCAGCAGTCCTTTGATGCGGAGCGCGATCGCTGGGTAGCCGACAATCTCCTGATTGATGCAGATGTCGCACCCGATATTATCCCCGACTCCGATGAGTTTATTCTTCCGCCCAATAGCGAACTGGTAATTTCCCATATTCCCGCCAATGTCTGGCAAATCGTAGTGCAAGTTGGTAGTGAGGTCAAGGCAGGCGATCGCCTCGTCGTTTTAGAATCCATGAAAATGGAAATGACCGTAGTTGCGAATGTGGCAGGTACAGTAACCGAAATCCTCTGTAATGAAGGGCAGATGGTATCTGTCGGGCAAGGATTATGTGTGATTTTTAGGACATAAAGCCCAATAATTAATTGGCGGCGTTCCGCGCCGCCAATTAATTATTGGGCTTTGATAAGTCAGGACAAACCCAATAGAGAGTTGCGGCGCAACTCTCTATTGGGTTTGATGTTTGTCCTAACATTACTGACTATAGCTATAGCTAGCTATACCGTAGCTATACCCTAGCGATCGCCCCATAGAATTTTTCTAAACCAAAATTCAAGGCTTGCGGGGTTTTATGCGGTAGCTAGCAACTGCTATATAATCACTTTGTTAAGCATGGTTTACAAAGTGATAAACCAATGCATCCTAATAACGAAATTTTATGGCTAAGTATATCTTTGTGACTGGCGGAGTTGTCTCTAGTATTGGGAAGGGAATCGTGGCCGCAAGTTTGGGACGATTACTTAAATCAAGGGATTATTCAATCGCGATTTTGAAACTCGACCCCTATATTAACGTTGATCCAGGTACGATGAGTCCGTTTCAGCATGGGGAAGTTTTTGTCACCGAAGATGGCGCGGAAACCGATCTCGATCTGGGACATTACGAGCGATTTACCGATACCTCAATGTCAAAGCTGAGTAATGTCACCACTGGCGCAATTTATCAAGGCGTGATCAATAAAGAACGTCGTGGTGATTATCAGGGCGGAACTGTACAGGTGATCCCTCATATTACCAACGAGATTAAGGAACGCATCCATCGGGTTGCGAAAAATGGCAATCCCGATCTCGTTATTGTCGAAATTGGCGGTACGGTTGGTGATATTGAGTCCTTACCCTTTATCGAAGCTATTCGTCAGTTTCGGAAAGATGTGGGACGACAAAACGTGGTGTATATGCATGTTACGCTCATGCCTTGGATTGCCTCCGCAGGTGAAATGAAGACCAAGCCCACCCAACATTCGGTTAAGGAATTGCAATCCGTGGGGATTCAGCCCGATATCTTGGTCTGCCGTAGCGATCGCCCCCTACCACAAAATATCAAGGACAAAATTTCTGAATTTTGTAATGTCTTGCCTGAGTGTGTGATGACAGGACAAGATGTGAAGAGCATCTACGAAGTGCCCTTAGCAATGGAACGTGAAGGCTTGGCCGAGCAGGTATTGCGTTTGCTGGGGATGCAACAGCGTCAGCCCGATCTCCGCAGTTGGCAAACCCTTGTGGAGCGTCTTTATCGTTCCGAGCATCATGTCGAAGTAGCGATCGTTGGCAAATACGTTCGGTTAACCGATGCCTACTTATCGGTGATCGAAGCCCTCAAACATGGGGCGATCGCCGTTAATAGTAATGTTAATATCCGATGGATTAACTCTGAAGATATCGAAGCCTATGGTGCTGATAAATTCCTCAAGGATGTCCATGCGATCGTCGTTCCTGGAGGGTTTGGTCATCGGGGAGTCGATGGTAAAGTCGCGGCAGTACAATATGCGCGCGATCGCCAGATTCCATTTCTAGGGCTATGTCTGGGAATGCAATGCGCGGTCATTGATTGGGCAAGAAATGTAGGAAAACTAAGCGATGCCAATAGCGCCGAATTCGCCCCAGAATCTCAGAATCCTGTCATTCACCTTCTCCCAGAACAGCAAGATGTGGTAAATCTTGGTGGTACGATGCGCTTAGGTTTGTATGCCTGTCGTCTTGCCCCAAATACGCTCGTACATCAGCTTTATAACGAATCGGTCATCTACGAACGCCATCGCCATCGCTATGAATTCAACAATGCCTATCGATCGCTGTTTATCGAGTCGGGCTATGTAATCAGCGGGACTTCTCCCGATGGCAGATTAGTTGAAGCGATCGAACTTCCGAGCCATCCTTACTTCATTGCCTCTCAGTTCCATCCTGAGTTCCAATCGCGTCCCAGCCGTCCCCACCCATTGTTCCAAGGTTTAATTAAAGCCGCACTGGATCTACAAAAACACCGCTTTGAAAATGATTCGGCATTAGAGAATGTGCCAGTTATCAACCAAATTAACGAGCCACAAGAGTTCGCTTCGGTAGTTTCTGCTTAGGGCTCATTTTGAAAATGGCAAAGATGAGGTTCTTGGTAATATAGTCGTCGCCAAATGTATTAGGTGGATTAGGACATAAAACCCAATAAGAGAAGGGTGGTGCGCCGCACCACTCTTCTCTTATTGCAACGTAAGAGATAGCTAGGATCTAAAATCCAAAATAGTGTTGCCGCGCTCCGCGTGGCAACACTATTTTGGATTTTAATTTTGTCCTAACAGGACTGCCAGCAACTATATATCACGGCAGCTATGCTTACGAAAGAATCACTAAATACCTCATTGCTTCTTTAGCATTATCTAAAATCCAAGGAGAATTCGTGAATTAATCCTAAGGAAGAATGGGAATTGTAAGTTATTAAATAGCTAAGCATAAGTAAACTTAAAACCAGAGAGTGTACCGCCCGCGTAGCGAGCGGTACACTCTCTGGTTTTAAGTTTAGCTACTTATTGCGGAAATAGAATTTCTGCTATACTCTAGGTCTAATTTCTGGGGCATCGGTATTCTTAGCAGTTAGAGAGCGCTTCTCTCTTCATTTTTCTTTAACTCATCTTCTTGATGTATACATACCTATGGCTCATGCATTTAATCTAGGTGGACAGCAGGCTTACTATCATGATGAAGGTGATGAGAGTGGGTATTTTCATACTTACGATGCTTTACAGTTAGATCCTAAAAGCGATCGCCCCCGTAAAGTCCATGTCTTTTTACCCCGTACCTATGGGGATAATCGCGATTATCCCGTACTGTATATGAATGATGGCAATACTGCTTTCTGGGCAGGGGGATTGAGTCCTTACTCATGGGATGTCCCCAATGTAATGAGAAGTTTATACAGTAATCAAGAAATAGAGCCTGTAATTGTCGTGGCAGTTCATCCTCTTAATCGTTCCTACGAATATCTACATGTAGAAGAATTTTCTACTCCCTTTAAAAAGGAAGGTGGTGGGCTACCAGAATATGCTGATTACATGGTACGGCTGAAATCCTTTATTGACGTTAATTACAAAACTATTAGCGATCGCAGTTCTACGACTATTCTCGGTTCCTCTCATGGTGGATTGGCAGCTTTTTATACAGGCGCGATTCACTCCAGTCACTTTGGTAATATCGGTGCACTCTCTCCCTCATTTTGGGCGGGTGGTGTTTTTAACCTACCCAGTTCTCCATTGATGGTGGCTGTTGGGAAATATCTTCGTAAAGATAATCAATATCGTCCCCGCCTATGGATTGATTGGGGAACTAGACGTTCGGGTGGTTTCCATAATTTTGTCATCGAGCAGCAAGCAACTAGATGGGCACGCAGGATGCTAGAAATTCTAGAAAAGGACTATGGGTACGTACTTGGCAGGGATCTATTTAATTATGAGGATAGGGAAGGCGGTCATGATGAGAGAGCATGGTCTTATCGTCTGGGTTTGCTCCTCAAGCAGTTCTATCCCAAAAAGTGATAGAGTTATCATTTTTTAATAGGTACAATTATGAAACTGTAAGTAGCTAGGCGTAATTAAAGATACTGAAATCGCTCAAGTTTCCGCAGATGGAGCCTATGACCATCGTCATTGTTATGACGAGA
>NZ_ALWB01000167.1 GCF_000332215.1 Pseudanabaena biceps PCC 7429
CCCTTTCTCGAAGCCCAAAAATAAAAGCCTTGCGTAGCAAGGCTTTTATTTTTGGGCTTTTAAAATTTGCCAGCTTAACCCGAACTGACGTTAACTACTTAGTTTTGAAATTTTTTTTCTAATTTTTGGCTGGCTTGAGAAAGGGAAAAGCAGAATATCCAATAGATCAGAGCGACAAATAGATAGACTTCAGCATAGCGTCCGATAAACTCTGGCTGGGATAATACAGTCCGCGATATACCCATGAGATCGACTAAACCAACGATCGCTACTAGGGAAGTGTCTTTAAACAATCCTATAAACTGTCCGACAATCGCAGGAATGGAAGCTTTGAGGGCTTGGGGTAAAATGATTAAAGCAATTGTCGAGGGGATGCCGAGCCCCAATGCTCGCGCAGCCTCCGCTTGACCTTTGGGAATAGATTGTAACCCCCCGCGAACATTTTCCGCCAGATAAGCCGCACTAAAGAACACGAAGGCGGCGATCGCTCTTAAAACGCGATCGATTTCCAAACCTGCGGGTAAGAATAGGGGCAACATTACCTGCGCCATAAATAAGATGCCGATTAGGGGCAATCCCCGCACAATCTCAATATAAAAGATACAAAATAATTTGATCAGAGGTAGGGTACTTTGTCTGCCTAAAGCTAATAAAACTCCTAGGGGAAAGGAGAAGGTGATACCAGAGATGGCGACGATTAAAGTGAGGACTAATCCATTCCACATATTTACATCAACGGCTGATAATCCTAAATTCCCGCCAACTAACCACAGTGATATAGGAAAAGATGCAAACCAAGCGATCGCTAAAAGGAGAGAACTTTGGGTAAACCTTTTGCTCTGCTGTCCGATGACAAAGCCAATCGCGATCGTCCCACTAATTGCTAAGGTTAAGCCCCTAAAGAGGAGATCAACGGGGAGTAGAATCGCAAGGGCAATGGACAGGGCTCCAATTGCGATCGCGACTGAGCGGCTAAATCTCCCCCACAACCCCCAAGAAGTACCAGCAAGAGTGCCGACTAGCGCTAAAATACTCCACAATCGCCAAAATTCAGTTACGGGATAAAGCCCTACTAAAAATAGACGCAGGTTGCTACTGACCACTGACCACTGGGCTATGGTCGTCGCCCAAATCAATGCTCCGCCAACAACTTGATAGAGCAGCCATAGACAAAAAATTGTCAGTAAACTATTCACCCAGTTACTAAATAGATTTTTCCTCATCCATTGCCAAGGACTTGGTGCTGCTATGGTTGGCTGGGCAGTCAGGTTTTGCGTCATAGAGCGGCATCTGTATGATTTTTTGTGTGATTTAATTTATAAGTAGCTAGGCATAATTAAAACCCAGAATCAAACCCTGTAGCGCACGCGCAGCGTGCGCTATAGGTTTTGGGGTTTGCGCTTAGCTACTTAGTTGTCGCTAAGTATATCAGGACATAAAACCGAAAAGAGAATTGCAGCGCTGAGCGCTGCAATTCTCTTTTCGGTTTAGAAGGAATTTATTTGTTATTCTCGGAAGCGGGATCGCCCTTGTAGGGTTGGGCTCCTGTAGCAGGAAAATTGTCTTTACTAGGGCTGAAAATCCTCGCGATCGCATCGCTTAGATATTCCACCGTATTCATGAATGTTTGTTTTAAGCCGTTCATAACTATCACCTTTAAAGGAATATCTAGAGAACTTGATTTGGGGTTTATTTAGGATTTATTTTCCTATTCTGTGTATATGATAGTACTTAAATTGTTAGGGATCGCTGATTTTAAGCTGCCTTAATAATTATTTGAGTTTCGACATATGTTGCTATGAAATTCATTAATTTTACTGGAGCTGCCAGTGTTCTGGGATACTCTACTGTGTTGCAAAATCATTGTAGGTTCAACTATCTGGAGCAACCAAGCTATAAGAATATATTGACTTACATATTGACGTAAACATGACTCTATTAGAATTTACGATTCGACTAGTAGCAGCTTTTGTCTTAGGCTCTCTACTGGGATTAGAAAGGCAATGGCGGCAAAGAATGGCTGGACTGAGAACAAATACTCTTGTGGCAACTGGTGCAGCCATATTTGTAATGTTGTCAGCATCCACCACGGGTGATTCTAGTCCTACGCGCATTGCGGCTCAGGTGGTCTCAGGAATTGGCTTTTTAGCAGGTGGCGTAATTTTACGGGAGGGTTTGACTGTACGCGGACTGAATACTGCGGCAACTCTCTGGTGTGCAGCAGCGATCGGTGCAACTTCTGGGGCAGGATTATTGATGCACGCTGTCATTGGCACAGGTATGGTATTACTTGCCAATGTTGTGTTACGACCTATAGGGTATCGCATTAATCAACAGCCGCTCAAAGGTACAGAGTTAGAACTTTGTTATCGCTGTGACGTGATCTGTCGTGCCAATGATGAAGCACATGTTCGTGCTTTGTTATTACAGTCAATTGAAGGTAAAAAACTCAAGTTGCGATCTTTATTTAGTGAAGATATGGCTGAACAATCTGATCGTGTTAGTGTTGAAGCTGAAATGGTGACGCAGGAACGCAACGATTCATTATTAGAGCAGGTTGTTAGCCGCCTCAGTCTAGAACCAGGAGTGCTGTCTGTAAATTGGCGAATCATTGAGCAAGAATTTGGTTAAGCGATCGCAAATTGAGTAAAGCGATACCAATTATTAAAATTTGTTATTGTTATGGGACAGTTTTGAGGGAAAATATACCTGATTGAGTACAAATTTTCTTAAGCAATTGTAACTATGGTCGCTGCACCCTCGAAACCTCAAACTCTTGAGACACTCTGCATTAACTCCATCCGCTTTTTGTCGATCGATGCGGTCGAAAAAGCAAAATCTGGTCACCCCGGTCTGCCGATGGGCGCAGCACCAATGGCTTTTGTGCTGTTCGATCAGTTTTTAAAGTTTAATCCTAAGAATCCTAAGTGGGTAGATCGCGATCGCTTTGTCCTCTCCGCAGGACATGGTTGCATGTTGCAATACTCTTTGCTCCACTTGACTGGCTACGACAGCGTCACCATCGAAGATATCAAGCAATTCCGTCAGTGGGGCAGCTCCACCCCTGGACATCCTGAAAACTTTGAAACTGATGGTGTAGAAGTTACCACAGGTCCTCTCGGTCAAGGTGTTGGTAATGCCGTTGGTTTAGCGATCGCTGAAGCCCATTTGGCGGCGCGTTTCAATAAACCAGGGCACAATATCGTCGATCACTATACCTATGTCATCCTTGGCGATGGTTGTAACATGGAAGGGATCGCTTCCGAAGCTGCTTCCTTGGGCGGTCACCTCAAGCTCGGCAAGCTGATCATGATGTATGACAGCAACAGTATTTCCATCGATGGCAGTACCGACCTCGCCTTTACCGAAGATGTAGGCAAGCGCTACGAAGCCTACGGTTGGCACGTTGTTAAAGTTGCTGATGGTAACGAAGATCTCGATGCGATCGCTAAGGCTTTGGCTGAAGCCAAATCTGTCACTGACAAGCCTAGCTTGATCGTGGTTACTACCACCATCGGTTATGGCTCTCCTAAGAAAGCTGGTACTGCTGGCGTTCACGGTGCGGCTCTTGGTGGTGATGAAGTTGCCGCGACCCGTGCTAACCTCGGTTGGGAATACGAACCCTTTGACGTTCCTGCGGATGCACTTAGCCGTTTCCGTCAAGCGATCGATAAGGGTGCTAAGGCTGAAGCTGAGTGGAACGAGCGTTTTGCTGCTTACGAAAAAGCATACCCTGCTGAAGCTGCCGAATTCAAGCGGATTATGGCTGGCGAACTTCCTGAAGGTTGGGAAAAGGCTCTTGAACCTGTCGCTCAAAAGGAAACCTCAACCCGTCTTCTTTCTGAAGCTTGCTTGAATGCATTGTCTCCCGTACTTCCTGAATTTTTGGGCGGTTCCGCTGACTTGGCTCACTCCAACATGACCTATGTGAAAGGGCTAGCTGATTTCCAATACGGTTCTTATGAAGGTCGTAACTTCCGTTTTGGCGTTCGCGAACATGGTATGGGCGCAATCATGAATGGGATGGCGCTGCATGGCGGTACAATCCCCTATGGTGCAACCTTCCTCGTATTTGCTGACTATATGCGTGGCGCAATGCGTCTCTCGGCACTAGCAGAAATCGGTGCATTGTACATCCTGACCCACGACTCCGTAATGCTCGGTGAAGATGGACCTACACACCAACCCGTAGAAACCATCGCTTCCTTGCGTGTAATTCCTAACTCCTTGACCATCCGTCCTGCAGATGCCAATGAAACTGTGGCTGCTTACCAAGTGGCGATCGCTAACCGCAAGCGCCCTAGCTTCCTAGCTTTCACCCGTCAGAATGTGAAGAACCTCGCTGGTACTTCCATCGAAGGCGCGAAGAAGGGTGGTTACATTGTCGTTGATGCCCCTAATCCCGAATTGATCATCATCGCTACTGGTTCCGAATTAGCTCTAGCTGTGAAAGCTGCGGAAATCTTAGCTGCTGAAGGTAAGGCTGTTCGAGTTGTGTCGATGCCTTCTCAAGAACTCTACAATGAGCAATCCGATGAGTATAAGGAATCTGTACTTCCTGTCTCTGTCAAGAAGCGCGTCAGTGTTGAAGCTGGTAGCACCTTTGGCTGGCACAAGTATGTTGGTTCTGAAGGCGCTGTTATCGGTATGGATACCTTCGGTGCTTCGGCTCCTGGTCCAGTTGTTTACGAGAAGTTCGGCTTCACCGTTGATAACGTCGTAGCAACTTCTCGCAAGGTTCTCGGTTAATTACATAAAGAAGCATTTCTTTTAGAAATGCTTCTCAAACAAAAAAGCGCACATAGTGCGCTTTTTTTGTTTTCTAGGTTTATAAACAGAACATCTTCATCTAATCTTGTCAAAATACAATATTTTTGACGATCTTGAGATTTACCATTAATATTTTAGATGTTTGCCACTGTGTCGATTTCGGGCATGTGTTCGTTACGCTCCTCTAGGCTTTGTTTAGCTATATTGACGCTGGTGATAGGACTGCAAGCGGTAAATGTGATAGAAAAGTTGCCAGAAGTATTTTTCGGTCAAGCCACAGGTAGAAGCACCGCGCAGCACTACATTGGAGTACCACTCATTGGGCGCGAGCTCACGAGATAGCTTATTGACAACGCTGTAAGTCCGCACATTTGCATAGACCTTTTTATCAACCGTAACTGTTATCAGTTCGTGCTGGTAGCCCCCTCGCGATACATCCTCACGGATATCTAAGCGATCGCTCAAGCGCATCGGCAAACAATATAAAACCCCTTCTACATAGGAATTCGGATCCTTCACAATATCCAAGCAACCGCAATCGCGATGGGGCGATCGGTAATAAAAACCGAGCCTATATCCACTTAAACGCGCCACCCCGACGACATAATGATGGGCTGTTTCCCCCAGCGATCGCTTCAAATCTACAGGACACATACAGGAACCGTAAGCAAAGTAATAAAACATCGGCTCCGATGGACATAATCCTAGTTCAGAATCTACTGAGGTCTGTAACTGCTGTATTGACTTTGATTTGAGCGAATCTACCATATCGATAACATTTGGCAAAAACTATTTAGTATTCTGTGATACCTACAAAAAGTATAAAGCTTTGTGTATGCTCATCAGGATTAACTAGTTCACAAGTTTTTAGCGGTTTAAAAACTCTAAATAATGCTTATAGGAATGAGTATGTCGCACATAATTTTAAAAAAATATGCCTGAGTATACAAAAACAGATCTAGAGGCAGAAAATTTACCCAATGATCGGGAGCCCCTGTTACCTAAAAAAACTTCTTTAGGTGAAATAGCCCTAGTTTTTAGCAAATTAGGGATAACTGCCTTTGGTGGACCTGCCGCTCACATTGCCCAGATTGAATTGGAGGTGGTACAGCGTCGCCAATGGCTCAGTCGGGAGAAGTTATTAGACTTGCTGAGTATTAGCAATTTAATTCCAGGACCAAATTCCACCGAGTTAGTAATTCATGTGGGTTTGGAGCGGGCTGGGTGGCAAGGGATGCTTGTCGCGGGAAGTTGTTTTATTTTGCCTGCGATGCTAATGACATGGGGATTGGCGATCGCCTATGGGCAGTACCAATCAATTCCTACGGCTGGTGGGCTACTTTACGGGATCAAACCCGTAATTATCGCGATCGTTCTTCAAGCTTTGACCAAACTAGGGCGATCGGGACTAAAAAGTGCTGCAACTTGGAGCGCGGGCATTTTGGTGTTGGTCTTATATTTACTTTCTATTAACGAAATCATTCTCATGCTGAGTGCTGGTCTGATTGTCGCCTTAGTCGCTAATCTCCATTCTCTCAAAAAGTTTCGATTTTTATCCTTGACGATTTCTCCTTTGTCTTGGGGAACATTTACCTTGGGCGCGATCGCTACCGAAAGTCACCCGAAAACTTGGCTAGCTGTATTTTGGAGCTTTCTTAAAATTGGTTCCTTCCTCTATGGTGGTGGGTATGTCCTATTGGCTTTTGTGCAACAAGAATTTGTCGATCGCCTGCATTGGTTGACTTCACAGCAGTTATTGGATGCTGTAGCGATCGGGCAATTTACTCCTGGTCCAATTTTAACGACGGCAACCTTTATTGGTTATCTTATTGCAGGAAATTTGGGAGCGATCGCGGCGACGATTGGTATTTTCTTACCCGCATTTATGTTAGTTCCATTGATAAATCCCTTTGTCTCAAAATTACGTAAATCACCTTGGACTGCGGGTTTCTTAGATGGAGTGAATGCTGCTTCCATTGGTTTGATGGCAGCCGTAGCATGGGAATTAGGACGCGGAACTCTAACCGATATTTGGACAATTGTTATTGCGATCGCCAGTCTTGCCATTCTGCTTAAATTTCCGAAATTAAATTCGGTCTGGTTAGTACTCGCTGGCGGTGCGATCGGTTGGCTACTTAAGTTTTATCAATAGTCCCGAACTCCATGTGGGACATCTTCACACAAAGAAGGAAACGCTATACTAAGCAAATTACTAAGCAAATTACTAATAAGCTAGGCATAAGTAAACTTAAAGCCTAGAAGAGCATACCGCCCGCATAGCGGGCGGTATGCTCTCTGGTTTTGGTTTTTAATTATGTCGAACTACTTAATAAGCAAATTACTAAAACTTTTGCGGTTGAGGTCAATTTTATGGTTCTCCAAGTCTCACCCATTAAAATCGAGCCAAACATTACTTGGGAAGCTTTACCCGCCGACTTCGTATTACCCGATGATCCCGTGGAAAATATTCAACAACCGATTTTAGCTGCGGCACTCACCGATGCCTTAGGAGCCGCAGGACTAATCCAACCAGAAATGCTTGTTGGGTCTAGCTTTGGTTTAGTTGCCTCCGTAAATTCGCGAACTATCGTCAAAGCCCCTGACTGGTTTTACGTGCCTAGAGTTAATCCCATTAGCGAAGAGTTTGCGCGGCGCAGTTATACCCCAAATCTAGAAGGCGAACCCGTGGCGATCGTAATGGAGTTTCTATCAGAGACAGAGGGTGGCGAACTTTCGATTAGGGCAACCCCTCCCTATGGCAAGCTTTATTTTTACGAAAGAATTTTGCAAGTCCCGACCTATGTCATCTACGATCCTTCCGTATCGAGTATAGAGGTGAGATGTTTACAGAATGGTCGGTATGTGCTGCAAGAACCGAATAGTCAAGGGCAGGTATGGATTCCAGAACTAGATTTATTTCTCGGAATTTGGTTGGGAACGCGGTTAGGGCAATCGATGAATTGGTTGCGTTGGTACGATCGCTCTGGCAAGTTGTTACTATGGAGCGCTGAACAAGCTGAACGAGAACGGCAAAGATCGGAAATACTAGCAGCAAAGTTACGCGAACTTGGTGTCGATCCCGATACGCTGACTTAAATTTAATTTAAAATTCAATAACATTCTTATCACTAGTACTGCTACTACCACCAGATAAATCGAGATAATTAACCCCGATCAGTTTGCTAATTTCTGCTTTGCGTTGTTTTGCTTCTTTGATTTTAGCTTGACATTCATAGCCAAAGTCGGGATTGGCAATCACATCCGTGCTTTGATATTTACTCAGCCAGTCCTTTTCATGTTTCTCACACATGATGTATTGAATTTTCGCGATCGCCGTTCTTACAACAATTTGAGGGCGTAGTAGGGCAACGCGGGAGTTTTCATCGAGCCAAAGCAGATGCTGCAATTGTTGGGCGACTTCTTCTTGTTCCGCACAGAGAATTTGTAATTGTTGGACTAGATGATCGGGATAGGGTTCTTCCGTTGCAAGGGAAGTTTTATTGGCTTGGAGAAGATTGAGAATTGTTTGCCAAAGATAGCGATGATTCGATTGGGTAAATTCAATATTCTCTTCTTCGGCAATCTCTTGGTATAGGTAGGCGCGATGTTGAGGAAAATGCAGATAGATTTGCAAAAGTTGGGCTTCCGCAGAATGCAACGCATTGGTTGTAGGGGAGAGTGATGGAGCGGGTTTATTACTATTCCATCTGGTATTGCGTAATTGGCGGCGCAGATCTTGCTCTAGGCGCAATGCTAGGTAAGAATTTCCTTGAGATAATTTTTGGGCGGAACTATGAATGTAATGGGTACGAAAGAAGGAATCGACGGGCAGATTGTTTAATAATTGCGCGATCGCTTGACTACTCTTTTGGAAGCGATCGGCTTGATTGAGATCCTGTCCCGATAGAATTTGGTCGATTTGCCAATCGAGAAATAGTGGCGCATTTTCGAGTAAAGCTTGATAGGCTCCAGCGCTATGTTGCTTCAGATATTCATCGGCATCTTTGCCATCGGGCATCGTCAGAACTCGTAATTGCACAGTTCCATTAAAAACTAATTCTTTAAATCCTGCGATCGCCTTTTCTGCTGCCGTAATTCCTGCTTTATCCGCATCGAAATTTAAAATTACATTTTTGGATTCGGTATAGCGCAGCAATTGCTTCATCTGGTCGGCATTGAGAGCAACACCCATCGTAGCGATCGCTTGTCCAATTCCCGCTTGATGCAAAGCGATCGCGTCAAAATATCCCTCGACGACAATTGCTCGATCGGATTTGGCAATCTCATCTCTTGCCTTATCCATCGCAAATAAAACAGTACCCTTGCTAAAGAGTTCCGTTTCAGGCGAGTTTAAATACTTGGGTTCCTCATCACCGAGCGAGCGTCCGCCAAAGGCAATTACCCGACCACGAGTATCGTGAATGGGAATCATCAAGCGATCGCGAAAGCGATCGTAAAATCCATTTCCCGTTTTACGCGGAACGATTAAACCCGCTTCTTCCACAAGCTTCATGGGAATCTGCTTTTGCTGTACCAGATATCCCATCAGGGTTTCCCAACCCGCAGGCGCATAACCTAGTTGAAATTTCTGGATGGTATCTTGGCTCATTTGCCGCTTTTCAGTGAGATAGGCTAATGCGTCTCGTCCTTGATGGGCATGAAGTGCGTGTTGATAAAAGCTCGTCGTCAATGCCATTACTTCGTATAGCCGATCGCGATGGGAGATTTGACGCTGAATTTCTTGAGCTTTTTCTGGCTCGACAGTTTGAATGGGAACGTTGTAACGTTTTGCCAAATCTAAAACTACGTCAGAGAACGATCGCTTATCGATCTCCATCAAAAACTTAACTGCCCCACCTGCTGCCCCACAGTTAAAGCAGTGGTACATCTGTCGCGATGGGTTAACGGTTAAGGCGGTGGCGTTTGTGCCGTTGTGAAAAGGGCAGGCTCCCCGAAAATTCGCCCCACTTTTGCGTAGCACGACGCGCTCAGACACGATATCGACAATGTCTGCTTTTTGACTTACTTGGTCAATCGTATCTTTGTGGATCTGGTACTGTGCAGACATAGCGATCGCTTATTTATAAACCGCAGTATGCTCCATACATTTTATATCAATCAACCTCAAAAAATAAACTTACAGCGCTTTGCGCTCAAACCCAAACCAAGGAAATTCTTGAAAGCGTTGCTTCGCAGCGTTTTCAAGAATTTCCTTATGGTTCGTTTGATTGATAATTGCGGTAAAACCTAGAAGTACGTATCAGTAGGTAGCGCCCGCGTAGTGGGCACTACGCATTCGGATTTTGGTTCTTACAGCTTTAGAGATCGCCTATAATAGCAACTTGATAGCTCAAGTAGATAGCGCAAGTAAATAGCTAAGAGGCTTTTGAGGTTATTCGGATGCTACAAGTCGATCTCAAACATCTGCCCACCAGTGACGAATTACCTGATTCTGACGATACGCCCGTGGATAACGAAGACCAAAACTTTTTACCAAATTTGCTATTGTTCTTGTTGGAATACATTTGGAAAAATCGCGATGATTGGTACTTTGGTGTAGATATGGGAATTTATCACACCACTGGCGTAAGTCCGAGAGTTCCCGTAATTCCCGATGGGTTTTTGAGCTTGGGAGTGGAACGTCGTAAAAATGGTGGTTCACGTAGCAGTTACGTAATGTGGGAAGAAGAATATACTGCCCCGATTTTGACCATAGAAGTTGTATCCCATAGCTATGGTGATGAATACGAGAAAAAATTAGATATTTATCGCAAATTAGGGGTCAAGTATTATGTAATTTACAATCCTCAATTCTGGCGGCGCGATGGACATTTGCCCTTTGAGATTTATAAATTAGTTGATGGAGATTACCAATTACAGATTGGTGAACCTCTATGGATGCCAGAGATCGGCTTAGGTATTGGTCGTGCTGTATTGCCAAGCGATCGCTTTAAACGCGAAGTTTTAAGCTGGTTTGATCAAAAAGGCGATCGCTATCTCACTGGTGAAGAAAAAGCTGATATCGAGAGGTATCGGGCTGATGCTGCACAGAAACAGGTGGATCTGTTATTAGCAAAGTTGCGATCGCTTGGTATTGATGATGAATAGATTAGCGATCGCTATATTCAGTAAATAATCATAAAGAAGGGCTAAACTAGATTTGAATGATATATTTCGGGTTTAGGTCATAGTATAGATGACATCGCTTTGAAATATGAGTTAAGAATAAGCAGGGTTTTGATATGAGTGGTTCTACTTCACAAGGTGCAAATAAGAGAGATGCTTCTAGTGAAGTAGTTAATTCTAGTGAGTTAGTGAAGGCAAGGGAACTAAGTAAAAAAGCTAAAGATTTATCTAAGGCAGGAAAGTTAGAAGAGGCGATCGCATTATTTGAGCAATCTTTAGCTATCGATCCAAATAATGGAATTACTTTAAGTTGTTATGCAATGGCAATGAGTAATGCTCGACGTTATCAGGAAGCTAACAATTTATTTGATAAATCCCTACTTATAAATCCAGATGACATAACCACACTTATGAATTATGCGAGAACACTATCATCTCAAAAAGAATTTGCAAAAGCTTTAAAAGTACTAGAGCATGGAATTAAAATAGATTATAAAAATTTTAGATTATTGACTGCTTATGCAAATACTGCTGTCAAAGTTGGCGAATACTTAAAGGCATCTGAAGCTTTTGAACTTTCTTTGGAATTGAATGATCGAAATATTCCCACATTAAACAGCTACACAAATGCGTTAGTAGAACAAGGAGAGTATCAACGAGCTTCTGAATTATTTGAACAATGCTTAGAGTTAGAGCCGCCAATTCAAGGATGAAATGCAACACCTAGAGATCTTTGCATAAAGGGACTCATAAGGATAATCTGATGATAATCACAACACACAGGATATCCTCATGAGCTTTACTCATCTTAGCATCACCGAAAGAAGTGAACTGTATAAACTGAGAGTAATCGAGCAACTATCAATGACAGAGATTGGTCGTCGGATGAAACGCAACAAAAGTACGATATCCAGAGAGCTATCGCGGAACACAGATGAACGCGAGATCGGATATCTGCCAGATACGGCAGTAGCCCTGATGCAGGCAAGACGGAAGCAAGCAAAGGTAAGATTCCAGAGCATCAGTGACAAGACGATTGTCGAAGTAAAGCAACGTTTAGAGCAACACCACAGCCCAGAGCAACTGGCAGGGAGGATGAAACGGGAGGGGTTAGGTAAAATCAGCTATGAGACGATTTATCTGATGATCTATGCAAACCATCAAGAGATGGGAATATATCAACAATATCTGCGGCAAAAGCAGAAGCAAAGGCGGCGCAAAAGCCGCAACCAGAAACGAGGTGGTATCCCTAATCGAGTAGGAATTGAGAATCGTCCGAAGATTGCGGATTTAAAGACAGAGATAGGACATTGGGAAAGTGATACGGTAATCGGTTGTAACCACACATGTATCGTAGTTACCCATGTTGATAAAGCATCAAAGTACTTACTTGCTGGACTAGCTAAGAACAAGACAATGGACGAGATAAATAGAGTAACACTCAAGCTATTTGAGCCAGTGAAGTCAACATTCCGAAAGACAATGACCTTTGATAATGGCAGAGAATTCTGTGGACATGAGAAGCTATCCGAAAGGCTGCAAATAGAGACTTTCTTTGCAAATCCCTATCATTCATGGGAGCGCGGATTGAATGAACACACGAATGGATTG
>NZ_ALWB01000168.1 GCF_000332215.1 Pseudanabaena biceps PCC 7429
GACAACACTTTTGTGATTAAAAACCAACCCCAGTAAGGGTTCTCAAAGCTCAAAATGGCTACGCCATTTTGAGCTTTGGTATAAAAGAATAACTAGCCTAGCAATTTTTGCTTAAGTACCTCAGCACAAGTAAAATCCAGAGCCAAAACCTGCGGCGCACGCTGTGCGTGCGCCGCAGGTTTTAGGATTGTATAAGTGCTTCTTGCAAGTTTGATGGAGGTAGGTTAGTTTTAAACTATGTCATAACTTTCAAGTATCTGAATTTTTTTGACTATTACGCTATTCCTAACTAGCAATTTCCCCTCCTCCTATGACTCATGGCTCCATTAATCCCCAAGACGCAACTGTAGTTGACGGCAGTCAACTCGAGCATTACTTAATTCTGCAAGATCCCGAAGGACAGCAGCGAATTTTACTTGATAGCAAAAGTTATGTACTGGGAAGATCGCCAGAAAATGAGATCGTCCTGCGATCGCATTCCGTATCGCGAGAACATGCGACATTAACGGGAATCTATGTATCCGAACCAATATTACAAATATTTCGGCTTACCGATGGAACTCCAGAGAAAGGAAAAAGTACAAATGGTTTAATTATTAATGGGGAACTTCGCGATTCATGGGTATTAATGCAGGGGGATGAGATTGATTTTAGTAGCAATACCAGTGCTGTTTATCGCATTGAACCTTTTTCTCCTTACGCCAATGGCAAAATAAATATTTTTCTAGATTGTTTGCATAATTTAGCCGAAAAAGAGCGTAAGTCTGGCAAATATAATGAAGCAGAACAATATCTTGAACAAATCTTAATTATTAATCAACAATTACATGGCGAATTACATCCTTATGTGGCGAATTGTTTAATAGATCTAGCAGTGGTTAACTATTCGCAAAACCTGTTTCAAAAAACCGAAAAACTACTCTTGCAAGCGATTAATATTCGCAAGAAAATATTAAATCCCGAACATCCTGATGTTGCATCATTAATGCTCGATCTAGCCGCTATTTATAATACTCAAGCCCTTTATGTAAAAGCAGGATTGATATTCTTAGAAGCTCTAGCTATTAAGGAGAAATTGCTCGGTGCTGATAATCCCGAAATTGCGGGTAACTTAGTCGATCTAGCGGCAATTTACTATTCTCAAAAGCGCTATAAAGATGTCAGGAACCTTTATAAAAAAGCTATCAAAATTTATAAGCGCTCATTTGATTCTCAACATCCAAGCATTTTGTCAGTGCAAAAGAAGTTGGCAAGTATCAATAAAAGACTGCGTCCCAAATGGCAATCTTTCAATGTGTTAATTCCCTTGTCTTTAATATTGCTATCAATAGTTATTGCCTATTCATTTTTTGCACCTAAAACAGATATTACCTGTGTCAAAATTTTAAGTGATGGTAGTGCTAAATCCATCTCTGGAGATGAGTGTCGCCAAATGATTAAGTAAATAGCTAGGCGCAAATATAAAGCCCGAAAGACCTGTAGCGCACGCGCAGCGTGCGCTACAGGTCTTTCGGTTAGTACTTAGAGATCGAGATCGCCATAATCGATATAAAGGCGCTAACCCACAGTAAAAAACATATCCTTGTTAATTTCAGAGCCTGTGCAATCTTAGATGGGGAGATCGGCTCGATGGGCTCTCCCAATAGAGGTTTCTGTTTTAGAATGCCCCGATAGTAGTTTGCGCCGCCTAGCTGTACTTGTAAAATTGCAGCATATACACATTCGCTCCAGCCTGAATTGGGGCTAGGATCTTGGTTAGCATCGCGTTGACAGATCTGCCAAACATAAACGGGCTTTCGGGAGAGTAAGGCTAGGGTGAGCACTGTTAAGCGACAGGGAAGCCATGTCAAAACATCATCGGTTTTGGCACTAAACCAGCCGAGATCGGTATAGGGAGATTCTCGGTAGCCTACCATCGAGTCAAGGGTACTAGCAGCCTTGTAAGCGATCGCTAAGGTAACTCCACCATAGTCAAATAGCATTGAACCCAGCAAAGCATAGAATAATGGTGCTGTAACCGCATCGATCGCATTTTCAGTCACCGTTTCTAGAACTGCCCGTAATATCTCTCCTTCCGAAAGATTATTAGTATCACGTCCGACATAGCGACTCAGTTCCTGTCTTGCCATATCCAGATTGTCTATTTGCAGAACTGCTAATACTGACTCGGCAGCATCTCGAAGGCTGCGTCCCGCAAAACAAGCAGCTAACAAAATACTTGAAAAAGCGATCGCCAACAGCGGCTGTACTTGTGAAAGAGCGATCGCCGTTAACCAGATCGCAATTCCACTTCCCCAAATTATACTAATCGCCAAAATCGCACCCAAGAATTTCATGACTAATGGAGTAAAAAGGGGGATTCGTTGATTACTCTGGGGATCTTCCATCATTACCCCATTAGTAAATTGGGCGATCGCCCATCCGATAACTTGGACTGGATGGAGCCAATTCACAGGATCACCGAGGAGATAGTCGAGACTCGCTGCTAAAACTAAAACTAGTATATTTACATTTAGATTTACATTTAGATAATTAAGGTGTAAATTGCTTGCGATCGCCATTATCAAAGTCAAGATTTTGGTTAAAGATGGAACATAGGATGAGTGGCGGCGCTTCGCGCCGCCACTCATCCTATACTTGATTCCTCAATAGGCTATAAGCTATAGCTGGAGCCATTCCTAATATAGCAATCTTATCAGGAATAAAAAAAGGTTCGATTTTGATTTTTAGGATGATAGTTTTTGTTTGAGTACATCGACATTGATGGCACTTAAATCAATTTGAATCTCTAAACGTTGCTTCTCGTCGCGAAAAAGCAAGACTGCATCACCATTGGGTTGAATCAGGCTGCCAAATTGGGGATCGGTGACTTGGATCTTTTGGTAAACGATTTTCGGGAGTGTGATACGGATCTGATAGTTTCTACCTGATGAAGGCAAAATATCTAGACGTTGATTAATCCGATCGAGTTGGAGATAGCCAACGGAGATATTGCGTTCGTCTGGGCTATTGGGTTTAAACCAATAGAGGGTGATACCACGAAAGCTTGGGGTCTGAATGGCAAAAGTTTCGTCAAGCGATTGTTTGCTCCAGTCGATCGCTGAGCGATCGCTATTTTCAGTTAAAGGGCGTTGTTGCCAAATAATTTCCTGCCCCGCAAGGTCTGTCCACCATTGGGCAATTAGGGCAAGGTTGGCTTCAGCATCGGGATCGGTACTGCCAAGTGTCCAAGTAATGGTTGATTCCATTAGTTTTTAAGTGCGCTTATTTGTCATTTGCGTAGAGAATAAAAGAATAGCAGATGCATTTGTGGAGATTTAAGGAAATGTTTGGAATTGGCTGGCCTGAGGTAATTGTAATTTCGCTTGTTGGGGTCGCAATTTTTGGGGCGAAACGCATCCCCGAAATTGGTCGCAGTGTCGGACAAGCTTTAAGAGGTTTTCAAGATGAAGTTAAGGGTAATGGCGAATCGGACGCATCTGGTAAGGCAGACTCTGTTAAAGACAAAGCAGGCGATCAGGTTTGATATTCGTTATTGATATTTGAATTGATGTTTGAATTGATGTTTGAATTTTCTGAGAATTTCAATATGATCTGCACCTATTGCTGTTAATTCAATGTGACGGTCTTTAGGTAAATCGTCCTCTAGATCGTCTAGATCGCCTTCATCAAGCTCTAGGTTAAAGGTTTCAGGATTTTCAAAGATATTTGTATTAGATTGCGATCGCGTTGGAACTGAGAGATTTATCCTGAGATGTTGGCGGGGAATGTTTGGTAATTTACTTGCCCATTCGATCGCGACGACCCCAAGGGGAAAATCATTACCCCGCCAATATTCTTCTAGATGAAGACTCGGTATTTGAGGTGACTCTAAGCGATAAAGATCGATGTGATAGAGCGGCAAACGACCTTCTGTATATTCGTCAATTAGGGTAAAAGTGGGGCTAGTGATTGTATTGCTAATACCAAGCGCTAGACCAAAGGCTTGCATGAAGGTAGTTTTACCACTGCCCAGATTGCCATCTAGCAACATAATTGTTCCTGCTGTGACAAGTTGGGCAAGTTGGGTCGCGATCGCTTGGGTTTTTCCAAGGTTATCTGCATAAAGATCGATCTTTAAAGTCTCAGTCATATATTCGGGTAGACTTTTGTACGTAGGTGATGATTGCCAGCGCTAATTAATTGATAAGTACCTCAGCATAATTAAATTCCCGATCTAAAACCTGCGGCGCAAGCGCAGTGTGCGCCGCAGGTTTTAGGGTTTTATATTTAATTAAGCCCACTTACTTAGTAACTAGTTAGTAGGTGTCAATTTATCCTATGTTTTGTTTTTATATTATTGAGCTAATTTCAGCAAAGTTTTTATGGATACGGATATTCTTCAGCCGCTCACTCATCTTGATCGAAGTGGTAATGCTCAGATGGTGGATGTGACGCACAAAACGCAAACAGTGAGACGAGCGATCGCAGTTTGCGAGATATCTATGAAAACAACGACCTTAGATGCAATCCAAGCAGGCAATGTCCAAAAAGGAGATGTACTAGGCACGGCAAAACTAGCAGGGATTATGGCAGCAAAGCAAACGGCAAACTTAATTCCCATGTGCCACCCTCTAAATCTCACCAGTGTGGACGTCAGGATTATGCTAGATGAAAATATTCCTGGTTATCAGATTGAGGCGGAGGTCAAAACTAAGGGCGAAACTGGCGTGGAAATGGAAGCTTTGACCGCTGCGACGATCGCTGCTCTAACCCTGTACGATATGGCAAAGTCGCTTGAAAAGACCATGATCATCTCAAATGCGAGGTTAATACATAAGAGTGGCGGCAAATCGGGGGACTTTAATGCCCCTAAAGGGGAATATTGCGATCTTTAGTCTTGAAACAAGTCCTACAACAATTATCGATCAAACGAACCACAAGTAAATTTTTGAAAGCGTTGCTTCGCAACGCTTTCAAAAATTTACTTGGTTTGGGTTTGAACGCGAAGCGCTGTAAGCCACCCGCACCAAGTGGCTACTCCCTTCCCAGTGAAGAATTAGACGTTGCGGCGCTTCGCGCCGCAACGTCTAATTCTTGGTTAGCTACCTTTAAGCAGCTTTATGCCCCGCGATCGCAATTAGTTCGCGGATTTTAACTTCAGATAATTGACTGTCGATATCTAACGATTTACTAGCGGGATCGCCTGTAACTATTGCTGAGGTATCGACAGATTGGATCGCTTTGGTAATTGTTTCGATACAACTAGCGCAACCGATGGAAGGCACTGAGAGTTTTAAAGTCATAGATTAAGCAATATGTCGAAAAAATAAGATTATTAAGTGGTTCAGCATAATTAAAATTCCGATCTAAAACCTGCGGCGCACGCTGCGCTTGCGCCGCAGGTTTTAGGGTTTTATATTTAATTAAGCCCACTTACTTATACTGCCGTACTTAAGTATTGCAATGTATTGCAATATTTAAGTACGGCAATATTTAGAATGGAAATATTTGGTAGATGATTTGGTTGTTATGCAGAATATCCTAGATCATATTCAATGCGGTGTTTTTGCCTTGACGATAGAGTCACCCCTTTACGGGTTAAGTATTAACGACCAAATTAATAACCAAATTAACGACCAAATTAACGATTCAAAATTCATACTTCGATTTGCGATCGCCAATCTTGCTTTTGTCCAGCTTGTGTGGGGCGAACTTAGTCCAGAAAAGCCCTCAAATCTCATTGGTTTGCAGCCCCATGATTGCCTACCTCAAAATTTTGTACGGCAGTTATATGTAAATATCCATCAATGCCTACAATCTCGGAAAAAGGTGGTGTATGAGGTGGAAATTGACGCGATCGCCAATCATCTGGTGTCAATTTCGCTTTCCTTGGTAATTGATAACAATCAATTGCCCCAAATCGTAGGTACTTGCCAAGATATTAGCAATTTATCCATATCTAAATCTCAAGTTGGACAGCCCAATCATCAAAAATTTAGTCATCTCGTCAACGCCATATCAGATGCTTTTGTCGTTGTTGATAGCCAAGGTATTGTGTGCTATGTCAATCAGGCTGCCGAAAATTTATTTGGTTGTCAAGCCGAAGATATTGTAGGTGAAGTCTTTGGCTTGCCAGTAGTAACGGGAGAAAGCACCAATATCGACATCCTCAATCGGGGTACGACCACCTCGGCGGAGATGCGCGTGTCGGAAACAATCGATGAAGATCGCATGGTTTATGTAGTTGCCTCCTTACGCGATGTCTCGGAGCGCAAACGGGTAGAGAGTTCGTTGCAATTGCGCGAACGAGCGATCGCGGCTAGTTCCAATGGGATAGTCATTACCGATGCCACAAAGCCCGAAAACCCAACGATTTACGTTAATCCCAGCTTTGAGAGAATTACTGGCTATAGTGCTGCGGAGGTAATTGGTCGTAACTGTCGATTTTTGCAAGGGGGCGATCGCCAACAAATCGGCATTTTGGATTTGCACCAAGCAATTCAAGAACAACGAGAATGCCATGCTGTTCTGCTTAATTATCGAAAAAATGGCACGCCGTTCTGGAACGATCTATACATTGCCCCAGTATTTAACGATCGCGGCGAACTGACCAACTATATTGGCATTCAAACCGACATTACGGAGCAGGTGAAATCGACCCAAAGATTGCTGGAAAGTGAAGAACGCTTAAGAACTGTACTGACATCAATTAAGGAAGGAATTACCTTTAGTGATGATTCAGGTTATTTCTCTATCTTTAATGATGGAATGGAAAATTTGACTGGATATACTGCTGCTGAGGCAAATGCCAGCCGTGATTTTACCAACTTCCTATATCCTGATCGCCAAGAACATGACAAGGCTTTACAACGATTGCAGCATCTGCAAGAAACAGGACAGGTGATGACTGTCGAAACTCGTATCCGTCACCGTGATGGCACATTCAAAGATGTTTTAGTTTCGACAAGACTCATGGCATACAAAGGTAAGCGTATGTATTTGAGTAGTTACTACGATATCACTGAGCGCAAAAAAGTTGAGACACAGCTACGCTATCAAAGCGAAAGGGAACGCTTATTAAATGCAATCCTCTTCAAAATTCAATGTGAGTTAAATTTAGAGCAAATTCTGGCTATCACCGTTAAAGAGGCTCAGTCTCTATTACGTATCGATCGCGTAGTTGTTTATCAGTTTCAAGAGGATGGGAGCGGTCAATTTGTCGTAGAAGCGGTGAATGATTCAGTATTATCGATTCTCGGACAAACGATTAATGACTCCAACTTTAATCAAGACTATATCCAGCAATATCAAAATCAAGTTATCTCCAGTATTAATAATGTCGATAGTGCCAATTTAAATCCCTCCTATAAAGAGCTTTTACAATGTTTTCAAGTAAAGGCAAATATTGTAGTGGCGATTTCCTTTGGGGGTATACTTTGGGGATTATTAATCGCCCATCAATGTTTTGCTCCCCGCGATTGGGAAGAATTTGAAATCGATCTGTTCAAACAGCTCGCTAACCATGTGGCGATCGCGATCCAGCAAGTCAAATTATTTGAGCGGGTGCAGGATCTCAATAAAAATCTAGAGCGTCAAGTTGCCGATCGCACTCAACAACTAGAGCAAAGTCTGAGCCAATTGGAAAGGGCTTTACTCAAAGAAAAAGAATTAAATGAACTCAAATCCCAATTTATTTCCAGAGCCTCCCATGAATTTCGTACGCCCTTAGCTACTATCCAAACTGCCAGTGATTTATTACGAAATTATGGGCATAAAATGTCTGAGGACAAAAAATTAGAACGCATTGATAAAATTCAGCGGGAAGTTAAAGGGATGACTAATCTGCTTGAAGAGGTGCTAATCATCGGTAAAACGGAATCTGGTAAGTTTGAATTACACCCAGAAGAAATTAATCTCGAAGATTTCTGTCAGGAAATAATCGAACAAGCCAAGTTAATTGGTAATGGGCGGCATCAAGTTAGATTTAATAATATTAATTTGCCATCAAGATTAACAATTGATCCTAAGTTTTTAAGACAAATTATCGCTAATTTATTATCAAATGCGATTAAATATTCTCCTAATAATAGTGATATCAATTTTACAATTTCACAAACTAAGGAACATCCACCCAAACTTTTATTAGAGTTTCAAGATCGAGGGATTGGTATTCCTATTCCAGATCAAGCGAAGGTTTTTGAACATTTTTATCGAGCTCATAATGTTGGTATGATTGTGGGAACTGGCTTAGGAATGGCAATTATTAAGAATTCAGTTGATATACTTGGTGGGACAATTCAACTTAGCAGTGTTGAGAATGAGGGGACAACTGTAAAAGTAAAACTACCTATTTCCCTAAAGGAATAAGTAAAGGAATAAGTGAAATTATGACAACGATTCTAGTCATCGAGGATGTAGAAGCTTTAAGGGAAGAGATCATGGAGACTCTATCCTACGAAGGTTTTGATGTGTTAGGAGCCGAGAATGGAGTCGTGGGCGTGCAAATGGCAAAGACCTATGTGCCGAATTTGATTATTTGTGATATTGCCATGCCAGAACTAGATGGCTATGGTACACTCACTGCGCTGCGCCAAGAATCAAAGACATCTATGATTCCCTTCATCTTTTTGACCGCGATGACGGAAAAGACTGATATGCGTCAAGCGATGCAACTAGGGGCTGATGACTACTTAACTAAGCCCTTTACATCGGCGGATTTGCTGGGGGCGATCGCTTCGCGGTTACAGAAGTACAACTCTGTGAGAGAACATTACTACGATGAGATTAAAGCTGCTGGTGCAAGGTTTGAGTACCTATCCCACCATGATGGTTTGACCCAACTTCCCAATCGGATCCTATTCTATGAGTCCTTAGCCCAAGCCATCCTCCATGCCAAAATCAACCACAAGTCCTTAGCTGTCCTGTTTCTGGACATGGATAATTTCAATATCATTAACAATACGTTGGGAACTGATATTGGCGATCAATTATTTAAGGCGATCGCCGAACGTTTAAGGCGCTATACGGCCCCCTGTGACATGGTGGCAAGGATTCAGGGAGATGAGTTTGCCATGATCATTTCTGATATTGCAGATCAAAACAGCATTAAGCAAGAGACGCAAAAAATATTAGATCTCCTAAGTCGTCCTTACAACCTGTATGGGCATGAGGTATTTATCACTAGCAGTATTGGAATTACTCTCTTCCCTGAAGATCATCAAGAGGTAGAAGGATTAATCAAAAATGCGGAATTGGCAATGTACTATGCCAAAAATCATAGTAGGAATAGTTATAAGCTCTATAGTCCCGATCTGAACGTTCAATCTTCAGAATATATGGCTCTAGCCAATAGCCTACATCGTGCGATGGATCGGAGTGAATTTCGCGTCTTTTATCAGCC
Organism: Pseudanabaena biceps PCC 7429; assembly: GCF_000332215.1. GTDB lineage: Bacteria > Cyanobacteriota > Cyanobacteriia > Pseudanabaenales > Pseudanabaenaceae > Pseudanabaena > Pseudanabaena biceps. The sequence continues at coordinate 9,383 of NZ_ALWB01000168.1, forward strand.
CCTAATCGATCTTACATCAGGAAAAATTGTCGGAGCAGAGGCTTTAGCTCGGTGGCAACATCCCGATTTAGGCATCATTATGCCCAATAAATTTATTCCCGTTGCCGAACAAACAGGGCTGATTCTCAGATTAACTGAAGTAGTCCTCTACTCTGTTTGCGAACAAATGCGATCGTGGCGGGAGGATGGGCTTAATTATGGATATATGGCTGTCAATCTATCGGGGCAACATTTTCGACCAGAAAACAATTTGATTGAAACCATCGGTAAAATCTTGCAGGAAACGGGAACGAATCCAGAGCATTTAGAACTCGAACTGACCGAAAGCATTATCATGCAAAATGCGGAACTGACCATTCAGGTGCTATCGCATTTGCAGGCGATGGGTGTAAAGATCGCGATCGATGACTTTGGGACGGGCTATTCATCCTTAAGTTATCTCAAGCATTTTCCCGTAAATACGCTCAAAATCGATCATTGCTTCATTCAAGATATCACCACCGATCGCCATGATGCGACGATTTCCCTTGCCATTATAGAGCTAGCCCATAGTTTGTCTTTGCAGGTAGTAGCGGAAGGAGTCGAAACCGCAGAACAAATTCAATTACTAAGGCAATATGGCTGCGATCGCATCCAAGGATATTTCTTTAGTCCACCCTTGCCTGCGGCAGAATTTGAAAAAATGTTAATCGAAGGAAAATGCCTTTAGTATAGGCAAAGTGACGTAGCCCAATCACTTTACCTACATATTGCCATAAACTTTTATTGATTACGTTAACCATTTTTAATGAGTAAATCTAAACGCGCTTTAATTACTGGCATTACGGGACAAGATGGCTCCTATTTATCAGAGCTATTATTAGCAAAAGGGTATGAGGTGCATGGAATCATACGGCGATCCTCCACGATCAATACCGATCGCTTAGATCATATGTATCAAGATCCCCATCTACCAGACACGAAGCTATTTTTGCACTATGGCGATCTGACAGATGGGACTGGTCTGGGGCGGATTCTCGAATCAATTCGTCCCCATGAAGTATTTAATCTGGGCGCTCAGTCCCATGTGCGTGTAAGTTTTGACTCTCCAGAATATACCGTGGACACCGTCGGTATGGGAACCTTGCGCTTACTAGAGGCTCTCCGCGATTACCATCAACGCAATGATCGCCAGATCCGTTTTTATCAAGCTGGATCTTCAGAGATGTATGGGTTAGTTCAAGCCGTACCGCAAAATGAGGCTACCCCCTTCTATCCGCGCAGCCCCTATGCCTGCGCTAAGGTATATGCCCATTGGCAAACCGTGAATTACCGCGAGTCCTATGGCTTATTTGCTTGCAATGGCATTTTGTTTAACCATGAGTCGCCCCGTCGAGGTGAGACTTTTGTGACCCGCAAGATCACAAGGGCGATCGCCCGCATAGTGGCAGGGCAGCAAAAAAAACTGTACTTGGGAAATCTGGATTCTAAACGAGATTGGGGCTACGCCAAGGACTATGTTGAGGCGATGTGGCTAATGTTGCAGCAAGAAAAACCTGACGATTACGTAATATCCACAGGCGAAACCCATTCAGTACGGGAATTTCTGGAAGCAGCTTTTACCTATGTCAATCTCAAGTGGGAAGATTATGTAGAAATTGATCCGCGATATTTCCGTCCCGCCGAAGTTGATTTGTTACTGGGCGATTCCAGTAAAGCGAAACAGCAGCTTGGTTGGGAACCCAAAGTCACCTTTAAAGACTTGGTGGAGTTAATGGTTGATGCTGATCTTGAGGCTTTGAATTTGCCTAATCCTAAAGGTACTCATTCTCAAGATGTGGCGACATTGCGGAATGCTGGACAGCCTTCAAATTGGTAGATCAAAAGCCCTATGAATTAGGGCTTTTGATCTATTTGTACTTTAGTCAAATTAGTCAAAAATTTTTCATGCTAGAAAATCAATCAAACTTTCATTTTAAAGATCGATTCAAAAATCAAAAGATTTTAGTTACTGGTGGTGCTGGTTTTCTAGGTAAGCGGGTCATTGCCCAATTAATCGATGCAGGAGCTAATCCAGATTTGATCACTGTGCCGCGATCTCATGAGCTTGATTTGCGATCGCTGGCTAATTGTGAAAAAGTAGTGCAGGATCAGGATTTGATCGTTCATCTTGCTGCCCATGTCGGTGGTATTGGGCTAAACCGTGAAAAACCCGCCGAACTTTTTTATGACAATCTCATGATGGGTGTGCAGTTAATTCATGCGGCTTATCAAGCAATGGTGAAAAAATTTGTTTGTGTGGGCACAATTTGCGCCTATCCCAACCACACACCTGTACCTTTTAAAGAGAACGATCTCTGGAATGGCTATCCTGAATATACCAATGCGCCCTATGGCATAGCCAAAAAAGCCTTGCTGGTACAATTGCAGTCCTATCGCCAGCAATATGGATTTAATGGCATTTACCTTTTACCCGTTAATCTATATGGACCTGAAGATAATTTCGATCCTCGCAGTTCCCATGTAATCCCAGCCCTAATTCGGAAAGTTTATGAAGCTCAGCAAAAAGGCGATCGCCAGATTCTAGTATGGGGGGATGGCTCACCAACAAGAGAATTCATTTATTCCGACGATGCGGCGCGAGCGATCGTGATGGCATCGGCAAATTATAACGATTCAGAACCTGTCAATATTGGTACGGGTTTAGAAATATCTATTAAGGATCTAATCCATCTAATTTGTGAATTAATGGGATATGAAGGGGAAATCCTTTGGGAAACTGATAAGCCCAATGGTCAGCCCCGCCGCTGTCTTGATGTCGAAAGAGCAAAAACAGCCTTTGGATTTAGTGCCGCTGTGAATTTTCAGGAAGGATTGCATAGGACGATCGCTTGGTATCGACAACAGGCTGCTTGAGCATTCTGTGGGGCGATCGCCAAATCAACAAAAAAATTTTTGATTTTATGGATTGTAAAGCTTGCATATGTACCAAGCTTTGGTATGATTAGAATCCGCACAGCGAAACAAACAACTTTTGCAAAGTTAATCAAACATTTTGTACTGGTTATTGTGAAGCTAAGCGAGGAGAGATGGCCGAGTGGTTGAAGGCGCAGCACTGGAAATGCTGTTTAGGGGTAACTTTAACGAGGGTTCGAATCCCTCTCTCTCCGTCAAAAAATAAGTTTCTAAAAGCCCAGAAGAGGTTAGCGTCCGCTAACCTCTTCTGGGCTTTTAGAGAGTCATTTATAAGTAGTTCGCAATAATTAAAAACCAAAGA
>NZ_ALWB01000169.1 GCF_000332215.1 Pseudanabaena biceps PCC 7429
GAGTATCAAGACTAGTTAGAAAAACTCTATCCTTTTCTAAGAAACTAGAAAATCACATTGGGGCCATTTGGAATTTTATTCATCATTACAACACTTCTTTACCTGCTCGGTCATCCTTTCCTTTTTAGGACTACCGAGAAACTTCTAGTTATGATGCCGATAGTAATCTTATCGCTAGTACGGATGCTAATAATAATCTTACTACTCGTGAGTATGACGCGATGGGTAGACTCACTAAGATTAGACAACCAAACGGTAACACAACTTTTGAATACGACAGCGCAAATCAACTAATTGCCCAGACTGATGCCAATGGAAATCGCACCCAATATATTTACGATGAAGTGGGTCGAAGGGTGATGACGATTGCTGCGCTAGGTGGTGAAACGGTTACTAGCTATGACAAAAATGGTAATGTCATCGCGGAAACTGATGCGCTTAATCGCACTACGATCTATGGCTATGACAATCGCGATCGCCAGATATCTACAACTCGTGTGGTAGGCGAAGTGGGTGGAGATGATGACCTGATCACTAGTTACACCTATACGGCTGTGGGATTAGAAGATAAGATCATTGATCCAATGGGAAGGATTGTTGATTATGACTATGATGCTCAAGGTAGGACAATTAAAATTACCTTTGCCAAAGGAACAGTCGATGAAGCAAATCAACAGTTTGAGTATGATGCCGCAGGCAATCAAACAGCGACAATCGATGAGTTAGGAAGACGGACTGAGTATCGTTACGATCTAGCCAATCGCTTAATTGAAACGATCTATCCAGACGAAACGCCAGCGACATTAGCTGATAATCCTAGAATCAAGAGTGAATACGATGCAGTTGGCAATCAAATCGCCAAGATTGATGAATTGGGAAGGCTGACTGCATTTGAATATGATGCGCGGAATCGATTGGTAAAAACGACTGAAGCCGACCCTGATGGAGTGGGAGTATTAGTATCTCCAGAAATACGTTATGAGTATGATGCGAATGGTAACAAGATAGCGGAGATTGACCAACTTGATCGCAGAACTGAGTACCAGTATGACGCTCAAAACCGCTTGATTGCCATAGTCTATACTGATGGCAGCCGAGAAACTTCTACCTACGATAGGAATAGTAATCTAACCAAGAGTAAAGATGCTAATGGGAATATCACTACTCGTGAATATGATGCTAAAAACAGGCTAATCAAAATTGTAGAGCCTAATGGCAACAGCACTTTTGAATATGACAGTGCCGATCAACTAATTGCCAAAACTGACGCTAATGGTAATCGCACGACTTATGCATACGATGAACTTGGCAGAAGAATTCGCACAATTGATGCTTTGGGTGGAATCTCTGCCGTCAATTACGACAAAAATGGAAATGCGATCGCTACAACTGATCAGCTAAATCGGACTAGTTCCTATGGCTATGACAACCGCGATCGCCAAACTACAACCACTTCAGCATTAGGTTTTACCAGTCGCAAGCTCTATGACGCAGTGGGTAATGTCGTCAGTACCGTCGATGCCAATAATCACGCTACGAATTATCTATATGATGCGCGCGATCGCCAGATTGAAGTCAAAGATGCATTAAATCAATCCACTAAAACTACCTATGACGCAGTTGGCAATATCACAGCAACCACAAATCAACTCAACCAAACAAGTACCTATCGCTATGACAATCTGAATCATCGTATTGAAGCGATCGACCTGCTCAATCAATCCACCAAGACCGAATACGATCTATTTGGGAATGTAATAGCAATAGTTGACCCACTAGGACAACGCACAGAATATGGCTATGATCTTAAGAATAGAAAGAATACGGTAACTGATGCATTAGGCAAAGTAACCACCACCACCTATGATGCATTGGGGAATGTACTTTCGATCATTGATCCTGTCAATAATCAGACAAGATATGATTACCAAGACGATATCACCAAGGTAAGTGTAAATAGTAACGGAGACCCAGCAAATTCGAGTTCTCAATCCCCATTGATTAGTGCTGATGGTAGATATGTGTATTTCTCCTCAAATGCTAACAATCTCGATCCTAGCTCTATTGGTTTTAATATATTTGTACATGATCGCGTTACAGGAGAGACGCGTGGCATAATCGGTAATGCTGATTCCTATTCTATTAGTGCTGATGGCAGATATGTTGCTTTCACTTCTAGTAACTCCACTCTAGTTGCCAATGATACGAACAATGGTCAAGATGTATTTGTATACGATCGAGATACAAGAGAAACTACTAGGGTTAGTGTAAATAGTAATGGAGCAGAGGGAAGTTATGTATATACAAATAGTACTAATGTTTCACCTGCAATTAGTGCGGATGGCAGGTTTATCGCGTTCGCGTCTTTTGCCTCCAATTTGGTAGCTAATGATACGGATAATAGTTATGATTTATTCATACACGATCGGCAGACTGGACAAACCACCATTGCTAATGTAGATAGCAGAGGGCTAAAGGTGAATCCTAGGCGTGCTTCTATTTCTTTGAGCGCTGATGGCAGATTTATTACTTTTGAGGTTGGATTTTATGGCGAATACCCTACATTTTATGGATATATTCATGACAATTTGACGGGAGAGACTACTCAAATATCTTTCGAGACCTTTGAGCCTAAGATTAGTGCCGATGGAAAGTTTGTTGCTTCCCGGGATTTGGCTGGCATATTCGTTGAAAATCGCGAGACAGGGGAAATTACACGGGTCGATGTAAGCAGTAATGGAGAAACAGCAAATTCTTATTCTCGCTCTCCATCAATTAGCGCTGATGGCAGATTTGTGGCTTTTATATCTGATGCTTCCAATCTAGTTAGTGGTGATACAAATAATAGAAGTGATATATTTGTGCGTGATCGCCTGACAAATAAAACTGCTGGGGTCACTGTAGGGCGAGATATGTATCTCAATAACACCTCAATTTCTATTAGTGCTAATGGTGAGTCAATTGCTTTCTCAGGAGGTGATGGACAATCACCATATACTGAAATATTTGTAGTTAATAATCCTTTTCTTGATTCCACCAATCCGTCCAACACAGTTAACCGTCTTGCGCGTGAGATTAATGCTAATGGGGCGACGAGAAAATATGCTTATGACTCTATGGGTAATGTCACGTCCATTACCGATCGCGATGGTACTGTCCAAAAATACACCTACGACAAGCTCAATCGCCGCACTCAGGAGCAATGGCTAGACATTAATGGTAATGTCACCCGCAGTATTACCAGTACCTACAACGCCGCAGGAAAACTCACCCAAATCACCGATCCAGACAGCACCTACAGTTATACCTATGACCTTGATGGTAGGATGCTGGCTATCAGTAACGAAGGGACTCCTAATCTTCCCACGACGATCATGAGTTACAGCTATGACAATGTAGGCAATGTGTTATCGATGATCGACACTACCAATGGCAGTCTTGGTATCGAGACTACCCGTGAATATGACGTATTAAATCGCCTGACTGTTAACGCTCAAGGCAATAAGCGGGTAGACTATGCTTACAATGCGATTAGTCAAGTTACCAACAAATATCGATACAGTGACAATAATCTCGTTGCTGAGACAACTAACACCTACGACAATCTCAACCGCCTCACCAATATCACTCACAGCAATGGTGCGAATACCATCGCATCCTACAGCCAAACCTATGATCAAGGCGACAGAATCACGGGTATCAGTAGCAATGATGGAAATTCTAGTTATACCTATGACGACACTAATCAGCTAGTTTCGGGTGAATATGATTTTCAAGACAATGAGAGTTATAGCTATGACAGCAATGGTAATAGAACTAATAATGGCTATGTCACGGGTGTAAATAATCAACTCTTGGAAGACAATAAATATCTCTATGAGTATGACCTTGTGGGCAATAGAATTAAGCGCACTGATAAGTCCACTAATGAGGTGATGGAATATCGTTGGGATATCAGGGATAGGTTAACGGGTATCACCGTTAAGAATGATCTTGGCGAGATTATCAGAACTGCTGAATATACCTATGATGTCTACAATCAGCGTATTGCCAAGACAGTTGATACAGATGGCGATGGTTCTCTTGCTGCGGTGACGGAGAGATTTGTGTATGGCTCTGACCAGAACATCGCTTTAGTGTTTGACGAGAATGGGAATGTCAACCATCGATATCTGTTTGGTAATGGTGTTGACCAGATTGAGGCGGATGAGAATGATGGCAATACTCGCTGGGCTTTGACTGACCATCTTGGCAGTGTGAGGGATGTGGTTGATGATTCGGGTACGGTGCTGAATCATGTTGTTTATGATGCATTTGGTAGTGTCACTAGTCAGACTGATGAATCGGTGGTGTTTAGGTATGGCTATACGGCGAGAGAAATAGACAGTGAAAGTGGTTTGCAATACAATCGCGCTAGATATTTCGATCCTGCGGTGGGAAGGTTTATTAGTGAAGATCCGATTGGGTTTAGAGCAGGAGATGCGAATTTATACAGATACGCTTTTAATCAGCCAATTACAAAAACTGACCCGTCTGGATTTGAATCTAGAGAACTAACAGCTCTTTTCAAAAGTAGTATCGAATCTCCCAACTCAAAGATCGTGTTGCTATACAATACGGTGTTTCCAAAGTTCAGTGTGGCTTATGCTTATGCTGCAGCTTGGTTTGATCAGATCACTACAGGAAGCCTTAGTTATCCGAAGAGTCCTCCTTCGGAAGGTAGTTTGGTGTTTAGAGATTTGAAGGATGACACTGGTCGATTCACACCCTCAATAGCAGGGAAAGCAAATCTTCGTTCCTTCTCAAGTAATAAAGTCGGCGGTATCAAAGGAGTCTCTACTCCAACAATTGACTTAAAAGTAGATAGATTTAGTAGAAGCCATTCAACCCCCGATTATATGCATATAGAGGAAGTTAAGTTTAATTACGAAGACAAAAACAAAGCCCCTCAAGAATGTACATATATCCCTCAAAACCAATTTGATGAAGATGAAAGACAAAAAGCTCGTATAGCAGTAGCCAATATTATTTCGTCCTATCCAACAACATCGAAGGTTTCATCTCCACAATTTACTTTCCCAGACGTTGATTTTGGTGGATTTTTTAAAAGTGTTCTTGAGATACCTGGAGCGGCTCTTCGAGAATTTATAAGAAATTAAGGTGCTATATGGAACCGATGTTACAAGAAGATTATTTAAAAAATGTTTATCCAGTGTTAATGAAAGTATTTAATGATTCTATTTTTCAACCTTCAGGTCAGATTGTTTATCCCTTTAGCAGTTCTCTTGAAGCTAGTTTGTTTTTATGTGCACAGTGCAAGAATCCATTCGACACACAGGTTTTTTGGAATACTTTAAGAAATGCAGCCTTGAATCTAGGAGATACTTTTATCTATGAAGTTGATACTTTAGAACAGTATTGCCACATTATATCACTTGAACAACAGGGAGATTGCACATTAACTCATTCTTCTTGGCAGGTTAAGCTCTCTCCTAGCGGTGCTTGGGGGCTACATGAAAATATGGAAGGATTTTCATTTTTAGGTGGTTCACAATCGTTTATAAATAGTATCCGACAAGCTTGTCCTGAAATAGACGATCAGTTTTTTGAGTTCTTAACTGCTTGGAAATCTTTGGATTATGCTACTGATGATAACTGGTTGCCAGAAATACTGCTGCGCATATTTGGAGATGAAAGAGCAAAAGAACTTCTTGAGGAGGCAAGAAAAATGGATGTTTATGTTAGTTCAACAAGTGATAAATAAGAAGCGCTATGCTGGCTCAGATCTGGTGGTCGATACAAATCATGTCTATGACCAGTTAAACCGCTTCACCAATATCACTCACAGCAATGGAACTGGTGCGAATACCATCGCATCCTACAGCCAAAACTATGATCAAGGCGACAGAATCACGGGTATCAGTAGCAATGATGGAAACTCTAGTTATACCTATGACGACACTAATCAGCTAGTTTCAGGTGAATATGATTTTCAAGACAATGAGAGTTATAGCTATGACAGCAATGGTAATAGAACTAATGATGGCTATGTCACGGGTATAAATAATCAACTCTTAGAAGATAACAAATATCTCTATGAGTATGACCTTGTGGGAAATCGCACCAAGCGCACTGATAAATCCACTAATGAGGTGATGGAATATCGTTGGGATATCAGGGATAGATTGACGGGTATCACCGTTAAGAATGCTCTTGGTGAGATTATCAGAACTGCTGAATATACTTATGATGTCTACAATCAGAGGATTGCGAAGACAGTTGATACAGATGGCGATGGTTCTCTTGCTGCGGTGACAGAGAGATTTGTGTATGGCAGTGACCAGAACATCGCTTTAGTGTTTGACGAGAATGGGAATGTCAATCATCGATATCTGTTTGGTAATGGTGTTGACCAGATTGAGGCGGATGAGAATGATGGCAATACTCGTTGGGCTTTGACTGACCATCTTGGCAGTGTGAGGGATATCGTTGATGATTCGGGTACGGTGCTGAATCATGTTGTTTATGATGCGTTTGGTGGTGTCACTAGTCAGACTGATGAGTCGGTGGTGTTTAGGTATGGCTATACGGCGCGGGAATTGGATGCTGAGAGTGGGTTGCAGTATAACCGTGCTAGGTATTTGGATTCGTTTACTGGTAAGTTTATCTCTGAAGATCCGATTAGTTTCAAAGGTGGTGATTCTAATCTTTATCGCTATGTGTTCAATAGTCCAGTAGATTTAACAGATCCTATAGGTTTAAGACCAATCAATCAAGATGAATTACATGTACTATCGGGCTTAAGATTTTTTGCAAATGAGACAGAAAAAACTGATCCTGTACTATCACTTGCCCAAAAGCAGGGATTGCCAAGTAATTTTGCGAGAGACTTACGAAAAGTAGCAGATGATTTGCAGGACTATATTCTACGAACCCAAACACCACCCGAACAAGATCCTGATAGAATTAAAGCTGCTTTTTTTGCCTTGAATTTAGCCCTTTCTCCCGATGCAAATCTTTACCACAGCAAAAATGCTTCAGTACCAGCCTTTGGGATGAAAGTCAGAGCATTTCAGAGTGATTTTTTACATCCTGTAGTAAATACATGTAATCGATTTGTCGGAGATGCTTTTGCTTTGGGGGCTGACCGTAAATATGGCGAGGGTGGTACTAATAGCACTTATCCGACGTATGAAGGAGAGTTATTCCGTTATCCTTATCCTATAAGCGCTACCGACTTAGCTGATCCAAATAAATTTATTCCAAGGTTGCCAATCCTTCAAAGAGGAGAACAAAAACTTGGCGATATTATCTCTTTTGATACTAGTGCACATGAGAATCTTCCTCCTCTAACTTATGGACACACTGGAATCTTGTTAAATCATGGATTATATATAAGTGCAAGGGATGGTTATACTCCTACTAAGGGGGTGCAATTTGATGGAGTCCAAATTTCGAGAATTCCGACATATCATCCATATACATTTAGAAGATTTATTCCTTAACATTATTTTTATGAAAAAGCATCTTAAAAAGTTTATACTCATCAGCATTTTTGGGATACCGTTCTTGATGATTTTGCTGCTTTATATGTTGTGGTTTTATGCGCCTCTGGTATCACCATTACCTCCATATCAAGCAATTCAACTCCCTCGTCGTGGTGATGAAACTTCTTTACTCATAAACGATTTTACCGAGCTTGCAAATATGGTGGTAGATAGTGTGTTTCCTATTCCATTCTATTTTCATCTCTTACGTTCACATAGGCAAAGTAGTGATGAAAAAGCACGCTTTATAAGTCTTCAGTCCTTAAGGTATTCAGGATACAGAAGGGATTCATTTTGCTCGAATGAAGATTTTACAAAAATCAGCAAGATTCATTCGTCCTATCAAACTAAGCGGAATGATTGTAGCGCCTTTCCTGATGGCTATATTGCTGTTGGCTATAATTATGATCGTTTACCTGGAAATTACTATATTGAGGAACTATATATAAAATATGATAATGGAAGACTTGACCTTGTCATTTCAGCAAAAAAATTTCGTCCAATTCCAGCTTAGCCAGCAATTAGATATAGCGATCCGAAACTAGTAAAAGAGATCTAAACATTGCTATACAAGAATTGAAGCCCGATCGCATAATCTTACAGCGTATTAACGAAAGCTAACCCGCCGCCTATTCAACATGGTTAGCCACCATGCTAAACTAAACTGTCATGCGAACGGACACCCTATTTTTCCAACTATTTCAATCTTTCCATACTCTGCTATTTGAGCTAATAGATCGCCCTATTTCAGAAGCCGAAGGATACAAATTTAGCTCAGCCGAAATCAAAGAAAAAGCATTTCGGTTTGACGGGATCTTCATGCCCACCGCCAACGACAAACCCATTTTTTTCGCAGAAGTCCAATTTCAACCCAAAGAAGACTTCTACAGCGAATTTCTAGCGGAAATCTTCCTCTATCTCAACCAATATCGCCCGATCCAAGACTGGCAAGCCGTAGCCATCTTCGCCAAACACAACAGCGAACCAACACCCGACAAATTCTGTCAAGAACTAATCACCTTGGGGCGAATTAAGCGCGTATATCTAGAAGAGCTGCGGCAAGAAACAAATTCCCATGCGATCGAGATTATTCAGCTAATTTTGGCATCAGAGAAAAAAGCACCAAAACTAGCAAGAAATCTTGCCGAAAAAATCGAACAAGAAACAAACACCGAACTGAGAGATAACGTAGTAGAATTCATAGAAGCAGTACTAGTATATAAATTCCCAAAACTAACCAGACAAGAGGTTGAAGCCATGTTTACCCACAGCGATCTAAAGAAAACCCGCGTTTATCAAGACGCAATGCAAGAGGGCGTGCAAATTGGCGAACAACGCGGTTTACAAATTGGCGAACAGCGCGGCTTGGTAAAAGGTCAGTCGGCAATGCTACTACGCCAACTAACTCGCAAATTTGGCAAAATATCCCCCAGAATAAAATCTCAGATTTCTAAATTGTCTGTCGCACAGCTAGAAGATTTAGCCGAAGCAATCTTTGACTTGCAATCATCTGCCGATTTAAGCGCTTGGATAAAAAAACAGTTGGCACGTTAAATCGAATGACTGTTAATGCTCAAGGCAATAAGCGGGTGGACTATGCTTACAATGCCATTAGCCAAGTCGTCAACAAATATTGATACAGTGACAATAATCTCGTTGCTGAGACAAATCACATTTACGACAATCTCAATCGCCTCACCAATATCACTCACAGCAATGGAACTGGTGCGAATACCATCGCATCCTACAGCCAAACCTATGATCAAGGCGACAGAATCACGGGTGTCACTAGCAATGATGGAAACTCTAGTTATACCTATGACGACACCAATCAGCTAGTTTCGGGTGAATATGATTTTCAAGACAATGAGAGTTATAGCTATGACGGCAATGGCAATAGAACTAATGATGGCTATGTCACGGGTGTGAATAATCAACTCTTGGAGGACAATAAATATCTCTATGAGTATGACCTTGTGGGAAATCGAACTAAGCGCACTGATAAATCCACTAATGAGGTGATGGAATATCGTTGGGATATTAGGGATAGATTGACGGGTATCACCGTTAAGAATGATCTTGGTGAGATTATCAGAACTGCTGAATATACCTATGATGTCTACAATCAGCGTATTGCCAAGACAGTTGATACAGATGGCGATGGTTCTCTTGCTGCGGTGACGGAGAGATTTGTGTATGGCTCTGACCAGAACATCGCTTTAGTGTTTGACGAGAATGGAAATGTCAATCATCGATATCTATTTGGCAATGGCATCGACCAGATTGAGGCGGATGAGAATGATGGCAATACTCGCTGGGCTTTGACTGACCATCTTGGCAGTGTGAGGGATATCGTTGATGATTCGGGTACGTGCTAAATCATGTTGTTTATGATGCGTTTGGTGGGGTGACTAGCCAGACTGATGAGTCGGTGGTGTTTAGGTATGGCTATACGGCGCGGGAGT
>NZ_ALWB01000170.1 GCF_000332215.1 Pseudanabaena biceps PCC 7429
ATCAAAAACGCGCTTCTCGTCCCAAAAAGGTCAACAAAGACATCCTTAATTCCTAATCCTAAATATTCTCCTTTTCATTCTCTTGGATTTGCCCAGTTCTCCATTCTCTGGGTTACTTTTTCCTGCTCTTTTTCTGATTAGCTTAATCAACTTAGTCTAAACTCCAGTAGAAATGAGTAGGCGATCGGTAAATGATAGAATCCCAAAATGATCGATAATATTTGCAAATTCTTAGCCGAAAGCTTTTCTAGAGACTTCGCCAGTTGGATATTGGGCGAAGCCATAACCCTAACCAAAATCGAACCATCGGAACTCTCAGTCGAACCAATTCGCGCCGACTCCGTGATATTTCTCGAATCAACCAAAATTATTCTGCATATAGAATTTCAGACCGAAGCAAATCAAAATATCCCCTTCCGCATGGCTGACTATCGACTGCGACTATATCGTAAATTCCCAGAAAGACAAATACATCAAGTCGTTATCTACCTCACCCCCAGTCAATCTCCCCTAGTCCATGAAACAAACTTTAGCATTGGCAAGCTAAACCATGAATTTAACGTCATCAGAATATGGGAACAGCCCACAGAAATATTTCAGCAATACCAAGGACTCTTTCCCTTCGCTGTACTAACAAAAACCGAAAACCCCACAGAAACCCTAAGACAAGTTGCCAAACAAATCGAAAATATTGCAGACAAACAAGTACAAAGCAACGTCGCCGCATCGACAGCTATAATATCAGGTATAGCCCTGAATAAAGAGATCATCCAAAGACTTTTAAGGAGCGAAATTATGAAAGAATCAGTTATTTATCAAGAAATTCTACTAGAAGGCAAAGCCGAAGGCAAGGCTGAAGGCAAGGCTGAAGGCGAGGCTGAAGGTCTAGCTAAAGCAACGAAACAAATCGCCATAAACATGATGCGTTCCAATATGTCTATGGATTTAATCGCCCAATTCACAGGACTAAGCCTCAAACAAGTCCAAAAACTGCAAAAACTTGCTGCCCAACCAACCAAGAAGCCAAAGTCATCCAAAGCCAAAGCCTAAATCACCTTAGAGGCAATCAGAGGCTTTAGGCTTTGCCAGATAAAACTAGCGAACAAACTTGAGACTTTCAGTATTTTTGACAAAGAAATCAGTAAACAGACTCATGACAGTGCGATCGCGAATTTTGATATTCGCCATCAGCGACATACCAGACTGCAAACGAATTTCGCGACCATTAATACTCAAAGACTGTCGTTCCATGAGCACCTTCGCAGGAAAGCGATAGGTCGGATGGGATTGATCAGGCGGTAAGGCATCAGAACCAATCCAGATTAACTTCCCCTTCACATCTCCAAACTCAGTAAAAGGGAAAGAATCAATCCGCACATCAACAGGCATATTCTCCTTCACAAAACCAATATCCTGATTAGTGATAAACACCTTCGCAACCAGCAGATCATCGGGCACAATTTTGAGAACGACCTCACTCGCATTCATATTCGCCACATAGCCCAGCCCCGCCTTCAACTCAAATATCGTACCCGCCGCAGGAGCCCGCAGCTCTTGGTATTTGAGAGTAACCTCCGCCTGACGAACCTGACCATCAATCTCCGCAATCCGCTTGCTGTTATCCACCAAAGCCTTAGTAAACTGGCTGTCAATCTCCGCCATCCGCTTAGTATTATCCGCAATTTGAGCAGTCAATTCCTTGCGCGTCGTATCAAAGGTATTATTAAGACGAGCCTTACCTTCAGCGATCGCCGCCTTAATTCGCATTTCCTCCTGCGCAAGCTGACGGATCTCGGATTCTGTCGTCAGTACCTGTTGTTTCTGCTTGAGATATTGGGAACGAGGAATCCCGCCCTCTTTGGCAACAACCTCAATATCGTCGAGAATTTTTTTGTCGATCGCCAACGAACTCTGACGACCAGCACGGTTAATCCGCGTTTGGTTAAGCTGTTCTACTAACTGAGCGATATTGGCTTCAGCCGCTTGAGATCTAGAACTCAGTTCAGCTCGATTAGCGGTCAGCCGATCCTGCTGATCGCTCGTCAAACTAGCACTACCCCCATTGACCTGCATCCGATACATTTCGATTTCCGTAGCCAGAGCCTCACGATTGCGGGCAAGGGCAAGGAACTCCGCAGGCACAGCCACAGCCTTGGCAGGGTCAATGACCGATCGCTTGCCATTGAGCACATCCCGATAGAACTGATTTTCCTGTTGCAAATTCCGCCGCAATTTTTGGAGCGACTCAAGCTGAGCCTTAGCGGCAGTTGCATCAATCCGCAGCAAGACATCTCCCGTTTTGACCCTCTGCCCATCCTGCACTAAGATCTCCTTTAGTACGCCATTGGCAGGTAAACGCACCTCTTTGACTGCCCCCTGAGGCTCTAATTTCCCTTGGGCGGGAATAGACTCCTCAATCTTGGCGACCGAAGCCCAGACCAAGCCTACGGTTAACGCACCGAGAAAAGTCCATAAAATTGTTTGAATCCATTTAGGCGATTGACTCAATACTAAGGGTTGATCAAAACTATTTTGGGAAGAGTTGCCCTTTGGTGTTTTTGCATTATTTTTCGCGTTATTTTTCGCGTCATTATTTTCGTTCTTACTGCCATCCCCCATGTCTTGAGGCGATATTACTTCTAAATGCTGCGATTGAATTTCCTCAAGATCGCGATCGCCATTTTGTTTCTTCCCATTTTGCTGCTTCCCACTTCCATTCATCATATTTTTACTGCCACCGAATTGAATTTTCTCCAAATATTAAATTCATCAAGTTATCCCAAAACTAAAAATGGCATAGCCATTTTTAATTTTTTAAACCCTTACTAGGTTTGGGTTCTAATTCCCGAAAGTGTTGTCACACTTTCGGGAATTGGTAGTGAGAGATCAGGTTTTGGTGCTTGGCACCTCCAACACTATGGGTCTCCAGCCGCTTCCTGTTGGCGATATAAGCAGTAGTAATTGCCTTCGATCGCCATCAATTCATGGTGAGTTCCCTGCTCCGCCACCCGACCGCTATCCATCACCACAATCAGATCGGCATTCCGAATCGTCGCCAGACGATGGGTAATAAAAAAGACCGTTCGACCTCGAAATTCTTCGGCAAGATTCAAGCAGACTTGGCGCTCGGTATTATAATCTAAAGCGCTCGTTGCTTCATCCAGAATTAATAGTTTTGGTTTCTGCAATACTGTCCGCGCGATCGCTATTCTTTGTCTTTGCCCCCTGACAGTGCGGCCCCACGTTCGCCCACCCTTGACTCATATCCTTGAGGTAGCTGCATGATAAAGTCATGGGCACAAGCTATACGCGCAGCTGCAATGATTTCGTCGGGACTAGCATCGGGATTGGTCAAGGCAATGTTTTGCTGGACGGTTCCATCAAAAAGTAGGGTATCTTGTAAAACTACGCCGATCTGTCGGCGTAATGAATAAAGCTCGACCTTACCGATATCATATTCATCGATGAGAATCCGACCTGCTTCGGGATCGTAGAGTCGCGTCAATAATTTTGTCAGGGTACTCTTGCCCGCACCACTAGTACCTACGACTCCGACAAACTTACCTGAGGGCACTTCTAAATTAACGCTATTAAGCTGTAGATTCCCATGGGGATTGAAACGGGAATTGACATTTTCATAGCGGACCGCTCCTAAGATCGCGGGCATGGGAATATTGCGACGACCTGCGGCTTCTTGTTCTTGGGGATGATTGATGATATCGCTGAGGCGTTCTAGGGAGAGGGCGGTCTCTTGGAAATTTTGCCAAAGCTGAATCAGGCGCAGTAATGGCGATGTCGTATAGCCAGCAATGATCCGAAAGGCGATTAACTGCCCTAAGGTTAGCTTGCCATCGAGGACTAGATATGCGCCGACCCATAGCAATAGCAAACTAGAGAACTGGTTTAAGAACTGGCTCATCGAACCTGCTGTAGTCGAAGTCACCACTGTTTTAAATCCATCGGACATATAACGGGCATAGCGTCGTTGCCATTCCCACCGTGATTGCAATTCAATGCTTTGGGCTTTCACTGTCTGGATTCCTGAAACCACTTCGACTAGATAGGATTGCGTCTCGGCGTTGCGTTCGGCTTTTGTCCGCAGTTGCGATCGCACGATGGGGGCAACGATGAAGGTGAGTAGTCCAAATAGCGGCACTGTCCCTAGAGCTACTAGGGTTAGGAGCCAGCTATAGAAAATCATGACGACGATATAGATTACCGAAAAGACGGCATCAAGAACGACCGTCAGTGCTGTACCTGTGAGAAATTGACGGATGTTTTCTAGTTCGCCAATTCGACTAGATAGTTCACCGACTGAACGCTTTTCAAAATAACGCAAGGGCAGTCTGACCAAGTGGTCGATGGTTTCCGAGCCTAAGGTTAGGTCGATGCGATTGGTTGTATTCACAAATAGATAGGTTCGCAATGCGCTGATTACTGCTTCAAATACGGCGATCGTCAATAGGAGTATGCCTAGGGTATTTAAGGTTGCAGGGGCATTTTGATTGATTACTTTGTCGATGATTACCTGAGTGATCAGCGGATTTGCCAATCCCAATAGCTGTACAAAAAAAGAAGCAAATAGAACGGTGATCAGGGGACTGCGATAGCGCTTGAGATAGGGTAAGAACCAAGATAAGCCAAATTTCTGTTTGGGTGTGTCTTTGGTTGGTTGAACGATTAAAATCTGTCCTGATTCCCCCCATAGCTCGGCGAATTGCGCTATTTTTTTAATCGTAATTCCTTGTTCGGGAATACCTAATACCAGTTCGCGATCGCTGGTTTTATAGAGAACGGCAAAGGTATCTTGCCATGGTAATAGGGCGGGGGTGGGAATCTGGCTAATTGCGCTGGTGGGAATGGTGACTAATTGTCCGTTTAAGCCCATCAGTTCGGCAATCATGCCGCATAATTGGAGAGAAACTTTTTGGGAACGATGGTATTGGCTGGCGATCGCGCGGGCGATCGCATGGCGATTAAAGGGCATCCGCCAGTATTTGGCTAGCATCTCAAAGCAAGCGACTGAGGCATCGATTGGTCCCCTACCATATATATGGGGATAGTCTTGTATCTTCCGCTCGTCAATATCGGCAACCGTCGGTAGGTCGGGGGCGTAGGGGATATCAAAGGCGGTGGGGTGGGGCGGTATTTCTGCGATTGCTTCGATGGGTGGGGCAAAGTTGTCGCGCAGACCTATCAATCGTAGATAGCTATCTTCGGGAATTTCGATAAAATCGCGTTTCAGTTCGAGGCGGCTTCCCACGGGAATTGGGATGTTTTGACCGCCACTTACTAGCCAAATAAGGTCGGGGGCGAGTTTTGTGAGGGGTATTTTTCCCGATGAGAAGGTCGTTACGGCTGCTTGTTGCCAAACCTCGCGGGTTAGTTGGGGAAAGTTGCTGGGGGCTTGCGCCCTTCGTTCCATTTCGATCGTTAGGAGGTCGAATACTTCCGAAGCCGAGATTTGATTGCTAAATGCGGCTTTAAATGCTGGGTCGCGATCGCAGAATTGTAGGAAATCTCTTGCATCTAGGGCAAAACAGATGCTTTCAATGGAGGCGATTGCTGTTTCGCAGGGTAGGTTGCGCATCAGGCTTGCCCAGCCGATTATGGCTCCTGGTTTAAGGATCTCTAGGGTGATCGGGGATGTTGTTTGCGGTATTTGGGCGAGTAGTCGGGCTTGTCCTTCCCATAAAAACATGATTTGGGCTGGCATGGTCTCGCGCCGCAAAATCACTTGCCCCATGCGATAGCGTAATGGTTGTAGGCGATCGCTTAGTTCTGTTAAAAGTTGCCGATCTATGGTTTGTAATAGGGGGATGCGATCGAGAAGTTCTTGAATTGCATGGATTTTGGTGGTCATTCAAAATTAAGGACTAACGGCGAGACTACTGGTTATTATCATATTTTGTTCTTGTAACTTTTGCTCTTGCAAAAATTGTTCAAATAATTGATTGAGTAGTAGTTGCTGGGTCTGAGGGTCAAATTGGGCGGGCATTAGTTTCTCTAGGCGTAAAATTACGAACCATTCTTCTAACAGAAATGGTGGATGTATTTGCTGGGGACGGCTGTTGCGCAGTTTATCCGCCATGATGGGTGGTAGTTTACTGAGGGCTATGGGTCCAATCTGTCCTCCTGTTTGGGCTTCTGCTCCCTGTGAGTATTGGGATGCGAGTTCGGCAAAGGATTGCTCGCCTCCTTGAATCCGAAAGAATAATTCTTGGATAAGTTCGGGGTTTTTATGTCTTATGAGGGAGTAGGTGGCTCGATCTAGGTTGGCGCGATTGTTTAAAAAGGTGGATTCCAGTCGGTTGCCCCATGTTTGCTGTTTGAATTTTTCGATTTTGTATTCGCGCAGAGCGATCGCTTGTAGTTGGATGTCCGTAAGAGAATAAATCTGGATGTATTTCTGAACTGCTTCTTGGCTCGTCAATTGGTAGCGTTGCTGGAATTGTTGTAATGCGAGGGCAATCTCTTCTGGGCTAATGCTTATGTTGGCGATCTCGCGATCTATGGTTTGTTCCCGTTGAAAGTTTGGTAGTAGGCGATAGGTGGCTAGTAAGGACAATATGCTTTCAATCTCGATTTTATCTATCGTCAACTGGGCTCTCATATTTCTAATCTCATATTTCTCAAATGTTAAAATGTTGATAAGTTAGGTGTCTATCCCCAAATCACAATGATTTCCCGTCCTGCGGGACTAATCACATTTTCAGTGGTGGTGCGATCGCTTAGCGATGGTAACCCAGAACGGCGATCAAAAATCACTAACCATCCTGTATCCAAGCTCAATCCTGATAAATATTTATCCAACTGCTTTAGTCCTTCCTTGAGTGGATCTGGCTTCTTGTCTCGCCATACCTTCAACTCCATTCCCAAAATCACTGTGCCATAGCGCAAACAAATATCCATTCTCCCCGAACCAATCGCATATTCTCTTTCCAGCGTCCCAGCACCATTCACAACTCGGTGTAGAAATGCCATCAGCACCAGATGCGGCGCAATCTCTGGATAATTAGCACTCTTAAATAATGGCTCACCATGTTGTCGCCAAAAAACTAGAAAAGCATTAAGTAGGACTTCAGCATTGAGACTTCCATCAACATTCAGCCAGCTAGGTTGAATCATTGGCAGACTATCTTGCACTCCTTGAGATAAAACTCTGGGAATAACTTCTTGATAAATCGGATTAGCAATCTTCAAACCGCCTTCCTGACTTCGCACCACTAAACCTAAGTCCAACAAGTAACGCCGATCATCATCGGTCGTGTCTCCTAACTCTAATCCAGATAAAATGGGTTGAATTATGCTCTTACCCGATCTTCCCGTAATCTTTCGGCAAGGCTATCT
>NZ_ALWB01000171.1 GCF_000332215.1 Pseudanabaena biceps PCC 7429
ATACGCTCTGAAACTCTCTGCCACTGTGGATTTTCTACAAATTGACGACCACAGTCCCGACATTTATAATTTTGTTTTGCCATGCCGAGTACTACCGTTTTTAACCTACTGATACGGACTGGCAGGATGGACATGATGGACTTGATGGACTTGACTCTGACATTGCTTTAATCTGTAACAACCATCTAGATATTTTCCCTCATCCTTTCCTTTTTAGGACTACCAGAGAAACAACTGCTTTCTCATCATTGATACTGTCCAAACTAATAGTTTGCCTATTTTCAAATACACCAGTTTCAATAATTGCTTTGCATAACTTATCGATTACAGGAACTGAAACGCTATTACCGATTAACTTCATCCATTTTGCTCTTGATTCTGGCAACTTAAAATCTTTAGGAAATCCCTGTATCAAACAAGCTTCACTTTTAGTAATCCTTCTAAATGCTTTAGGCTTATAAATTTTTTGGATAAATTTGTTTTTAAATTCCTCATGATTTGAGGCTTCTATAGTATTTAAAGTTATAAAATCATTTGTATCACTTGCCACCAAAGTTGGAAAAATGTCGGAACTTGGTAAGAATATGCGATTCACTCCAAATAATCCTGTGCTTATCTTAGTATTTTTAAAATCATAACGAACCTCATGACATTCAATAATTCTTTTTCCCTTAAGAGATTCAATAGTTTTTTCAATGGATATCTTCTCGGTTTTAAATATCCTTTGAGTATTTAAATTGTCAATGATGATTTTGTGATCGTTTGCAAATGAAAGTAGTATTCCTTCTTCTTTTGTTAAATTGCTAATACTATAGTCTTTTATAGTAAAACTGTACTCTTCGGACTTTAAGATTGCTAATTCAATCAGTTGATTAATTTCATCTTGATTAATAGATGAGTCTAGACTTTGAAAGTGTTCTAATGACAACGGGTTACCATCAAGTTGCCCATAGGCGCTTTTACGTCTATTTTTAAGCAATAACAAACAAATATCTTTTTGACGCTGAGTGGTGTCAATAATATCCCATGAATGGATTGTTGTATGACCATTTCTAAGATCATTAAACAAAAAATAGTCATTAAACCCATTTGTATTTGAAAGACTCATTGTTTTTGATTCAACAACATTTCCAAATAAGTCCATTTGGATAATTCTTTTGTCTGTTGAGATTTTTGTTTCAATACCTAATATGTCGCCAAGTTTTAGCTTCTTGTCAATACATTTAGGTAATGTAAATCTTTCAAAGTACTTTTTTTCTTTAAAACCAATTATGTATATGCGAATTCTATTTTGTGGTACGCCATAATCAAATGAGTTAATCACAAAGTAATTAGTGTAATATCCTGCTTTTTGAATTCTTTCTAAAATGTATGATAAAGCTTTTTTATTGCGCGGATCAACTAAGCCTTTCACATTTTCAAAAATAAAGGCTTTTGGCTGAGATTGTTGAAGTAGATAAATTGTGTCATTCCATAACTGTCCTCTATCATCATCAAAACCTAAATTTTTACCCGCAATAGACCAACTTTGACAAGGAACTCCAGCAGTTAGTAAGTCGTGATCAGGTAACTCTTTGATTTTAGTAATATCTCCTAAGTTGTAACTCGATTCAACTTGAAAGTTGTCACAATATGTGTTTATTGCATCTTTATCTATTTCACTAAATCCAAGGCAATGACCACCATTATTACTTAATGCCATTTTAAAGCCGCCAATTCCAGCAAAAAGATCAATAAAGGTAAATTTAGCGTTATGCATTTGATATCTCCTCTTACATTTTTCTACTTCAACAAATACTCGTCAAAATCTGGAGGTGGTTCTATTCCTAAGAATTCACGATAGATGCGTTCTCTGTAATCTTTTCCTAATGAATTGACTTCCTGAATAAAATTGTTGTAAGTGCCTTCCCCTCCAATCAGATCCCAAAATTCATCGCCTATTAATACAGATTCATCTTCGTGCATATTGAACCATCGCATAGGAAAGTCCCATTTATAGTCTTCTTTCTGACCGTAAGGGTTGTATGGCAAGGCAAAGTATGCGTAATCAACTAACTTGGGTTCCATTGCCAGAAGTTTAAATAGCTTCTCTTTGCTTACTTTTGTTTGATCACTATTTGGTAATGGAGCTTTAAGCTCAAAGGCATACCGCTTTCCATTTTCTTCATTCTGGATAAAAATATCACAAACTACGCTTACTGGAATCTGGTTACCACCGCCTTCTTGAATATATTGTAATTCTTCATTCCAATTAGGTTTGACTTTGTTTTTTCCTTTGCTATGTTCTAATTTATTTAATACTTCTTGAATTCTTCTCAGACTCTCTTGCGCAACTGTACCACTAATTGTATGCCCCATTTGGCAATTGCCATGAGCTTCTAGGGCAACAACTTGAGCTAACTTTTCCCATACAAGACCAAATGGAGTTACAAATCTTCTCTCAAAATGTGAACCTTTAAAAATTTCATCAGGCACTAATGCTGCATAAAGTGGTTTGTTGGCTCGATGATTTTCTTTGATAAAAGGATCGGTAATTAGAACACGATCCATTACTCGATCCATCATTTTAGATATGACATCCTTTATAGCTTGAGCAATTCTTTGTTGTTTATCCATGCAAATATCAATAGGTTCCTAAAGACTTGTCCCAAAATTTAAGTTTAATACTTTTTTAGCGATCGCCTCTTCTAACCACAAATTAAGATCGCGATCGTACAGCGTGGATTTTTGCTCAATAGTCTGGGTCATAGGTTTTAGTTAGGGGATATTTTAGACAACATCAACCAAATCTATCTTAATTCTTTTACCTACTGCCCTAGCTGCTTTATCTAAAGTTCGTAATGTTACTGAATCATACTCAGGATCAAGTAAGCGATCTAGTGCTGCGCGGCTAGTTTGCATAGACTTCGCCATTTTGGATTTAGTTAAGCCACGTTCCTTCAT
This sequence comes from Pseudanabaena biceps PCC 7429, assembly GCF_000332215.1. Lineage (GTDB taxonomy): Bacteria > Cyanobacteriota > Cyanobacteriia > Pseudanabaenales > Pseudanabaenaceae > Pseudanabaena > Pseudanabaena biceps. The sequence goes on from NZ_ALWB01000171.1 coordinate 2,944, forward strand.
TGCTTGTTCAACTTGCCAAGCTAAAACACGCTTCAACGCAACTTCTGTTACTTCGTTTAAAATTCCTTCCTGTTCTAGAAAGTCATCAAAAGCAGAACCTAAATGACAATTATTAGACATGGTTAACTCCTAGCTTTATTTTTAAACTCAAATTGGCGCTTGATAGCTAAATTTAAATCTTCTTTAGGTGTTTTTTGCGTTTTCTTAGTAAACCCATGCAGAAGAATCATTTGCTCTCCTTCCACACAAAACAGAACTCTGGTAATCGTATTTTCAAGGCTAGTACGCACCTCATACAATCCCTTACCCATAGGGCGACAAGTAGGCATTCCGATAGGAAATCCAAACTCAATTGTTTTAATGTCTTCTCCTATTTTTTGTCTATCTTCTTTCGATAAAGTCATCAGCCAATCCCTAACAGGTTCTTTGCCAGATTCGGTTTTGAAAAAGATTGCTTTAATTCTCTTAATATTGCTCATAGGAAAATTGCAGCAAAAAACCTTAAAAGTTAGAGATTAAGTGGTAAATAAGTGAGTATTTAATTTAGGTTTTGCTATCGTATCATTTTTGGTACATTAAAATGTAAAAATGTTAAGAAGCTTATAGCGCTCTTGTCCGGCATATTCGCCTCTTCTAACCACAAATTCAGATCGCGATCATATAGCGTGGATTTTTGTTCAATGGCTTGAGTCATAGGTTTAGGCAATGCGATACAGCATTTAGGTGAGAAGTATTCAACTATGGATTAATGGCAGTTTGCGGATGCGAACGCGATTAGAGTCAATGGTGATGGCTGATCCGTTTTGTAAATCTTCGGTACATTCAATTATTACTGCTAACAATAACTTTTTCAATGCCTCAGCTTTTAAACCTTCAATCCGAATCCGAATGACTGATGGAGAGGTTAATTCATTTAGAGCAAGTAAGGTATGAAAATCTGCGTCTAGTGTAACAACTATACGATTGTCTTGATCTGCTCTTGTGATGATGTCTAAATCTTCAGATTCAGACATCGCGATTTCGCCAACATGAACAGCGTCAACATTTGACTCTCGTAGTAATATCGCCGCCGATCGCGGTAAACCTTGATCAAGCAGCAGTTTCATAGATGCTTGGTAATTGAATGATGCGATCGTCAAGATAAGATGATACGAAAATTAGTGCTTGTCTAATGTCTTCTTCTTCTAGTTCTGGAAATTCTTGATATAGTTCGGCGCGATCGCTGTAGATTGCTAGTAGTTCCATTAATCGACGGACTGTAATGCGGAGGTTGCGAATACAGGGCTGTCCATTCATCCGTTTAGGGTTGACAATAATGCGATCTAGTTTCATAGGTGTTATTCAACTACTTTTGATACTATTTTAGCTTTAGTCATCAATATTCAAAACAACGCTAAAATTCATCCACAAACTCAGTTAGGCTGCTATTTTCAGCATAGAACGGGCGCATGATTTCGGCAGTTTCCCTTAAGCTAAGTTTTTCTGGTTTGTCTATGTCTTGCCGTAGCAGCTTTAAGGCAAATTCGATTACCTCTAGGCGATCGCGATTTGGCATTTGTTTGATTACTTCTAAAATTTGAGTTTTAATCATAATTTTTTATTTATCGATTGTAATTAAATCAGAATAAGATTACTTCCTAAGAATAAAACTCAGGTAATGATGACCAATCATAAAACTTAATTGAATCCCATATTTTTAACAATATAAATTCGATAAATGAATGAAAAAAACTGTTATCTGAAAAGGATTTATTTGAAAGGAGTGGATCTTTACATAATTCTTTAAGCATATCAACGCTGAAACAGGATATATTTCTAATTCCTGTCTCTCTTCTTAGCTTTATTTTTTGAATATCCTCTAAAATATTCAAACCAAAACATTCTCTAATCGCTGATATTTCTACAGGATTCCAAATTGAATCAATATTTAAAGGTAGCTGTAAATCTCCCCATATTATTTCTGCAAGAAAATCTCTCTTCATTTCATACGAACTACTTTGAATATATTTAAAAATCCCTTCTAGTTCTTGAGAATGAGTTTTAATAAGGTCTTGCACTGAAATATTTTTGTTTGTCTGCTCATTTTTAAAAATGACATAATCCATGTAGCAAGGCTGAGATAACAATTGTTTTTCAAAATCTATAATTTTGCTTTTTATGTATCTATAAGATTGACTTAATTCAATAACTTTAGAGGCAGCTTGTATCAATAAAAATGGGTCTGGATGTACTTTATTTATTCTCGAATTAACACTAATTTGTCTATGCAAAGATTCTTCATTTAAAAAAATTATAGCTGCCAGTAAATTATAGTTATTTTTTAGGTTTAAAGAATATAGATAGTGTTCAAATGAATAGATTTCAGAAATATTGTTTGATTGATAATGATGCAAACATTGTAGAAAAGAAGCCTCTAGTTTCTTTCTTTTTTGACCTCTTGATGAATTATCTAAGATTGACAATTCCTTTTTCGAGTTAATATAAAAATCAACCCGTAATGAACAATCATCTAAATTGCCATTAGGATGAATAAATGCTGGATTAACTAAACTCCCATTTCTTGTAAATCCTGATCTCCAATGGAGCGTGGCGTTACACTCAGGGCATTGAAATATTTTACTAAAGTCAGAATGTTTTACATCTTCAGCATCAATTAAGACTCTATGTGAATTATCAATTATCAAAAAAGCTTTTTTCATAAATATCTTAGTTGAAATTTTTAATATCTATCTTTTTTTGTGCCCACTGCAAGATTAAAGCCTTATATTCATAAATTTCATCAATATCTACGTCATTGCTATATCTATTGCTACTAATCAGTTTATTAATAAGTGTCTCTCCTTCTTGTGGATTTAAATGCTTGTAATATACTAATATTCGTTCTCGTGTACATATTTTGATAATCATGTTTGTAGATGAATTCAAAATTTTTTTTACAATTTGATTTTGTGTCTTTAGATCTTGTTCGGATTTTGAAGGCTTAAAATTTTGAGGTATCCAATTTTTTAAATACTCAATTGCATCTTTTATTTCCTTATCCATTTCTTGATCTATGCTGCAATACTTCGCCTTATAACCTACTCGGTTATTCTCTTGCATCAAATAGTTGCGTGACCATTCCTCAAAAATAGGTTTATATGTTTTGTCAGCAACTTTTTTTGTAAACTCTTTGGCTAACACTGCCATAGCCTTTCGTTGTTCTAACGATGCAGCAACTTCTATATATTGTCTAGATTCAGATGACATTATATTTCTACCTGTTCTTGGGTATGCCTTATCTAATTAATCAATTCCATCAAAAGGTGTATTTAAATTTCTTTCCAGAAATCAAGATTGAGTATATCGTCAATATCTCGGCTAAACTGCCATATTTTAGGGAAATTTACAGATTTATAATCTGGATGAGCCTTCACAACCTTTAAAGCATCATCAAAAGCTTTTTGGAATAACTCAGGACTATTGATATAGCCTTTTAAACTTGGAGACTGTTCGAGAATATCTTGAATATCATTGCGAGTCCTAACAATTGTGACAACCCACCCCGCATAGTCATACTCACTCTTGACATAGCAACGCTTGAGAATATGCTCTATCAGTGTCGTCAATCTTCGCTTGAGTTCACGCCTATCTCTACCCGCCAACCCTTCTAACTCCTCAATTAAGTTTTCGACATCTAGATTTTGAAAATCACCAGCTTTTAACTTCGCGATCGCCTCTTCTAACCACAAATTAAGATCGCGATCGTAGAGCGTAGATTTTTGCTCGATAGTTTGGGTCATAAGTTTCTAAACACTTGTCCAAAAATTTAAATTTAAAACTTTCTTAGCATCTCGGCTAAATTGCCATACATTAGGAAAATTAGTGTCAGGATATTCTAGCCTTACCAGTTTGAGAGCAGTGTCAAAAGCACGGTCAAAAACCTGTGAGAAATGACCTTTCAGACTGGGAGACTGCTCTAATAGTGTAGTTAATTCAGCCCTTTGATTAACGATTGTAATTTCCCAACCTCGATAACACTCAGGCAGATTTACATAACAACGTTTGAGGATATGCTCAATCAATCTAGTCAAACGTGACTCTAATTCGCGCCTATCTCTACCCGCCAAACCTTCTAACTCCTCAATTAAGTTTTCGACATCTAAATTCTGAAAATCACCTGCTTTTAACTTCGCGATCGCCTCTTCTAACCATAAATTAAGATCGCGATCGTATAGCGTAGATTTTTGCTCAATAGTCTGGGTCATAGATTTAGGCGATGCGATACAGCATTTACCAAGTATATCTCAAAGAACAAGGGGCTTAAAGCCCCTTGTCTGAATCTAATTACTCAATCCCATCAAGAGGCGCAAAGCCTTGACGCTGAGTGTTTTCGGTGATCGACCTTGGCTCTAGGAACTGCAATAGATAATCGCGTCCGCCAGCTTTGGAACCGATACCACTTAGCTTGAACCCACCGAAGGGATGGCGATCTACCAATGCGCCAGTGATGCCGCGATTGATGTAGAGATTGCCCACTTCAAACTCGCGATAGGCGCGTTCGATATGGGAAGGAGTTCGCGAATATAAGCCACCCGTGAGCGCGAAGTTAGTGCCATTCGCGATCGCCAATGCCTCATCAAAACTCTGTGCCTTGATTACCGCCAATACGGGACCAAAGATTTCCTCTTGGGCGATCGCACTGTCAGGATCAACATCGCTAAAGATGGTGGGTGGTACATAGAAACCGTGATTGGGAACTTCTCCTTCAAAGGCAAGTTTTGCAGTCTCTTTCCCTTTGGCGATGTAGTTGAGAATGTTCTTTTGGGCGGCTCCATCGATTACAGCACTGAATTTGGTGTCAGGGAGATGGGCTTCACCAACCTTTAGCGATCGCGTAGCTTCTACAAGGCGTTCCATGAAGTTATCGTAAACGGGAGCGAGAACGATCGCTCTCGAACAAGCGGAACATTTCTGACCAGCAAAACCGAAGGCGGAATTCATTACGCCTACTACGGCTTGATCGAGGTCAGCGCTCTCATCGATGATGATGCCATTTTTGCCACCCATTTCGGCAATCACTCGCTTCATGTGCTTCTGCTTAGGTCGCAAAATGGAAGCTTCGGTGACGATTTGACAGCCGACTTGTTGCGAACCTGTGAAGGCAATTAGATGGACATCGGGATGTTTGACTAAATGGGAACCTACGGTGGAACCTTTGGCGGGAAGATAGGTAAATACGCCTGTGGGTAAACCTGCGGCTTGGAGAACTTCGGCAATCTTTGCGCCAATTACTGACGACTGTTCGGCGGGTTTAAGAATGACGGTATTTCCTGCGGCGATCGCAGCTACGCTCATTCCCAAAGCGATCGCAAAGGGAAAGTTCCAAGGCGAAATCACGACCACCACGCCGCGAGGTTGATAGATATAAGTGTTATCTTCCCCAGGAATATTGCGCTGTACGCCCGATTCGAGGCGTTCCATTTCCTTAGCATAGTAGCGGCAGAAGTCGATCGCTTCGGAAACTTCACCATCACCTTCGCGAATGGGTTTAGCAACTTCCCAGCAAATCCACGCGATTAATTCTTCGCGCTTCTCTTCCATGATATCGGCAGCTTTGCGGAGAATATCACCCCGTTCTTTAGCGCTGAGTTTCTTCCATGACGCAAAAGCGGATTTTGCTGACTTCACGGCTTCTTCGGCTTGGTCGATGCTGGCTAGACCGATTTTGCCGACTACTTGCGAAGAGTTCGCAGGATTAACGGATTCGATATAGGTTTCCGTTTCTACCGCTTGACCATTGATGATCGGCAAATAGGTTTTACCAAGTTGGCGGCGAACTTGTTGTAAAGCAGTTTGGGCGGCTTCCCTCTCATCATTAATCGCATAGTCGCGATCGCTAGAATTGACAAAGCCATCAAAGATATTTAGAGCAGGTGCGCCATTGTAATTCGTATCCCGTTCCGTCATCACAGGCGCAGCAATTAGTTTGCTAATATCAACACCTTCACCACTAATTCTTAAAAAGGAACTATTGGCAGTATTCTCCAACAGGCGGCGAATCAGATAAGACATCCCGGGGATTAAATCACCAAAGGGGCAGTAAACACGTACCCGATATCCCATATCCGCGATCGCCTTAGCAAACTTGTCACCCATCCCATAGAGACATTGAGTTTCAAAAGCACGACTGGGGATATTCAGGGTTTGGACAATGGCGATCGCCTTGGCTAAAGATCTCGCATTATGGCTACCGATCGCCGCATAGAGATATTGATGATTTTCTAAGAGAATTTGAATCAAGCGCTCGTAATTGGCATCAGTGGAGACTTTATCGGAAAATACGGGAATAGCCCAACCCTGTTGATAGGAACGAATCGTTTCCCGATCCCAATAGGCTCCCTTGACTAGGCGCACCGTCACAGGCTTACCACGCAACTTTGCCCATTCCACTAAATCGCGTAAATCCTGCTCACTATCGCGCAAATAGCCTTGTAGTGTAATTCCTACATCTGTGCGATCGCGAAATTCTGGTTCTATTAAAACTTGTTTGAGAATTTGTAATGTGAGCGATTTGAACTCATACTGCTCCATATCAAAATGGATACCACAGCCTAACTCTTTAGCTTTACGCAGTAGAATTCTGGCAGGTTCGCTGACTTTCTCGGTCGTTTTTACTGGATCTAAAGGATCGAATTGGGAATAAAAAGCGCTAAGTTTTACAGAAACTTGCACGCGCTTAAGTTCTTCTCCATCGGCTTTATCAATCTGATCGATCAAGCCCCAATTCTTTGCCTTGTTCGACAAATCCTCCATCATGCCAATATAGCGATTGAGATATTCACCTGCTTCCACTTCACTAATCACTGCTTCACCGAGCAAATCCATTGTAAAGGCAAAGCGATCGCGCCGCAGTTTCTCAATGGATTTAGTTGCTTCTGATAAGTTCTCACCGCAGATGTAGCGTTTAGCGAGGGTTGCCACTGCGGTCGAGAGGGTAGTTGCTGCTGCGGTTGCAGGAATTGAATTGGGATTGTCGGTACTGAAATTCAATAAGGCACGTAAAGCAGGAACTTCCACCGCATCACTGGCGAGATATTCCTGCATATGTCGCGCAATTTCAGCTTTGCTCTGCAATGCTGGCAAGCAATCGATCAATCTAAATAATTGCACTCGTAAGCCTTCATTTTCCATCGTCCAAGCCATGAGCTTGTCATCAAGGCGCAATTCATCCTTAAGCTGAGATAATTTCGACCAAAAAGAACCTTTCTCATTGCCACTTAAAATCTTCTTCGCGATTTCCTGAGTCTTGGCTTCATATTTTGAGAGATCAAGGGAAGTATCAAATTTGTTGTTAGAGCTTGTATTTGCTCGCTGTGTTTGGCTAACCACTGCTGTAATCCATAAACCTTGCAATCAATCAGTATAGCTAGTAACCATCCTGAACTTATCTTAAGCTTTTTTAGTTAAAGTCAGAAATTTAGAGGGACTGATTCGCTCTATACAATGCTTAGCAGCGATCGCTATAGTTTAAATTTCAAGTTGAATTGTAGAGAAGTCATGACAGAAAGAGGCGTAATATTATGCAGATCGCAGATACTTGCAACCTAGTTATACTTATTAGAAAATCCTAAAAGTAGTACTCTACTATAATTAAATTTCAGTTTATAGTGGTTTTTAGAAATTATTCTTGGAGCTTTTGCTGTGAGCGAGTCGTTAGTTGAAGTTACTTTTGCCCTAGACGATCCCAGTTTGGATCAATACGAACGCCAAGAATTTGCAAAAAAATTGCTAAAACAGCTACGAGAGCAGGGTGATGCTGAGACTGTAGAACGCAGTGATGACCTAAATATTGAGATAGGGAGCAAAGGTGGGCTAGATAAGCTAGTTGGGGTGCTGACGGCTGAGGTTAAGTTTGGCAACTTGGTTAAATTTTTTGGGTTTGTGGGCGAGAAATTTGCAGAGAAACCGATTAAGGTACATGTCAAAGTTGGCGATCGCGAAGTAACGATCGAAGGCACTGGCGAAAAGGCGATCGCCCAAGCCAAGGAAGTAGCCGCAGAATTGCAAGCGCTTTTGAGTGGAGATGTCGCCAATGGCTAAGAAGGCTCTCCTGATTGGGGTGAGTCAGTATGAGGCGGGTTTGCCACCTCTTGCGGCTGCACCGAAGGATGTGGCGGCGATGTTGCGCGTGTTGCAAGATCCTGAGCTTAGTGCTTTTGATGAGGTCAAGAAGCTGATCGATCCTGATTTGGAGGCAATGCAAACGGCGATCGATCGCTTATTTCAAAGTTGTCAAAAGGGCGATTTGTGTTTGCTCTATTTTTCGGGGCATGGGATTACGGATGATAGCGATCGCTTATATCTGGCAACGCGCCGCACTAGCAAGAATACTTTTCGGTCTACGGCGGTATCAGCGAGTTTTATTCATGGAATCATGCGCGATCGCAGCTACCAACGTCAGCATGTTTTAATTTTGGACTGTTGCTATAGTGGGGCGTTTGCGGAGGGTTGGCTAGCTAAGAGTGTGGATATCAATCTGAAGCCACAGCTTGAGGTGGAGGGAAGTGTGGTGTTGACTTCTTCGACTTCAACGCAAAAATCCTATGAGGATAAGGAGCTTACTTTTCCCGTTATCTTTTTATTCCAGCGTAACCGTCAATATTCCTGGTAGTCCTAAAAAGGAAAGGACGCACACGGAGGTAAAGAAGTGTTGTAATGATGAATAAAATTCCAAATGGCCCCAATGTGATTTTCCAACTTCTTAGAAAAGGATAAGGTCTTTCTAACTAGTCTAG
>NZ_ALWB01000172.1 GCF_000332215.1 Pseudanabaena biceps PCC 7429
CTTCGATTACTTCTTCGCTAATCCAAAAGGTCAGGCTTCCTCTTTGTTTCAGCCCTGCGTTATACTCTGACCAGTTGCGGATCTCATATTTCTCTGTCATCTTTCGGGGTCTCATCTCCTGCTTAATACTTAATTTACCTTCTAACCCCCTTTTTATGCAACAACGCCGTTTAAATAATCCCGCTTACAATTACATAATTCGCTCTTCACCAACGGATGATAAGCAGTCTGACTACTTCCACTGGTATTTAGCGATCGTGCCGCGAGTCTCTCAAGTTGCGGGGTTTGAGTTGGGTAGCGGGATGTATATTAATACTGCTATTCCAGAGGATAGCGCCAAATTTTTGCGAGAGATTGATGTGGAAACTCACTAAAACCCAAGACCAGAGAGAGTACCGCCCGCTACGCGGGCGGTACTCTCTCTGGTCTTGGGTTTTACTTAGATACTTCGAGATGAGTACAGTAGCGATCGCGCCCCTGTTGTTTGGCTCTGTATAGAGCTTGATCGGCCTTTTCGATTAATTTATGGGGAGCAATTTCGGGGGTTGGTAGAATTGAAGAAATCCCAATACTAATGGTGACGGTCGGTTTCACCATAGAGGACAGATGGGGAATGGCTAAATCTTGAATTGTTTGCTGAATCCTCTGTGTGACCACAATTGCGCCATCTAAATTAGTGTTGGGAAGGAGAATCGCAAATTCTTCACCACCATAACGAGCAACGAGATCCCCAGCACGGGTTACTTGCTTATAAATCGCTTGGGCTACCTCCGTAAGACAGCCATCCCCCGCCAGATGCCCGTAAAAGTCATTATAGAACTTAAAGAAATCTAGATCGAAGAGGATTAATGAGAGCCATTGACGCTGTCTTGCTAGCCAAGCCCATTCCTCCGTCAGCCGATTATCAAAGCATCGACGGTTTGCGATCATGGTTAAACCATCAATATTTACTAAAGACTCCAGTTTTTGATTAGCTTCTTTCAGAGCAATTTCGACTTTTTTGCGTCGTTCAATTTCTGCTTGTAATTCGAGCGTTCGAGCTTCTACTCGTTGTTCGAGCTGACAATTTAGCAATTCTAATTCTGTATAGGAGCGATAGGAGCGTAAAGCCGTAATAATTGTTGTGAAAAGCCTATGGGAAGTAAACTCTGTCTTAGTCTTATAATCGTCAATGTCATAATCGATAATTACCTGTCTTTCTGGTACTAGTCCAGCCTGCCCCGTTCGTAAAATGATTCGCATTGCCCGATTTTGCAAAGTTTCGCGAATGTATTTGGCGGTTACTAAACCTGCATCGTCAGATTCCATAATGACATCCAGTAAGATGACAGCCACATCAGGATGTGCGGATATTAATTGACGGGCTTCAATTCCTGAATAAGCGTTTAGGAATTGCAACTTTTTATGATCGAAAATGAAATCTTCTAAAGATAGTTGCGTAATACTATGAATTTCACTTTCGTCATCGACGATTAAGATTTTCCAAAAACCACAATCATGGGATGAATTATCATCAGTTTCATCAGCAAATTCTAGAATATCCGCAATTATTGGATCGGTATCAATCATAGAAGATATCCAAATTCTATATACTAAATAGAAAATACTTCGATTTTATTCTAGAAGAATTTCCTTAAACTACTGCTTGTTTAAACCTTTGAAATTATACCAAACTATAGACAAATTGGGATTTGAATCAGAAACTTTGTCCCAACACCAACTTGGCTTTTGCAAGTAATATTTCCTTGTAGTTTTTGGGTGATGATATTGAAAACTATGTGAAGTCCTAAACCGCTTCCACCTTGTCCCCGTTTAGTTGTATAAAATGGATCAAAGATTTTGCCTAGATTGTCACTGGCAATACCCTTGCCATTATCACTAAACTCAAATAATAGGCGATCTTCGATTTTGGAAATTGTAAAGATGATTGTTCCTTTGTCATCGGGATCGTAGGCATGAATTAAGGAATTCATAACTAGATTGGTGACTATTTGGGAAATCATCCCAGGATAGCTATCAAGAATAATATTGTCTTCACAATCAATACGAACATTAATCTTGGTGCGTTTGAGCTTGGGTTGCAAATTAAGTAAAATCTCTTCCAGATATTCTTTAATATTAAAGGAACGTCTTGTTTCGCTTGACTGATCAACGGCTACTTGCTTAAAACTTTGAATTAATTCGGAAGCTCGATTTAAGTTTGATAGGACGATCGCACTACTTTTTTGAACGGTATCCATAAATTTTTCTAGATCTGAACGTTTCATCGTTCCATTCTTAAAAACTGTGGTCATCTCTTGGATTTTATCAACGACTAAGGAGGCGGCTGTAACACCAATACCAATCGGGGTATTGATTTCATGGGCTACCCCTGCAACTAGTTTTCCTAAGGCTGCCATTTTTTCTGAGGCAACCAGTTCGTTCTGAGTAGCTTGAAGGTTTTTAAGAGCCTGTGATAATTCTTGGGTGCGATCGCTGACTAGTTGTTCTAAATTTTCGTTAAAGCGTTTGAGATTTGTGTATAAACGGGCATTGTTGATGGAGATCGCCGCTTGGCTAGATAGCAGGGTTAGTACTTCAAGGCGATCAGCTGTAAAGACATCGGCTACCAGTGCATTTTCCATATAAAGGATACCAGCTAGTTCTCCCTGATTGAGGAGCGGAATGCAGAGGACAGACTTTAGTTGTTTGGCTTGAATGTAGCGATCGCTAGTAAACATCCCTTCCTGCGTGGCATTGCCCAAGACAATGCTTTCTAGAGTACGCACGACATAGTTGATGATAGATGTAGGCACAACCTTATCCATTGTTGGCGAGTCCATTGTTGGCGATCGGAGGACTTCAATTTGATTGTTCTCCGCATTCCCCGAAGCCTCAATTTCAAAATTTCCATCATTCTCCAAAATCAAATACCCGACCTGAGCGCCAGCATTTTCGATCAAAAGTTTCATTAGTTTGGCTAAGAGATTTTCTAAGTCGATCTCATCAGACAGAACTTGGAAAGTTTTTACAACTGAAGCTAAGTCGAGCCTCATCAAGTTACTGGTCGTACTCATTAAACTCGCATCTCTGGTAGAAAGATCGCTAAGAAAAGTGATTTTTGATTTGAGCGCGCTGAAACTATTAGATTCTTGTTTCAGATAGTTTGTTTCTAAGTGCTTTACTTTTGCGGTTGCCCCCCAACTTTGATAGCAGGAAATCGCATCAAGAAAATAAGCTTGGGCAACTTTTTCTTTATGTATTTGCAGATAAAATTTACCAGCCAGTTCGTTGGCTAAAGCTTCTTCTTGAATATATTCATTATTTCTGGCTCCGATGATGGCGCGATCGTAGTACTCCATGGCTTTGAGTTGTTGACCACCTACAGCCATGCGCTCAGCTTCCACTAGATCATATTTATGCTGGAAGTTGATCGGACAGTATTTTGCCCATCGGCGCATTTTTTTCTGGTTTTGAGCGACCTGTTGGAGATAATTACGGTGAGACTGTTTGGGTAAATGCCGACATAAACCCAGACAGGCAAGGGATTGATACAGATTATGATTGGTGACTGGATAGGCGCTGACGACAGAGCGGGCGTAGGGGATGGCTTGTTGAAAAGCATCGATCGCCGTTTTGTAATCTTCAAACAAATAATGTGATATTCCCTTAGCCGTATAGGTATAGTAAATAGGAATACCATTTTTGTTCTCTAAAAAGATCGGTAGAAGTTCTATTTCATTAAAGGCTTCTCCAATGAGAAATGGTGTATGCTCGCCAAAACCTGCAAGATTAAGACATAATTGGTGTATAGCTTGGATTTGCTCGACTATATAGGACTGCTTAATTTTTTGAACCAAGAAAATTCGATAGTCCTGAAAACTTTGGATTACCGAAGTAAGGGAATCTCCCATGAAAAAACGATTGAGGCAATAGGCTAAGACGCAAAAGCCAGTGGCGCTATATTCCCCTAGTTCAATGCCGAGTTGGATTGCCCTTTGCAGACTGGGCAAGGATTCGCGTAAATGTTCTTTCCAATGTCTGAGACAAGACTCAAAGGCGACAATCGTCAATACCGCGCCACGCCGAATATGATGTTTCTCGATCAATTGCAAGCTCACTAGACCGACGCGATAGCTACCTTCGATATCCTGAAATACTACCCAACGAATTAATCCATAGGCGGCTCCTTGAATTATGCCATTGGGGGCAATTCCATATTGTAAAGTCAAGTTCACAACACGGAGAATTACCATGCCGATGAGCAGAGGGTTTAAATTGATAGTAGCGGCGGTGAGAGTGGTAATAATGTCTAATACTGCCAACTTGTAAGGGTCGGTCATGGTGGGTAAATCCCACCAGTTATCGATCCTTTTGCGACGAGCATTAAATTCTGTCAGCAATGCTTCGAGCCCTACCTGTAACTCATTGGGCGAAGTAGGAAAGGATTCTCCCAAACGCATGAGGATATAGGTAACCGTTGTGGATACCTCTGGAAATTTCTGTTGTGAAGTATAGGCTTCAAGCTTGATTTTATAAGAAGCAACTGTATCAAGAATATGTTGGGCATTTTCTGTAATTAGATCGACTAGGCGATGACATTCATCATGATCGGTATTTAAATATGCGGCTTCGGCGGCATTATGGTAGAGGGACAAAGTGAGTTGATAGTGGTTTTCCCAAGCCTGAGTTGGAAGTAATGCAATCCCAGTCGCGAGATACTTGTGGGCATCAGTATAAGCATTGGAATCCTTAGCTTTTTTGCCTGCTAATAAATTTAATTCCGCAAGTTCGAGTCGTTCTAAATTATCCTCGATCAAGCTCATTCCCATATTTAAATGATTCGCAATCTGGAAAGCCCTCTCTTCGATCGCATTTCTATTTTCGAGTTCATCCTCCTTGGCTTTTTTATGTAATTGGCGACCGATCTTGAGATGGGTAACTTGCTTTTCTGATTCAGGAATGAGGGCATAGGCGGCTTGCTGCACCCGATCGTGGAGGAACTTGTACTCCACGACAAAATTTTTGGTCAGATCGTGATCATCATCAACGCTAAAAAACTGATAATTATTTGTTAGTGGTAAGATTAACCCTTCTGATAACACAGGTAAAAGATCTTCGGTAACCAATCGATGCTCGCGATCGGCGGCCCTGGCTAAAGTTTGCGAATCAAAATAATTGCCTATACAGGCCGCAATCTGGAGAGCCTTTTGGGAATCGGTAGATAGTTTCTGGATTTTGCCTAACATCAGATCGATGACATTATTTGTAAATCCTGCGTTCTGAATTTTAATTGAATCCCACTGCCAAGAGCCTTTTTCTAAATCGAAATTGATTAAACCTTCTTCATAGAGTGATTTTAAAAATTCGTTAATAAAAAATGGATTCCCGTTGGTTTTTTGGAGAACGAGTTCGGATAAAGGAACAATGGTAAGGCGATCGCATTTTAGTGTGTCCGCGACCAAACTATAGACATCCGCCCGACCGAGGGGTAGTAGTTCGATCTCGTTTAATGGTGTTCCATGGGCAGCAATCTGATGGAGAGTGAAATTTAAAGGATGTACCGCATCTACTTCATTACTACGATAGGCTCCAATAAAGAATAGGAATCGACTATCATCGGCAGTAATGAGTAATTGTAAAAGCTGGAGAGAAGCGGCATCTGCCCATTGAATATCATCTAAAAAAATCACGAGTGGATGGCTGGGACGGGTGAAGACGCGCACGAAATTCTGAAAAACCATATTGAAACGATTTTGGGCTTCAGCGGGCGAGAGTTCTAATACCGATGGTTGCTTGCCAATTATCAATTCCATTTCTGGGATGATATCAATAATAATTTGCCCATTTTCTCCGAGGGCGGCCAGTAGTCTTTCGCGCCATTGCTGGAGCTGACGCTCGCTTTCCGTTAATAGCTGCTTGACGAGTTCGTGAAAGGCATTAACAAAGGCACTATAGGGAATATTGCGCTGAAATTGATCGAATTTTCCTGATATGAAGTAGCCTCGTTTTTGGGCAATGGGTTTATGAATCTCAGAGACGAGTACTGACTTGCCAATACCCGCTTCTCCTTTGACAATCATTACTTCTGAGCGACCAATACTTACGCATTCAAAGGCTGCTAATAGCAACCAAATGTCCTCTTCTCTTCCATAAAGCTTCTGAGGAATTTGAAACTTATCTGATACATCATGCTTGCCTAGGGAGAATCCATTAATTGCGCCGCAATCCTCTAAAAGCTTTTTACAGAGAATTAAATCTTCCTTTAGTCCTAGAGCGCTTTGATAGCGTTCTTCGGCATTTTTTGCCAAGAGCTTCATGACTAGATCCGAAACCACTAGGGGGATTTCTGGATTGAATAGGTGAGGTGGAGTCGCTAACTTGGCAATATGGCAATGGACGATTTCACTGGGGTCTTCAGATATAAATGGAAGTTGATTGGTAAGTAATTCATAGAGAGCCACTCCCAAAGAATACAGATCACTACGGTAATCGAGGGGGCGATTCATCCTGCCCGTTTGCTCAGGGGATATATAGGCAAGAGTACCTTCGAGGAGACTCAGATTGAAAAGTTGCGGACTTTCCCGCGATAAAATATTGGAAATGCCAAAATCGATGATTTTGACGCGATCAGTTCTTGGATTAAAAACGATATTAGTGGGATTGATATCTTTGTGAATTACATTGGCGGCATGAATTTCGCTGAGTATCCCTGCGACTTGGGCGGCGATCGCTAAAATCTCTGTCAATTTAAATCGGCGCGATGTATTCAAGATGCGGAGAGACTCGCCTCCGAAATCCTCAAAGGTGATATACCGAAACTGTTTATATTTTGTAAAGCCATAGGTCTTAATCACTCCCTCAATATCTCTTAGGCGATTGCAGATTTCGTATTCTAATTTGTAGTGAACGATTTCTTCGGGGGTGGGGTAATTGAGTTTGAGTATTTTTAAGATAACGGGTTGCAGATCGTCATGACGATAGCCTCTGTAAACTACAGATTGGGAACCTTCATAAATTAATGAATTAATCTGATAGCCAGAAATCTCAATCACAATTGGTTTTCTCCTATTTTCGCCTTTGGACTTGCAAATAAAACCTATTGCCTGGTGACAGGGTCGGATTGTTGATAGCTTGTATTTGGTAATTGGGAGATTCTAGCGAAAATTCCAGTTGATGTAATAGGGTTGCCATCGTCAACATGATTTGGACTTCGGCTAAACCATTGCCCAGACATAGATGTGCGCCTGCTCCAAAGGGGGCAAAAGCTCCATTTTGTTTATGTTCGCTGCGGGGTGGATGAAAGCGATCAATATCGAAGACCTGAGGATTGGGGAAAAATTGTGGTAGGAAATGGGGAACTGTAGTCGCAATGATTAAAGTTGTACCGCGATCGACGCGAAAGTCTTTAAAAGTGAAAGGGGCGATCGCTGTTCTTTGAATTGCCGAGGCGACGGGATACATCCGCAAGGTTTCCATTGCTGCCCCATGTAAAGCGCTCATGCCGCGCAACTGTTCGGCTTGGGGGATGCCATTTTGAAAGAGGAGATTAACTTCCTGTTGTACTTTTGCCATGGCTTCAGGATTCTTGAGCAAGGCGTAAAGCATGAAGGCACAGGTATTTGCTACCGTATCTATGCCCGCTAGGTAGGGACCAATCGCCGCTGCAATTAATTCCGCTTCTGATAGCATCGGCTGCGCTTTTTGGGAGTCAGCAATTAGATCGTCAATTAAGTTAGGGCGATCGCGTTGACTTGCGCTAGCACGATTTTTCGCGATCGCGAGCCTTGCTAGTTCAATTACCCTCTGTTTTGCCCGTCGATAGGAAGGTTGGTATAACAAAAATGACAGCCATTGTTTTGTCACCATTACATTTAAGGCGGTCTTTAAAAATTTAACTAAATCTGCACAGTAGTCCGAAGGCGAATAATCCACTAGTAACATACCCAATTGTTCGCAAATGATTTGTTGCAAGAAGGGCAAAACTTGGAGTCTTTGTCCCGATTCTACTCGGTTGGTCAGATTGGTGATTACTTGAATTGTTTCAGGAAAAGTATGAATGATGGCATTGCGCGAGTAGCCTGATTGTAAAAGTCGGCGCATCTGTTGATGGCGATCGCCATCTAAACTAATCAGTAATTCTTCAGTCCCTAACTCCTTCGCGAAATCTTGCCAAAAATCTTTACTACTGAGGAAATCTGCCCCAGTTTGGTTGACAAACTGATTGGCTTCAGAACCTGCCAAGACTGTAAATCGCCGATGAGCAGCCCTAATCCGAAAAATTTCGCCTACATCATGATAGCTCTTCACAAAGAAATTGAGACTATTGGTACTAAGCTCTAAAATACTTCCTAAAAATGGAAGCCCTGTAACTAGAGGCGGTAGGGGTTGATTCGTAATATCCCTCGACCAAATGGCATTATCGAGCATTATCTTTACTCCATCTTGAATTGGAAATTTCGGATCTAAGTAGCTAAGCATAGGTAAACGTAAAACCTAGAAGAGCCTACCGCCCGCGTAGTGGGCGATACGCTCTCTGGTTTTGGTTTTTATACCAATTCCAAAAATGGCAACGCCATTTTTGGAATCTCAAAACCTTACTGGGTTTGTTTTTTAATTCACTGAAGTGTTGGCTCACTTCAGTGAATTGGTATTAATTATGCTTAACTGCTTAGAATAAAAACTGTGTGCGCAATACTGCTCCCCAAATTGTGGGGTTACTACTAAAATTATTGGCATTAAAGGTAGCAAATAGCGAAGGCGTGAGGGTGATAAATTTCTGAATGGGATAGGAATAGGTTAGTTCCAAATCATATTGAGTACCACCATCGCCATTACCAGCAACGAGGAAATTGCGTCCCGAAAGCACCTGAAAAGGAATAGACAGGGAAATCGTCCCTAACGCTCCTTCCTTCCCTAGATCGGGAAAGGCTAACCCAAACTGGAAGGCTTGCAAATTTACATTCCCCCCTGCGATCGCTAAGTTGACGGGTGCAATCCGAAAACTACTATAGGAATAGCGCCCAAATAAGCCCAAAGATTTATTGAGGAGCCAGTCAAAGTTAAAGACAAAGTTATCGCCCGTACTGTCCTGCAATCTCCCGCCAAATCCATCATCCACAACTCCTCGCACTGAATAGGTCAAGAAGAATGGGAAATTAGGTTGACCCAAGGGAGCCGCAGGAGGGGCTTGATTGTAGGTGCGGCTATAAAGAAATCGTAAATTGAGCGCATCGCTCGGTGAGTAGGTGAGTTCGGTGAGGATTTGATTAGAGCCACCAAATAAACCGCGATTGGGGTTATTAGCACTATCGGTAAAGTAAGTAAAGGAGCTATCGTTACGAGCAAGGTAGCCCGCTTTTAGTAAAAATTGCTCGGACATACGCCAATTTAGAATGGCTCCTGCTCCCGATAATCCACTATTGGCAAGGGGACTCTGATAGGAGTTTAATCCGCCAGCGCCATTAATTACGGATGTAAATCGATTGACATCAAACTGACGGAAAGGAAGAATGCGCGGTCCAACCTGCAACCTTAAATTATCATTAATTGGGAAACTATAGAAAAACTCAAATAACCCTACAGTATTTGCGGCTGAAGGTAAAACTGGATTGGAATCGGCATAGGGAACTCCAAAAGTGCTGGAAAATCCAGCCGAGCTATAAAAACTTGATGGGGGATTCCCATTGCCCATGGCTAAAATTAGATTGAGACTATCACTTCCTGTAAACGAAGATGTGAGAAGTAGATAGTTAGAATAACTGAGGGTAGTGTTGGGTTTGCCCGTGATCGTTCCCACTATGGGACTTCCTGTGATGGGGTTACGCGCCGCAAATCGCGCCACGGGGATACTACCAGCTATGGGCAATCCTTCCGCAAGAATATTGCCGCTACTAAAGGCACTACTAAGATTGAAGGAACTGAGAATATTTAATTTTGTGGTTGTGGAAAATTGTTGGGTTGCTATCTGGCTGCTTTTAGTTTCAAGAGCCTCAACTCTCCCTCTTAGCATTGAGAGTTCTGGGGCGAATTCTGCTTGAAGTTTTTTGAGTGTCGCTAGATCGGTTTGACTGATTTTATCGGCTAGCCCCGCACTTAGGATCTCATTAATTTTATCTAGACAGGCATTTAACCCCGCCGCAAATTCGTAACGGGCGATCGCTTGTTTACCGCGATAGCTTTGGTCGGGATAGCCCGCTATACAGCCATAGCGCTCTACTAAACTTTGTAATGCTGTAAATGCCCAATCAGTAGTTTTGATATCTGAAAGTTGTGATACAGAGTTAATCGAGGTATTTATCTGGGTATTTATCTGGGCATTTATCTGGGCATTTATCGGGTCATTTATCGGGGCATTTATCGGGACAAAAGTCTGGTTCGGTTCGGTGGGAGCTAAGTAATCGGGAATGCGATCGCTGGGTTCGAGGGGCTGAGAATTTAATGAATTGGGATCGGAATGCTTAAGGAAAGTTGCGATCGTCTGGTTCCCATTTAAGTTTTGGCTGGATTCCAAAGCCAAGGCTCGATTATCAATAAATCCTATGTCTAACAAGGGACTCAAGATAGAAGATGCAACTAAAAAAGCCGAATAAATCTTGAAATTCATTAAATTCTTACACACCACAGAGGACTTTTAGAGGGCTTTCTTAGTATAGTTGAAACTGATATTTCCCATCCCCTTTGCAAATAATTTATCTTGCATTAATCAAATTTCATGATTATGTGATTTGCGTATGTTTTGAATTTATTTTGAAAGAATTTGAATGTTAAAAATTGCTGTAAATCTTGTTTAGTAGGCTTTATGGATTTTATTTCATAATAGAAGTTAGCTCGACTATCGTGATCGTAAATTATTCTTGGTTAAGTGCAATTTGTGAATTCAAAGCGTATAAAATAAGTTTAAGAAGGATCTCCTCATAAATGATTTACTATGTCTATAAGTAGCTAGGCGCAATTAAATATAAAACCCTAAAACCTGTAGCGCACGCGCAGCGTGCGCTACAGGTTTTGATTCTGGTTTTTAATTATGCCCAGCTACTTAGTAGTCCTAAACATTTATGAGGGAAATAGAGCTTCAACTTCACTCACCTAGCGGGATAGTCTGGCTGAGCGAAGTCGAAGTCTCTCTCAATTTATACACAAACTAAAAATGGCGTAGCCATTTTTAGTTTGTGAAACCCTTACTAGGTTTGGTTTTTAATTCACGAAAGTGTTGTCATACTTTCGTGAATTAGTAAGTAGCTAGACATAAGTAAACTTAAAATCTAGAAGAGCATCCCGCCCGCGCATCGGGCGGGATGCTCTCTGGTTTTGGTTTTTAATTATGCCGAACTACTTATTTAGTGAGGATTGCTATATAGGCTTAAGAAATAGTCTTAAAAATATGCGTCAAATTCAAAAAAATCTTACTCAAAATTTGCTCTCTTTGATCTCTCTATCTATTCTCGCGATTGGATGGGGAATGGTTGCTGATCGGGGCGTTGCAGACAATAGCCCTAAAATTCATTCCCCTATCGAGCTTTCCATGGAAAATTATCAAAAATCTCTGGATAAGGGCGATAAAGCTTCTGAATGTAAGCTCTTTACGATAATTACGGATAAAGCTTCGGGTGCAATGGGAACGACAGATTTGAGCGTAGCCTTACGTTATACCAGTGATCTCAAACAGGATTTAATAAATTTGCAACTAGCTGATAGTCAGCTTAAATCTTTACAAGAAAAGTATTTACAGTTTGCTAAAGAGATGGAGGGGCAGTTAATGAGGGTCAGACGAGATCAATCGCAGGGAGACTATGGAGCATTGCAAGCGGCAATACTAACTTTAACGGCTACTGGCAATCGAGGGCTAGAGCTGCAACAAACGCTTTGGCAATATTGTGGCAAGTCTGAGTAATTCCAAAAAAGATGAGTGGCGACGCGAAGCGTCGCCACTCATCTTTGGGGTTTTATGTCCTAAGCAAACGGGAGCATCTCAATTAGGCACTGAGTAAATATACTTAGGCAAGATTGAGGTTGAGAT
>NZ_ALWB01000173.1 GCF_000332215.1 Pseudanabaena biceps PCC 7429
TGCTTCGCAACGCTTTCAAAAATTTCCTTGTGGTTCGTTTGATCGATAATTGCTGTAAATATCAAACCCCAAAACCTGTAGCGCACGCGCAGCGTGCGCTACAGGTTTTGGGGTCTTATACCAAGTTAAGCAATGGCTACGCCATTGCTTAACTTGGTTCCCCAAATATAAGTGGCGATGCTTCGCGCCGCCACTTATATTTGGGGGTTGATTGACGTTAGCGCATCGATTCGCGATGGACTTTGACTAATTGAATTTCATCTTCTTCGGCAAGATATTTATTCATCATATAGACCACGTACTCAGGCTTGAGATTGCTATCGGGTTTGCAACTACCCATGAAATGGATTTTGGGAAATTCAGGATCGGGGTTGAGAACATTAATTGCAAAAATGCGATCGCGTAATTCCAACATCTGATTGCGTCCAGATTTCGATACCTTGGGCATTTGAATGGAATTAGCCGCAAGTACGCAGTAGCTTGCACCTTCGAGCAAATCCATAATATCGGCAGCATTACGTTCTTTCGGCGTAATAAATGCACAGGTGAGTGTATATTCAGCCACTTCCAACATCGCATCTAGGGAAGGAGAATGGACGGGCACTTCCTCGATCGCATAGATCGGTAAATCACTGTCAAGCTCGGCCTTAAAGCGCTCTTGAAACTCTTCAAGGGGAATAGTTGCGGTCAGTTCAAAATCGACAAACTCAGCGCTGCTGGTTTGCCCAAGGGGGAGAGCCTTAGCGATCGAGATACGTGGTAATGGGTTAAAGCCTTCAGTATGGGCAATGGGTAAAGCCGCACGCCTTGCCGCACGCTGGAAAAAGCGATGCAAATCTAAATGGGAAATCAAACTCATATCGCCCAATTTGCCAAATTTAAGGCGAATACGCTGTACTCTCGGCGGCACTTTCGGCTTCTCTAGAGAAATTGGCGGAACTTCTGGTGGCGGGATTACCTCATTATGTCCAAATTCGGGACCACAAACGCCACATTCAGAACAACCTCCAAAGGAACAATCGGGAATTACTTGAGCGGCGATCGCTCTTTCCCAATCTTCGATTAACCATTGCTTATCAATCCCCGTATCAACATGATCCCAAGGCAAAGGATCGGACATCTTGAGGGATGGCGCATCCCATACCAGATCGGCTTCAGCGATCGCCTGTGTCCATGCACCAAAGGCTTTTTCGGTATTCTCAAACCATGAGTCCATACCCGCACCTAGTTGCCATGCGCGATGTAGCACCTTACCCAAACGGCGATCGCCACGTCCGACAAAGTCTTCCATGGCACTAATGCGCACTTCAGTATAGTTGACCTTTACGCCACTCAAGCGACGGAACTCTTTACGAAGTAGCTGTTGCTTCCGTACAAATTCGCCACTAGATACCGTATGCCATTGGAAAGGCGTATGGGGCTTGGGTGTGAAGTTAGAAATGGTCAAGTTAAAGGAGATCTTTTTTCGACCCTTTTGCGAACATTCCTGTTGTAGCCATTCTACCGTGTTGACGATGCCGAGCACATCTTCATCGGTTTCCGTCGGCAAGCCAATCATGAAATAGAGTTTGACTTTATCCCAACCTTCAACATAGGCAGTTTTAATGCCCTGTAGTAACTCTTCATCGGTCAAGCCCTTATTAATTACATCCCGCAAACGCTGCGTCCCTGCTTCGGGCGCAAAGGTTAAACCTTGCTGGCGACCATCGCCACTGCGGAGCATATGGGCAATATTTTCATCAAAGCGATCGACTCTTTGGCTGGGAAGAGATAAAGTCACATGCTCATCTTTGAAGCGATTCTTAATCTGTACGCCTACGGATGGTAGGGCGAGATAATCGGAACAAGAGAGAGAAAGTAAGGAAAATTCGTTATATCCAGTTTCGCGAATAGCTCTCTCAATGGTATCAACAATCTTCTCAGGATCGACATCACGGGCTGGGCGCGTGAGCATCCCTGGTTGGCAAAAGCGACAGCCGCGAGTGCAGCCCCTTCTAATTTCGATTACAAGGCGATCGTGAACCGTTTCAATTAAGGGAACTAAGCCAATGCTATGTTCGGGCATCGGGGTGGCGACTCGACGGAGAGCGCGAGGAGAAACATCGTGGCGATTGGGTTTAATTGCCCCTGTTTTCTCATCCATGTCATAGAATTCGGGAACGTAAACGCCATCAACTTCATTGGCAAGATCGAGCAGGGTTTCGCGACGGGTTTTGCCTGCTAGTTTAGCTGACTTAATCACTTCGCCAATTTCAGGTAGTAATTCTTCGCCATCACCGAGGGCAAAGAAATCAAAAAAGTCGGCATAGGGTTCGGGGTTGGATGTAGCAGTCTGTCCTCCTGCAAAAATTAACGGACATTCCTCAATACTTAATTCGCTCCTTTCCCGCCATGTCATCGGAATGCTCGCGAGGTCAAACATTTCCAGAACGTTGGTTGCGCCTAATTCATAGCTGAGACTAAATCCCAAAATGTCAAACTCCCGTAGCGATCGCTTGGACTCAACAGCAAACAAATCTGTGTTAGTCGCGCGGAGTTTTGCCGAGAGGTCGGGGGCGGGAAGATAGGCGCGATCGCATAGTTGCCCTTCTTTAGAATTAATAATGCTATAGAGAATGATATGCCCCAAGTTTGACGCACCCACCTCATAGATTTCGGGATAGGTCAGCGACCAACGCACGATCGCATTGTCCCAAGGTTTTCGCACTGCGCCAAACTCGTTGCCTAAATAACGAGCAGGTTTAAGAATTTCGGAGGTAAGTAACTGTTCTACGGGTACGGGCATAGAATTTTTCACGATTTGAGCTAGCCCTATTTTACATTTAGCGCGATCTCGATATTACGAGAAAACGCCCAAAATGTATCCTTGCTATTTCGATCTCTAGATTTGTATCATAAGCAAGCTTTTTCTAAAACCTGACATCTTCGTAAAGATCGACAAATTTCCCTTCAAAATTGATGCTCGATAATTGGAATTTATCTTGCTCGCTAGAGTATGACTTTAATACCCAAAGTCCTTCTTGATTGCGGCACAAGCATTCAAGACGTTGACGTTTGGTGTTGACTAGAACATATTCTTCTAGAGTTTCTATTTGTTGATAATCAGCAAATTTATCACCACGGTCAAATGCTTCTGTGGACTTTGATAGAACTTCGATAATTAGTTTAGGATATCTCTTTTGATTTTGTGATTGGGTATCTCTAGGATCGCAAGTCACCATCACATCTGGATAATAAAAGCGATTTAATGAATCGATTCTCGCTTTCATATCTGACATATAGACTCGACAACTAGAGCCACGTAAATGGTTGCGGATTAAAAAAGCCATGTTTAAGGCGATCGTAACGTGAGGATCGTTTGCGCCAGCCATTGCATAAATATATCCATCAATATATTCATGTTTAATTTCGCTCTTCTCCTCCATTTCGAGATATTCGTCTGGAGTTATGTAATCAAATTTTGGATTCGCGATCATAATTAGTAACTATTTTAAGGATATGGGCATAGTTTCATGACTATATGAGCTAAACCTATTTTACATTTTGCTTCAAGGGATTTATCACCGATCTATCTTGCTCTTAGTAACCGCATATTCGTATATTTCCATAGGATTAAGCGATCGCTTAGAATTGCCAGTACGTACATATAGCTCTAACGAATCTTCAGTGTTTCCATCTTTATTTTTCTTTTTTAGTTTTAGAAAGGCTGGCTGAATAGATTTGCGAACGTAAACAGCACAAATATCATGCCCATTAATATTCTCAAAACGAATTTTTAGATTCAGTAAAAACTTTTTCCCAATGCTGTTTTCGATCTGTTGGACTAGGTGGCGCTCAAATAAATCTAGAGAACCATTTTTTAATGTGCTGATATCTTTTTCTAAGCCAAAAATATTGCCATTGTCCTCAACCCCCATCAATACCGTTCCGCCATCAGTATTCAAAAACGAGGAGATCGCTTTAAGTACCTCTTGTTGTAATTCCTTGTTCTCACGATTATTTCTGACATCCCACTGAAAAGAACTTTTAAATTCGACATTATCCCTTTCGATTCGTTTAATCAATTCAGGAATGGGAATTAGATCGCCAATTTGCTTAATTGTAGTGGTAAATCGCCTGAGTTCCCGTTCTTCTAGTTTTGTGAATAATTCTGTTGCGGTATCAGCAGAGTCGATGACAACTTGATTGGCGATCGCAATGTATTGTTCCCAATATTTGGCTTCGAGATCTTGCTGATTTTCTTCAAACCATTGTTGATTTGGGAGATTTCCCCAGCGATTGAGATAGGCGATCGCCTCTTGAATTGAATCATTGAGGGTTTCAAATGCATTACCTGTGGGCGGATTTTTGGATATGTAGTCCCAAGCCTTTGATTTCCAAGCGCGATAGCAGTCTTCTAAGGATTCATTGGCGGTGAAAATAATCACGACTGAGGATAGGTTATGCTGTTGTACCCAATCGAGAATCGTAAAGCCTGCGTCAACCTCATCGTACATTCGCATATCTGAGATTATGACATCAAAGGGAGATGCTAATTTTTCTAATGCTTCTGATGTGGTGGTAGCGATAACGATTTCCTGATAGCCAAAGTCTTCGCGTAGCCACGTTAGCAATTCATTCAAGTTATCGGCTCGGTCTTCGATTACTAAGAGATGGACGTTTTGGGTTTGCATGAGCGAATTTTAATTTTTTGTGTTTCTACAATATGCTTTACTACAAAATATTTGCAGATAAATATGGTAAATATATCTGAAATCTTACCCCTTTTCCTGCTTCGCCGACTTCCCGAATTTGTCCACCCATTTTTTTGATGGTTTTACGGGCAATGAATAGTCCCAGTCCGCTACCTTTATCTTCGGGGGATGTGGTTTTTAGGGGTTGAAAGATCCAATCTTTTTTATCGCTTGGAACGCCTTGACCGTTATCTGTAAATTCTATATATAAAAACTTGCGATCGCCAGGGATGGTAGGACTGCTGATGTCTGATGGATTGAGCAGATCGCTAGAATACATACGGATCGATAAATTTGAGTTGCCATAATTATGTTTGAGTGAATTTTCCACCAGTTCATTGAGAATACTTTTAATTTTTTCCTCATCACCATTAAATTCTGAGTCGGGATTACGAATGTCAAGGCGAATACGCACACCGTCAATGCGCGGTTGACTTGTCCAGTTTTCTGGCTCCCATTTTTCAAATAATCGATGGACTAAGAAGCGATTTCTACGAATGGTTTTACCTTCATTAATGGATTTGAGATCGTTGATGGCTTTTTGGGTAATCTTTAGCTGTACAAGTAGTTTTTCAAACTGTTGATATTGTGGATTTCCAGCCGTGAGTTTACGCATGGCGCGGCGAGTTTTGGACTCAATTACGGCGAGTTGATTGTTTACTTCGTCAGAGATGTCGTGGGCGGTTTTGGAAACAATTTCTATTAGCTGTTTATAGTTACTGTGGGAAACCTGTGCGATCGCGGCTTTTTCATTGGCTCTCTGACTGGCGATGCCCTGTTGTAATTTTTCAAAGTCATTGACAATTTCTTTAACGAGAGGGTGTTCTCCTTCCATTCTCTTTAGCAAACGATAGGAGATCGATCGCAGTACTGCTATTT
The DNA here is from genome assembly GCF_000332215.1 of Pseudanabaena biceps PCC 7429. Lineage (GTDB taxonomy): Bacteria > Cyanobacteriota > Cyanobacteriia > Pseudanabaenales > Pseudanabaenaceae > Pseudanabaena > Pseudanabaena biceps. Next base: position 5,613 of record NZ_ALWB01000173.1, read on the forward strand.
CGTTACCGATTTTGTGATACATGGCACGATAGAGCATTTCGATATCATCAATTTGCTCTTCATCGGCTCCAAATAATTCGTAGGAAGTTTCTGCATCGGCGTTAAGGGCGATCGCTTTCATAGCGTCAGCGTAGCGAGGTGAGTCTTCTTGAATTTTGAGTAATAGATTAATTGCTTCTTGACTATTTGGATTTGTTGCTAAAAGGCTACGGGCAGCATAGAGAGTGGATTTGTCTTGATCCTCTGAGTTGGCGATCGCCTCATCAAAAAACTGTTTGCCTAAGTCAATTTGACCTAATCGGTAATACAAGCGCCCAAGACATAATCTAATAATATTGGCGTGATAAGTCTTTTGTGATGATAAATCAATTACTGAAAGTTGTGTAAGCGCTTCTTGAATATCACCTCTTGCTTCTAGCTGTTGAGCATATTTTAATAGAGCATATGAGTAGTATGGTTGAACCTCAACAGCACGTTTATATTGACCTTGGCGTGCTAAGACATCTGCATAACTATTTAATGTACGAAAATTATTTGGATCTAATTCTAAGCATTGTTCAAACAATTCAGAAGCACGTTGATATTCTCCTTGTTCTACTAAAGCATTTGCATAACTATTTAATGTAGGAACATTGCTTTTGTTTGATTTTAAGGAATGTTCAAATAATTCAGAAGCATGTAGATATTCTCCTTGTTGTACTAAGGCATTTGCATAACTATTTAATGTACGAAAATTATTTGGATCTAATTCTAAGCATTGTTCAAATAATTCAGAAGCACGTTGAAATTGCCCTTGCTGCGCCAATTCAAGGATGAAATGCAACGGTATCTGATGAAGCAAAGAATACTTCGTAAGGAGTACGATAGTCAAGTGATTTTCTAGGTCTGTGATTGATCAAATTCACCACCTTCTGAAAGTCCTCCTCTTTCACGATTTTAAAGTTCGTACTCTTGGGATAGAACTCTCTAATCAATCCATTCGTGTGTTCATTCAATCCGCGCTCCCATGAATGATAGGGATTTGCAAAGAAAGTCTCTATTTGCAGCCTTTCGGATAGCTTCTCATGTCCACAGAATTCTCTGCTATTATCAAAGGTCATTGTCTTTCGGAATGTTGACTTCACTGGCTCGAATATGGACGGGTACAAGGAATTACTGGGTATGTGGATTTCCCCGAATGAAGGGGCAAAATTCTGGTTATCTGTACTCACCGAAATTCACAACCGTGGGGTCAAAGATATCTTGATTGCTTGTGTTGATGGTTTGACTGGGTTTCCTAAGGCACTTGAAACAGTGTTTCCTAAAACTCAGGTGCAATTATGCATTGTCCACATGGTCAGAAACTCGGTTGCTTTTGTCCCTTGGCAACAACGCAAGCAAGTTTGTGCTGACCTCAAGGCGATTTATGCTGCGGCAACGGAATCGGAGGCAGAGTTTAACCTCGAACTCTTTGCTGAGAAATGGGACAAACAATATCCGTCGATCTCTAAGTCTTGGCGCAGTCATTGGGCGAATATTATCCCCTTCTTTGCTTTCCCCCCTGAGATTCGTAGGGCGATTTATACCACCAAGGCACTTGAGTCGATGAATAGCAGTTTGCGTAAGGTGATTAAATCTCAACAGATTTTCCCCTCGGATGAGGCTGCTTTCAAGCTGGTTTATTTGGCAATGCGAAATATTTCTAAGAAATGGACGAGGCTCCATTCGTGATTGGAAGCCTGCTCTTAATCGCTTTGCCATCCTCTTTGAGGATCGTCTCCACATCTAGCTTCTAGACTTTACACAAAATGTTTGACAGTCTCCCAGTACCAAGATTTCTGGCTTCCTTCCCAGGGGTTCTGATTTGTCCTAGTCATCTCTTCCGTTGCTATAGCTGTCGCCAAGTGTGCTAGGACATAAACCCCAAGAATTGACTAGCGTCGCGACGCTAGTCAATTCTTGGGGTTTGATTTGTCCTAAGTCAAGTGACTGTAGCTATATAAATTATAAATAAATTATAAAAAGATTGCAAAAGGTTAAAATTCTAGCAAATTTATCCTGAATATTGTGCTATTACCAAATTGTCATCTAAGACAAGAATCGTTAAAAATAGTAATCTTCCGTCTCTTTACACTGTCATCTTTCAGCTTAGAATATTAATACTATTCCTCAATTCACCTCCTATGGCTCGAAAATCTAAGACTCTTACAGATACTAATAATGAGCTGGGACTTTCCGATCTGCGTATTCGCCTTAACTTTTTGGAGAAGGAAAACAGTAAACTTATCAAACAAATTGAGACTAACCGCACTAAGTTAAACACTCTTAATGACAGTATCAAAGAGGTGGGTATTCAGATTGCGCAACGGGTCGCTCCTTTTCGGCAAAAGATCTTGGAACTGGATGAGCAAATTCATGCTGTTTTTCAAGAAATTCTGACTGGAAGAAAATTGGGCAAGAAATCTCGTAAAGATATTGAGAGCGTTTATTATCATTTGCAATTGGATGGAGTTATTAGTCCCAAGCATTTGCCAATGGAAGAGGAGCTATTTGAAAATGACGATGATGACTTTGAAAATGAATTCGATTGGGCTCACTATCGGGGACACTCTAATCAGCAAATTGTCGAAGATATCCCGAAACCGGATCGCGATGAGTTGAAAAAAATTCGCCAACTTTTTTTGCGTTTAGCTGATAGTTTTCATCCAGACAAGGTAACTGATGAAGCGGAGAAAGAATATCGCACTGAGATTATGAAAGAGATTAATCTTGCTTATCAAGATGGTGATCTAGCAAGACTTCTGGCAATTGAAAAGGAGCAAGAATTGGGGGCGATTATCGATCGCGATAGTACTGACGATCTGAGTCGCCACTGTGCCAAAGTAGAAGCAGAAAATAGATATCTCAAAGATCAATTAGAAAATTTAAAGCAGCAATTAAAAATCACGAAAAAGACACAGCAGGGGGAAATGACTGCTACTTTCAAAAAGATAACGAAGTATGGCGGCGATCCGATTGGTGAGGCTTTGCGGGAAATCGAGGATCAGATTGCAATTATCGAACAAATGCATCAATTTGTTGTCGATTTTCGCGATCGACGTATGACGATTAAGGAGTTTTTAAAAGGACCGACAGCTCTACGATTACAGCAGATGTCCGAAGAAGAGTTGATGTTAGAGTTTCTGGCACAATTTCAGTAAGGTTGCGGAGTTTGCAGGGTTTATGTCGCAGTCGCCACTCACATGAGGACAAAATCAAGACTCAAGAAGAGAAGGCTGACGCTTCGCGTCAACCTTCTCTTCTTAGGTTTAGGGTGACTTGATTTATTGAAATAGAGCCTCCTATGCACCGATTAATCGCGTACTCAAATCCTGCGTGTAGGGTTTGTCTAGTTGTTTTTTCTCTATCTGAGATTACCCATAATGATTTGAAAGCTTCTATACTAAAATATTATAGATATTATAGGAAATTATCCCATCCGAGACTCTATGAACAAGAAAAAAGTTATTACTTTTCTCTCCTTAATCGTTGTCACCTTATCCACGATCGTAGGATGTAGCTTTTTCTCCCCAACAACCGAACAGACGAATAAACCTGTAGCCAGTCAAGAATCAATCCAACCAGCTAATAGCAATCAAGAGAACGCCCAATTAACGGTTTCTGCGGCGGTAAGTCTTAAGGACGTATTGAACGAAATTACACCGTTGTATAATCAAGTAAAAACTAATGTATCAGTTCGGACTAACTTTGCAAACGGAGGTAATATACAGCAACAAGTCATGAATGGGGCTCCCGTCGATGTTCTCATTCCTGGGGCAGCAAAGCAAATGGATGAATTGCAAAAGAGAGATTTAATCGTTACCGATACCCGACGCGATTTATTAAGCAACCGCATTGTCTTGATTGTGCCACTAGATAAAGGGGATATTAGTGACTTAAAAGACTTAACTAAGGCTGATTTTGAACGCATTGCGATCGGCGATCCTCGTAGCGTTCCCGCAGGTCAATATGCCGAACAAGCTTTGAAGAAATTAGAACTATTGCCAGATTTGCAATCAAAATTTGTCTTAGGAAATAACGTGCGTCAAGTGCTTCAATTTGTTGAATCTGGTAATGCACAAGCGGGATTTGTCTTTGCCACCGATGCGAAAGCCTCTACTAAAGTTAAAGTAGTGCAAGTCATTGATGCTAAACTTCACGAATCAATTGTCTACCCCATCGCTGTTGTCAGAAAAAGCGCCAATCAATCGATCGCTAAATCTTATCTAGACTTTTTATCCACCGAAACCGCTAAAACTATTTTCGAGAAATATGGATTCAGTAGCCTTTGATTTCTCTCCATTTTGGATATCGCTTAAGGTAGCAACTACCGCTATCTTCTTTACATTTTTTTTGGGAATTACGTCAGCCTATAGTCTTCTCGAATATCAGGGCAAGTGGAAAACTTTATTTGATGGCATTTTCCTTGCCCCATTGGTATTACCACCTACAGTTGTGGGTTTTTTGCTCCTGCAACTATTTGGACAGTATGGCTGGGTAGGGAAATTTTTGCAGCTCTTCCATTTAAATATTATTTTTACTTGGTATGCGGGGGTGGTTGCATCAATAGTTGTCACTTTTCCTCTAATGTACAAAACTGCTCAAAGTGCATTCGAGCAGGTGGATGGAAATCTATTGCGTGCTGCCAAAACTCTGGGGGCCTCTGAATTTAGAGTCTTCTATCAAATAGCTTTACCCCTAGCCTTTCCAGGAATTTTAGCAGGAACTATGCTTTCCTTTGCTAGAGGCTTAGGCGAATTTGGGGCAACCTTGATGCTAGCAGGTAACATTCCTAAGCAAACCACCACGATTCCCATTGCTATTTATGCTGCGGTAGAATCAGGCTCAACTCAGGAAGCTTGGTTATGGACAGCCATAATTTTATCGATGTCTTTTTCTGCGATCGCTATTGCACATTTTTGGTCAAACAAGAGAGAACGGGGCAGGGAAAGAGGAAATAGGAAAAAGGATAAAGGAACCAATTCCATTGCCAATCCTCAATCACCAATTACCAATCACCCAACGCCAATCACCGATGAAGGCTTATTCATCGACATCTATAAACAATTACCAGAATTTGATTTGCAAATTGCTTTGCATTGTGTTGACCAATCCATTGGTATTTTGGGTGCATCAGGCACGGGAAAAAGTATGCTGCTCAGGTGCATCGCAGGGATGGAGAATCCATCAAGTGGGCGGATTGTGATCGATGGCAAGGTTTTATTTGATAGTGCTAAAGCAATTAATCTGCCCAGCCGCGATCGCAATATTGGTTTTCTGTTCCAAAACTATGCCCTTTTCCCACACCTTACGGTTGCCCAAAATATTGCTTTTGGATTACCCAAAGATCTTCCGAGATCGGAGGTTAGACAAAAGGTTGCGGAGCAATTACAAAGTATTGAACTGCAATCCTTTGGCGATCGCTATCCACATCAACTCTCAGGTGGTCAGCAGCAACGCGTTGCCCTTGCTAGGGCTTTGGTCAGCCAACCTGATATCCTCCTGTTAGATGAACCCTTCTCTGCGCTCGACACCCACCTCCGCAACCAAATAGAAAGGGAACTTATCTCAGTTCTTAGTACCTATAAAGGAATTACTCTATTTGTAACTCACAATATCGATGAGGCTTATCGTATTTGCCAAAACCTATTGATTTTAGATCGCGGTAAGGTGATGAGTTACGGGGAGAAGTCAACCGTTTTAGAGCATCCCGCTAATGTGGAGACAGCGAGGCTTACGGGATGTAAAAACTTCTCACGGATTGAGGTTGATGCGATCGCGCCTGATCGCATCGAAGCTCTAGATTGGGAATGTAAGCTACAGGTTAACTATTCCAATGTTAAACCGCTAACTCACATAGGAATTCGCGCTCACGAGATCGTTTTTCTTGAGCATGAATCCGAAAATGATTCGCCTAATATACTTCCCTGCTGGTTAGTTCGTACCACGGAAACACCTCACCGCATGACTTTATACATCAAGTTAAAGACTCCTCCCAGTCATGATTGGGACTATCATCTACAAGCGGAAGTATTTAAAGAGAAATGGCTGGTTTTGAAGCAATATTCTCAACCATTTCAAGTCTATCTCGATCCTAATCATTTATTTTTAGTTTAAATCACTAGAGATAATTCCAAAAGACAAGTGGCGGCGCTTTGCGCCGCCACTTGTCTTTTGGAATTATCCCAAGTTAAGAAATGG
>NZ_ALWB01000174.1 GCF_000332215.1 Pseudanabaena biceps PCC 7429
TATTCTCCTTTTCATTCTCTTGGATTTGCCCAGTTCTCCATTCTCTGGGTTACTTTTTCCTGCTCTTTTTCTGATTAGCTTAATCAACTTAGTCTAAACTCCAGTTAGGGTGATGGAATTGAAGTTGGTGGCGCGTAAGGTTGGGGTGTTTCGCATTTATGCGTCGGAGGATGGGCGCGATCTGTTTCTGGACTCGAAGCTGACGGATTCGCTTTGGGAGTTACTTCATGCGAAGATCCCGATTGAGTTCTATTATCGGTTCTCTTTTGAGAAGGGCAAAATTAAGATCACGAGTCTGGCTCTCCTGCCTGGGGATAAGCAGGTGCATTTCTTGATTGAGTGGTTGGGCTGTTTTTTAACTTGAGCATTGGGCGATCACTGTTTGACGATGCGATCATCTCAGAGCTTATGCCAAAGCATATCCAGTATACGCTCTCACTTGAGGCGGATGAAAAGCTAGGACAATATGATCCTTGGGAACTCCTGCTGCAACCAGTTCTTCAGTAATGCCATCTTCGATACCATCATAGTGAATCCAGATTTTGTCATTACGAATTTCGGCATGAACAACACATCCATGTACTCGCCGACTGTTTTCCCATCCTTCGCGCATCAGCATGAAGTGGTTGCGATCGCGACTAACAACAACGTAAGCACTCACGTTTCCATAACGATAGGGAAGATCGGCATAGTATTGGAGCAAAGTTTCTAGGGTTTTGCGCCATGAGTCTAGGGTGTTATCTATAGTTGCCATTGAATTATCCAACCTTCTTTTATGAGGTCGTTACAGTTGCTTATAAGTTGTGTTCATTTTGGGTCAAATAGTGGGCTAGGTTTGCGATAAGGCGTTGATACCTCTCTATGGAAATATTGCCGATCGCTCCAATTACGTTTTTATTAGGGATGACGGTTAGAAAGCTTAATCGGATGACAGAAGGACTAGTTAAGCCGCTTAATTCAAAGTCAGTATCATTAGGAGAAATTATTTCGTCAAAATTAGGGATATATTGCTTTAGTTGGGTACTTACTCCACAAACTAAAAGATCTTGATATTTTGGCATTTTCCTGAGAATTAATGCAGGACGATTTTTAATGGCTCCATTGGATTGAGGGATAGGGGTGAGAATAATTTTACTTTCTTGCATAATTGCTGTTGTGTTCTTTGATTAAATCCAATGAGTATTCAGGTTCATCTTCTCCATAGCATTGTTCTAAGTTTTGCAAGGCAAAGGATTCTAAATTATCTTCTTGTCGAGATAGGTTGCTATCAATGTTGATGGAATTAATGATTTGTTGCCAAAGTTCAACGGGGACAATTACATCGATTGTTTTGCCTTCGATGTTGGTGACGTAGCGGATACGGTTATCTGTTAGTGTGTTTGGTGTTGCGATCGCCATGATGATCATCCTTTTATCGTAGTTATATTTTATACCGCCGATCGCTAAATCTACAATGCGATCGCCTCTTGTCAAACACAAACGAAATCCAATATATATCAAAACAAATGATCGAATATAACAATATTGTGATTTAATGTAGTAAAACTATCGTAGTGATGGGTGTGCCGAAAGCGCAAGTTATTTTCTATGAAGAGGATTTAGATAATGGCTAAGACTAGTGATGCACTTAAAATCATTGATGGTTTGACTGGTGATGATTCTGAAATGGAGAATCTGATTAGGGAGGCTTCGCTTAATGCGATCGTGGCTCAACTTATCTATGAGGCAAGGACTGCTAGGGGTTTGACGCAGAAACAACTTGCCGATCGCGTTGGTACTAAACAATCGGCGATCGCTAGGCTTGAGGATGCTGATTATGATGGGCATTCGCTGTCAATGTTACAGAAAATTGCTGGCGCTCTCAATCAAAAAGTTGAGATTAAGTTTTCAGCGATCGCTTCTTGAAACGAGTTTGGTGTAGTCTCTGTAACCTACATTTTTACATGATCGATCCCATCCCAAAGTTCTGCGATCGGTTTAGTTCTGCCATTGATTACGTCATCCCAACCTCGCCGAAAACTTTCTATCGCAGGTTCGAGTTCCAGTGAAGTTTCTTGTGAAGGTAGGTTTTGGGGTTTTTGATGATTTGCCTGTCTTACAGCTTCAACTTCTTGAGTAATATCTTCTAAATTTAGCTCGTCAGTTTGTACTGAATGCAGAAGTTTTTTGAATCGCACCGAAAAAGTGTCTTTTTCTAGTAAATGCAATAATTCCAGTTTTTCTTCTAGATTGCATTGTGCGATCGCTGTTTTAAGTTGAGAGAAATCTATGGAGATGGATACATTCATTTTTACTTCGTTTGATAAATGACATTTGACTTTAGGTTAACTCCAGTGCTGCCTTTAAACAGTCATTGACTTTTTCGAGTGAGGAATTCGGTAGCTGCCCCAATTTTCTAAGTATTTTATCTTTACTGAGTGTAAGTAGATTGACGCAGTTAATAACAGAATCTTGTCTTAATCCAGATTGTTGTCCTTCATGGGTTGCCATCTTGATTAATAATTGCGTTGGTTCTAAAGAGCGTTGGGTTTGGGTTGTAATTTGAATTATGATTGTGTTTTTGAGCCGTTGATTGTCGCGATCGTTCTGGATGACAAGGACTGGACGTACTTTAGTTTCATTACTTGAAGTGTAGGGATAATCAACTAGCACAATATCGCCGCGTTGAATATTCATGATTGTCTGCGGGGATCGAGATCGTTATATATATCCATTGCTGGGTCGTCCCAGCCTTCTTTGCCGAAGGTTTCCATGACAGGAAGATACATATCTTGCAAGAATTGATTATTCTGCTCTTCGATTAAAAGTGCTTTTATTTTGGCATATACTTCTTCGCGAATAAGTACATAGGTTATTTCTGTATCTGGATCAATCGCACGTGGAGGAGTTTCGACCTGTTTGATGACATCTTGCCTTTGCTCAAAAGTTAGTTCAATCATTATTTGTTCTCTAGATTTTTAATTTATACTGATTGCCTGATCGCTGGTAAAAAGATTGATAAATGTTTCAGTTGACCATTGATATTTTGCTTCAAATTGTTCTAGCCGTGATTGAGTTTTTTGTAGTCCTAATTCAAGGCTTTGTAACCTTTTCGCAAAGTCACTTTGAATCATTATTTTGGTATTCATAGGTTGTGCTGTCATTCCCATTTCCTCCTTTAATCAACAAATTTTCCAGTTTTATCAATTGTTCGCCATTTGGAAACAAACCAATTTCTTACTTTTACTTTTGCATACCCATTTTTAAAATATTCAGCTTCATTAAACATTGGTTCAATAATAACTTTACCAGTTACATCAATATACCCCCATCTGTCGTTATCGAGACTGTGAAAAGCAGCTAAACCCTCAGAAAAACCGTCTAATTCTCTACAGTTATCAATTTGAATTAATATTTTGCCATTACAATCAATAAATCCATAAGTATGCGGTGCTTTACAAAATTGAGCTTGTCCATTGTTGAAGAATCCAATATCATTAAAAGATGGCTTAACAATAATCTTTCCATTTTTATTAACTAAACCATATTCTGTGTTACGAAACAAATCTATCATCCCTTCTTTGTTTTTAGATAGATTATAATAGCTTTTAATCATCCCAAATATAGCAGTTCCATTATCAAAAGATCTTGCAATATCAAATTGTGGACTTATAACTACTTCACCATTTTTATTGATGAATCCGTACTTACCAGCTCTTAACTGATAGAAACAAGTATCTATTCCTATCTTTTCAAGTTTTTCTGCAAGTTTAGATGAAGTCATAATGTAATTAATGTCTCGAATATTATAAAGTACATTTTTCCCATATGACTCAATAATAACTAACGCCAACCCTTCTCTAAAGTCATCACAAAAATCAAAATTAGGTCTAAGGACTATATCCCCTTTTTTATTAATAAAGCAATATTTACCCTGAAGTTTAACCCTTGCTAATCCGTCGCTAAACTTATTAATTTCATCAAATTGAGGTATGCCTTCATATCTTCCAGTTACGTTAATAATCCCCCATTTATCATTGAGCTTTACTCTTGCTAATCCATCACTAAACTCACTGGTTTCATCAAATTGAGGTGGAATTCCAAACTCTCCAGTTGCATTAATAAACCCCCACTTGCCGTTCAACTCTACTTCTGCTAGACCTTCAGAAAAAGATCTTGCATAATCAAATAGTTGTTTTGTAACAACCTGTCCTGATTCGTTCTCATATCCATACTTTTTTCCAATCTGAACACGCTCAAGTGATTGTATTTGTATCGCACTTACTTTTTCAGAAATAACCTGTGATTCGCTATATTCACTAACTACTATTTCTGACCTAGTTCCCAAATCAGATAAAACCTTTGAAGCAGAGATATAGCGCTTCTTCATTGCTCTTACAACCATTTTGTCTAGTAGAGCAGCAATCGCCAAACCCACAGAAGAAGACAAATAATCTCGCCATACCCATTCACCTTCCGCATCATCAAACAAATTCAATGGGTCAACATCCGTAATAAGGTGAAGACAAGTTACACCCAGAGCATACAAATCACTGCTACCATCTGCCTTACCTCTCAACTGTTCAGGAGACATATATCGCGGATCGCCTATTACAGTTCCAGTTCCCAATAGAGCAGTACCAGTCATCAACTTCACCGCCCCAAAATCAACCAAGAACAACATTCCATCATCACGCCGAATAATATTCTCTGGCTTAATATCCCGATGAATCACCTGATTGTCATGGATATATTGCAACACAGGCAACAACCCAATCAACAACTCCCGAATTTTCGCCTCACTAAAAGCCCCATCCTGCGCCAACTCCTCCGCCAAATTCCGCCCCTTCACATACTCCTGCACCAAATACAACCGCCCATCCTGTTCAAAATGCGCCAACAACTCAGGAATTTGCGGATGCTTACCCAAAATATTTAGCTGTACCGCCTCCTGCTCAAAAAGCTCAGTTGCCTTTTGTAAACCACTAGCACCTTGAATCTGTGGACTAAACTGCTTAATCACACAAGCAGGCTTGTTAGGCAAATCTTGATCCACCGCCAAAAACGTCTTACCAAAACCACCCTGCCCAATCTGACGCACCGCCCGATAACGCTGACGCAGCAACAATATTTTGCCACAGGACTGACAAAAATTAATATCTGAATTTTGAGGCTGAGAGCAATCTGGATTAAGGCAATAACTCATGATCGCGGCTGATGCTGTTGAGATTTAGAGACAAAATAATTATAACTGAAATAGACGTTATGGGTCTGTTTACAAGCATCTTGCTATAATAGCCGCATCACCTTAGCTCACCAAAAACTTCTATGCTCTCTCAACAGCTTGAAGACAAATCTCAACATCTAGAAACTAGAGTAGCCGCATTAGAAACAGAACTCGCGCAAATGCGACAGATGTTATCTGTATTTGTTCAGAAAAAAACACCTTGGTGGTTAAAAGTCGCAGGTAGCTTTGAAAACGATCCCACCTTTGACGAAGCAAATCGCCTCGGTCAAGAATGGCGCAAATCTGCTGAATAGTTCTCTATAGCTATAGACGACTGGTCATGTGGTTAGAGATTTGTGATATGCTGCGATTAGGAACGATCGCATCATTGGTATGAAATTACGAAGATGTATAATATTACGATATTTATCATCGGTGAAAAATATGACTACACTCCTGCAACAAGCGATCGCTGAAATCGAACAACTCCCTCCAGAACAACAAGATGCGATCGCCAGTCGTTTTCTAAATGAAATACGAGACGAGCAAGAATGGCACATTCGCTTTACAAATACCACCAACGATCAATGGGATTTCATGGCAGAAATGGTACGTCAAGAAATTGCAAACAGCCAAACAGTTCCCATTAAAGAAGTTTTCCCATCCTAGCCATGAAATCTAGCGTAACCAACTCCTTTCGCAAACAACTGGAACAACTTCCAAAATCAGTTCAAGAGCAAGCAGACAAAGCCTATGCGCTTTGGCAAACAGATCCATATCATAATAGCCTTCAGTTTAAGCGAGTAAGGCAAAGACAACCAATCTATTCTGTCCGAGTCAGTCTAAATTATCGCGCTTTAGGGCTTTGGGAATCTGACCACATTTATTGGTACTGGATTGGTACGCATAATGAATATGATGAACTGCTTAAAAGAATGTAATTTGGCTTATGCCTGACAACACCGACTACCTCCAAGGCATCATCGAACGCCTCACCTTTCACTCCGAAGAGACAGGCTATACCGTAGCGCGGCTAAAAGTACCCAAGGCTCAAGACCTAATCACCGTAGTCGGTAACTTTGCCAATATCCAAGCAGGACAGACCCTTGCTCTAGAAGGCACATGGCGATCGCATCCCAAATTTGGCGACCAATTCCAAGTCACTCAATACCGTGAAACTAAACCCGCCACAATTACAGGAATTGAGAAATATCTTGGCAGTGGTCTGATTAAAGGCGTGGGACCCGTCACCGCTAAACGCATCGTCACTCATTTTGGCTTAGATACCCTTGACATCATTGAGAATGAGATTGACCGCCTCATTGAAGTTCCTGGCATTGCCAAGAAACGGGTGAAGATGATAAAAACTGCTTGGGAGACGCAAAAGGCAATTAAGGAGGTGATGGTATTTCTACAAGGACATGGTGTATCCACCACCTATGCGGTCAAGATTTTTAAGCACTATGGTAATGATTCCATTCAGACTGTTTCCGAAAATCCCTATCAACTGGCGACAGATATCTATGGCATTGGTTTCTTTACTGCCGATCAGATCGCTCGGAATATTGGTATTGAAATTAGTTCTGAGTTTCGCAGCATTGCGGGAATCTTTCACTGTTTAGGGGAAGCTGCTGAAGATGGTCATTGCTATTTACCGCGCCCTGAACTAGAAGAGAAAGCCATCAAACTGCTTGCCATCGAAGACTATCAACCAGATCCTGAAACCATCTCTAAAATTGTTCTCCATCTCTCCGTTAACGATCGCTTAGTAATGCAAGGCTTAGAAGGAGAGTTCATCTGCTATAAACCTACTTACTTTCATACTGAACAAAATCTTGCTGAACGGGTTTATCAACTATTGCAACGCAAACACAATCCAGATCCTGAACGAGTCAATGCTTGGATCGATCGCTACACTACTCAAAGAAATATCCAACTCTCGCCCAAACAACGGGAAGCCGTGGAGATGGCGGCAACTTCGTCGGTGTTAATTCTCACAGGTGGACCAGGGACAGGTAAAACTACCACCACTCGCACGATTGTCGCCCTCTGGAAAGCGATGGGGAAGGAGATTGCTCTCGCTTCGCCGACGGGGCGAGCGGCTCAAAGATTACAGGAAGTTACTGGTTGTGAGGCTAAGACAATTCACCGTTTTCTAGAGTTTGACCCGAAATCAATGGGCTTTAAACGCAATCAGGAATATCCTCTAACGGCTCAGGCGATTGGGATTGATGAGGCATCGATGCTAGATTTATTTCTGGCTTTTTCGCTGGTGAAGGCGATTCCCTTGGGCGCTCAACTGCTTCTTGTCGGTGATACCGATCAACTTCCCAGTGTTGGGGCGGGTAATGTTCTCCAAGATTTAATTGATTCTCGGCAAGTCCCTGTGATTACGCTTACTGAGGTATTTCGTCAAGCTCAGGCAAGTCAAATCATCCAGAATGCTCACCGTATCAATACGGGTAAGTTTCCGCAGATGGAAAAAGTCTCTAATCAGCCCCAATCTGATTGCCTCTGGCTCGAAATGCCCAATGCTGAAGCGGGTCAGCAGGGTATTTGTGACATTATTACGGAGTTGTTACCGAGTCTAGGCTTTGACCCTCAGCTGGATATGCAGGTTCTCTGTCCGATGACTAGAGGGGATGTCGGTACTCGCAATCTCAATGCTGTACTGCAACAACTTCTCAATCCCCCTGATGCCATGAAGCCCGAAATTAAGTATGGAAATACAATCTTCCGCTTAGGCGATCGCATTATGCAGCAGGTGAATGACTATAACCGTGAGGTTTTTAATGGTGACATTGGTACGATTACGGGTGTCGATTTGGAGGAACGGGAAGTCACGGTTGTATTTAGCGATCGGCAAGTGGTCTATGATTATGCCGATCTTAATGAGATTGCTCTGGCGAGAGCAACGACGATCCATAAGGCGCAGGGCAGCGAGTATCCCGTGGTAATCATGCCGCTGTTTATGCAGCATTTTCTGATGCTTACTCGTAATTTGTTTTATACAGGTCTGACTCGGGCGCGAAAGCTTGCCATTATTGTCGGGGAGTCGAAGGCGATCGGGCTGGCGGTCAAACAAGTTAGCGATCGGCAGAGATATACTTATCTAGCGAAACGTTTAGCAAAGTTTGCCGATCCTCAATCTTAAGTTATGACTCTAGGAAGCTTTTCAGACTTGTTCAATCACAAAACTTTGCGCTAACCGTCTTACACTATTGGTAAACCTAGCTAGAACTGATTTTATGTCATCCAATAGTTCGACTATGCTATCTACGATCGCGAATGGAGCTTTACGAAGAGTACATCACATTGCTTTGAATGTGCGGGATATGCAAGTCTCTTGTGATTTTTATGGAAGCATTTTGGGACTGCATCAACTCATTGGTGATGAGGTTCCGAGTACTCTAATCGATTTAGTAGCAGCAGGCAAAGTAGCTAATTTTAGAACTCCCGATGGCACAGTTCTCGATTTGTTTTGGGAACCAGAACTTACGCCGCCCGATCTCGATCCGCAGAGGCAATTTACTCGAGCTAATCATCTAGCCTTTGATATTGCTCCTGAATTGTTTGAGCAAGCGGTGTCAGTATTGCGATCGCACCAAGTCCAAATTGAGGGTGAGCCTGTTACTCGTCCTACTGGCAGAGGTGTCTATTTTTATGACCCCGATGGATTTCTAATTGAAATACGCTGCGATCCTAGTTGACCAATCCGAATCGCTACCCATGATGATAGCGATCGCACCCAGTCTTAACCCTAGTTTGCTAGGATAAGATTATTGTACAGATATCAAAGATGTTAGCAATATTTTTTATGAAAGATGATATTGTTGAAAAAGGAAAAATAATAATTTAGTAGATTTTATGATATCAAACCAGTTTGTTTACATTATTGAATCTCCCTCTAAATACAATTTACTAGATGGGATTATGGAAGGTAAAGCTTTATTAGAGTCTCTTCGTTTAGCCCAAATCCCTACCTCATATAATTTAGTAATTGATAGAGAAATGCTTAAGATTTCTCTTACCTCAAAATTAATCCAAGAATGTCAACGGTTGGGGAATAAACTACCATTGCTACATCTAAGTATGCATGGTAATGAGAATGGGATCGAGCTATCCGACAAAGATTTTGTGAGCTGGCAAGAGCTTTGGAAGCTAATAGCTCCCCTCAGCAATTATATGAACGGTGGATTAATAATTTGTATGTCAACTTGCTATGGAAGCTATGGATCTTATATGGCAAATTTTGGAAAAAATAATCTAATTTATGCCTCATTAATCGGTAATATATCCACAACAAATTGGGCGGATGCTGCTGTCGGATATATTACTTTCTATCATCTATATTTTAAAGAATTATCAATAGATCAATGTGTTGAGGCTATGAAAACTGCTTCTGGAGATGATGGATTTAGACTTCATTGGGGTAACGAAGTTTACTGGAAGTTAAGAAACCTGAATTTTGAAGTTGCTCAGTTTAGGCAAGCTTTGGGAATGAATCAGCCTAATGCAAGTTGATTCTTGGATCTTTAGTCATAATGTTTAACATTGTCTAACTCATACAAGATAATGTATGAACTGCGTGGATTGTCATGCTTGCCATTAGAAGCGATCGCTCTACAAAATTTGACGGTTGATTAAAACAGAATTTTAGCTAATAATCACTATTTTGTTTTCAGAAAATTAAGGGCGATCACCATCATCATTCGCTTACTAATGTAATCTTGTATCAAGAGATGCTGCTTCAATCACTCTCTTGAGAATGATTTCTGCTGTAGCGTACATTTCATAATTTTTCAGTTTTGTATTTTCAAATCTTGCTGATGGCTTTAGTTTTTGATTTGTATAAATCTCCATCAATTTCTTGTAGTCACCCGAAATAAATACTAAATACTGGAGTTTAGACTAAGGTGATTGAGATAAGCAGAAAAAGAGCAGGAAAAAGTAACTCAGAGAATAAAGAACTGAGGAAATCTAAGAGAATGAAAACGAGAATATTGAGGGTTAGGAATTAAGGTTGTCTTTGTTGACCTTTTTTGGACGGGTAAACCCGTTTTTGATGATAGGAAAGCGAGGAAAAGGAGAACGCTTACGCCCAGATTTTCCAACCAAGGGACTTACCACGAGGTTTAGGAGAACAGGCTGGAGAACCAATCCTGACTAAAAGTGCGGCAAAGCCCTGAGCGACTCGACCAAAGGAGAGATTG
>NZ_ALWB01000175.1 GCF_000332215.1 Pseudanabaena biceps PCC 7429
ATTTTTATGCTTCGGGATAATTGCTGATAAATATAAAATGATTTCCAAGAAGTTGGCAAGTATTAAAGATATAAAAAAGTTATAATAAAGTTAGTTAAAAGTTGCAAATCCTGTATGATTTAAACTTTTATTTGCTATCAACTACGCAAAATAAAGATTGAAAAAATATTACAGTCTATTTAGAGCCTATTTAAGATTCCAATTTGTTATCTGTATAATCTTAGATTTAATTTTAAAATTGTTAAATGTATTGTCATTAAAAAAGCGATCGCATCATCAATCAGTGATCGCCTTTTTTTAAATACGCTAACCCTCAATCCCTTCACTCAGCGATCGCACTCTCATTCCATAAACAACGATCACCCTAACAAAAAAGCTATCCCCCCCTCAATCAAAAAATCAATTATCGCACTCTCAAAAATCAAACCGCGATCGCACTTACAAAAAACACCGATTACCGATGGTTAATATCCTTGAGCCAATTGTACAGATCTTCCAAATTTTCTAAATCAAACAGTGCTTCACTCAATGTATCTAATACATTGGGATCTAGCTGATGCAACTGAACTTTAAGTTCATCGGGTATGATGATTCCTAGTTTCCGAGCTAGTTGTTTTAGCAGAAGCGATTGTTTACCCTCCTGTATACCTTGAGCCTTGCCTTCTTCTCTGCCTTCTTCTCTTGCTGTTTCTACGACACCTTTCATGTCTCGATAATACTTTAAGCTGTTTTCATAGGCATCTCTCTCTTCTTGGGAAAAACTAGCAATTTGGGAGGCTTCAAACAATTGCATAAATACATTTTCTTGCAATGGTAGAGGTGGCTCTTCTAATTCGGGTAGATGTTTTAGCAAAAATAACCACTTATCAAAATGATCGTTTAGTTGATCAATTGATTTTTTAAATTTTGGTAGTTCAAGATAAATGAATTTTAGTTTTTCATAAAAGACTTTGCCATCTTGATCTTTTAACTCAACGATATGTAGTAAGGTGTCATCATTTTTGTCTTCATCAAAAATAAAGTCTAAAATGCCGATCGCATAGACTGGTGTGAGTTTGTAGTTCCAATCTCCTTTTTCTGCTTGTTCTTGAATGGGAAAGGTGGAGTAGTAAATGCTACGGTCTTTAAAATAATTATGTTTTGCTTTCTGCATTTCGACAATAAACTTTTCTCCTGTTTCGCTTTCGCAGTAAAGATCGAATATTGCTTTACGATCAATGGGTGTATTGCCGAGATTTTCTGTATTACGGTATGTTAGATTTCTGACGTGGTGCTGGGGGGGTAAAATTACATTAAGAAAGTCGATTAATAAGTTTTTGTTTGGCTCAGTTCCAAATAAACGCTTGAAGCCAAAGTCGGTGAGTAGGTTAATATAGCGATCGCGACTGAGCCGAATTGATAGAGGATTAGACATGATGTTTCTTGGCTAGTTCGTTAGTTGATTCTAACAGATTTCTAATTTCTCGATCTTCAAACCGCGATCGCACTCTCTTAATAAAATCGCGATCGCCAAATTAATTTTCTACTCAAAATCAGAGTTCAACTAACCCACAAGATCAAACAACTGGCTGGACAGTCAACTTATATCCAAGTGCTTTAGCAACTTTTGTCACTGTCGCAAAAGTAGGATTACCATCAGGACATAATGCTTTGTATAATCCCTCTCTTGTTAAACCTGAGTCTTTTGCTAGCTGAGTCATGTTCTTGGTACGAGCGATGACGCTAAACGCATGAATTATCACGTTAGGATCATCACCTGATTCTTCAAGACAAGCTTCCAAATATAATTGAATATCTTCTTCTGTTTTTAGATGTTCTGCTGAATTCCATCGAGTAGTGGTGATAGCTATAATTCAATCCTCTAATTGTTTAACTAGTTGCTTAGCCTTATTTATGTCAGAAGTCTGAGTGCTTTTATCGCCACCACATAGAAGTATCACAAGTACTGAACCTCTCTGTACAAAATACACTCTATAGCCAATACCGTAGAATATTCGCATTTCGCTTATGCCTTGTCCAACTGGAGCAACATCACCAAAGTTTCCCATTTCCATGCGATCAATGCGTGCTTGTATACGGGCTTTGGCTTTTCTGTCTTTTAGTTTGACAAACTAGTTGACGAATATTTCTGTCTGGCGAACTTCAATCATGTGTTAACTGTAGTTGACAGTACAAAAATTGTCAATTCTCGAAACGCGATCTCACTCTCATTTTATAAATAACGATCGCATCTTCACAATCATTAAGCAGCGATCGCATTCTCGTCCCAAACAAAAAGTGCGATCGCCTCTGTGAGAAAATGGTTATAATCAATAAATTATGTTGTTCAAGGAGAATCACTATGTCAACTGTTGCTGTTATCAAAGAACATATTGAGATGACTCCGGGGGTATGTGGTGGAAGACCTCGTATCGCTGGACATCGGATTACGGTACAGAACATAGTGGTATGGTATGAGCAAATGGGAATGTCTCCCGATGAGATTTTGCTCCATTATCCTAGTATCAATTTGTCAGATATTTATGCAGCTTTGGCATATTATTATGACCATAGAGAAGAGATTAGAAAGCAAATTGAAGATGATGAATGTTTTGCTTTAGAAATGAAGAAAACTTCTATTTCTCTGGTGCAACAGAAATTGAGAAGTCAACATGAAAGATAGAATCAAGTTTCATTTAGATGAAAATATTAGTCAGGCGATCGCTAATGGTTTGAGAAGAAGAGGAATTGATGTAACGACGACTCCAGAACAAAAGCTTATTGGTAAATTAGATGAGGAACAGTTGGCTTTTGCTGTATCTCAAAAACGAGTAATTTTCACTCAAGATACTGATTTTCTGAGGCTTCATCATGAAGGGACTTCTCATTATGGTATTGCTTACTGTCAGCAAAAAAGCAAGTCTGTTGGAGAGATTGTACAGGGTTTAATGTTGATTTGGCAGGTGCTTGGAGTTGAGGAGATGATTGATCATCTTGAATATTTGTGAGAAACGTGGATCGCCTCTCAATCAAACAACCAGCGATCGCCTAATCATCCCATAAACAACGATCGCCATAACAAAAAAGCGATCGCCCCTCAATCAAACAATCACCGATCGCATTCTCATTTCATAAAAAGCGATCGCTTTCTCATCACAAAGGGGCTTTAATTTGATTTTTTGCTTTAGCTTCCAAGAAAGCATTTATCGGATTGACTGTTCTACTCCGAATGAGAGCCTTGATTATCTCTGCATTCTTAGCATCTTGAATAGGATCTTTTAAGATGAGTTTCTTTTCTGTTCCACTACCAGTTGGAGGAACACCATTAAGATACGGAGACTGAGATTTATGATTTTGCACTTCTATATGAAAATGATCGACTGGATAATATATCACTTCCTTTGTTACGGGATCTTTTTTCACTTCCTTTGTTACGGGATCTATCTGGGTCTTCCATGCACCTGTATGTCCAGAGTTTCCAATTATTTGACCTGCCTCTACTAAATCACCAACATTAACATTGCTACTTTTCATATGTAAATATATAAAAGTTTTGTCTAAAGCCTCGTTATAGACTGCAATTGCACCAAAAACATTGCTAGCACTTGGATCGTTGTAGCCTAACATGTCACTAGCTTTACCTTTTTTTGTTTGAACATTAATAACCTTGCCGCCAACCAAAGCTTGTATAGGCGTATTATATGATGCTTGAATATCTATACCTGCATGAAATGCTTTGTAGTTAGTAGGAGCAGCTATACCCGAATAATCTTGAAGATATCCACCATTTGCTATATGCGTTGTTCCAAACAACAATTTGGACATTGCCTGAAATTCGGGTAATTCGTTTAGCTCTTGCCTTGT
The DNA here is from genome assembly GCF_000332215.1 of Pseudanabaena biceps PCC 7429. GTDB lineage: Bacteria > Cyanobacteriota > Cyanobacteriia > Pseudanabaenales > Pseudanabaenaceae > Pseudanabaena > Pseudanabaena biceps. The sequence continues at coordinate 3,844 of NZ_ALWB01000175.1, forward strand.
ATCTGTTGCGTCCTCACTAAACAAACCATTGGATGGCATTACAGGATTAGATGGTGTTGGTGTTGGTGTTGGTGTTGGTGTAACTTCAAGGTTAATCTCAGTGCCAGACACCCACCGCCCATTTATCTTTTTCTTTTTGTACAGGCTTGACGATTTAATTCTAAACCAGTGGATTCCTTTCTCATCTACTTTTTCTTCACTGAATGTTAGTTTAGTACCTGATTCAATCTTAATAATCTTGGATGATGTAGTTGAGTTGCTTGTTCGGACAGTAACTCCCCCAAATTTGTTCTTCTTTACTGTTCCTAAAAACTCTTTTGTCGTAGAACTAACTGGAATTATATCCAATCCACCATTATCAATAAATGGTTCATCAATCTGAATATTACCATCCCAGATATAAGCCCAAGAGAATCCGCTATTATCATTGATTTGAACTTTATACCAAGTAGGATAATTGGGATTATCAGTAGTAACCTTACTGATAACAGTAAATTCACTGCCAGCAGGTAAGACAGACATACCAGTACTGTCACTGACCCATGGCTGAGATCGTAGATAAGCAGGTGAGATTAAAATACCAGTTGATTCTATAAGAGTACCATCCACTCCTGTTGATACGGACATATTAACTTCATTGATGATCTTAGTATCTGACAAAGAAGGAGGAGTAAAATCGCTTACTAAGTCAGTATAAGCAACCGCAACATATCCACGCTTACCGTTGTACTCAATTTCATACCAGTCATTACGACTTCCATTAGCGTAGAAGCCTCCATCAACCTTTTGGATAATCTTAAAGGTTGTATTGAAAGGAACTACATTATTCTGTAATTTCGGTGCTGTCCCAGAAGGCTGACTTCTAAAGAACACGCCAGAAGTAGTATTGACTCGCCCTGTTTGCGTCGGTGTGCTGGGGTTAGGAATTGGAGTCCCTGCAATAGGAGGAGTACCATCATATCCATAGACTTGTCCATTGTGGATAACAAGAGAGCCTTTACGGAAATACTGTGTAGAAAAACTGCTCTTAGGGTCGGGTTTCACCTCACTAATAGGATAGCCAAAGCGACCAACACCACCATTGTTTAAGTAATAGTCTAGCAAGTCGCCCCCAAGTAAAAACGCTGTGCTAGCCCCATCCTCAAACATCATGTAATACTTTCCAGCCCCATCAGTACCATAAAACTCTTGAATGTAGCCATTACCAGCACGATATACCTCACTAGTCGGAACTCCTGATATTCCATAATAGTTGATCGCTTCTGCAAAGGCAGGGAAAACATTGCCATTAGCATCAGTACCAACTACAAAAGTTCCCGATGGGTTGTCATTATTTTTTGTAGCAATCGCTGTAGAGAGAATGTAGCTCCCGATTGCATTAGGAGTAGGGCTAGTTACTTGAATCTGGTAATCCCAATCAGAAGGAACTGTAAATTCTAAGCTAGTATTACCAGCACTAGATAGATAGCGTTGGATTCCTGTTTTGACATCAACAACAGCCAATTGAGGAGCAAATCCATTAGCATCTAAGGATATTTTGATATTTTGACCAGCAGTTGCACCCGTCAAAATATAGTTTTGGTAGGCGTATGTATTACCATCAAATGCTTGACGAGCACTGGCACTATCGAATACCCCAGAAACACTTTGATTTAAAGCGATGGTACTTACCGTTGGCGAGGCGATCGTCAAGTTGTAAGTTGTATTAGGGCTAGCAGGAACAAGTTTAATTCCACCTGATGTAACAGAGATCAAATAATCACCTGAGTTCAACATCGTATCAATGCTTTCTGACATTGTACTTGACTGAGAAGTACTCCAACCAGGAACCCAACCCATCGAACCATCACTACGCAGTTGGTATAGTGACAGGTCTGCGTCACCACTCATCCCATTCAGATTGATTTTGACATTGGTTAAGCCTGTAAAATGAGTTGTTGGAGGTACAGTAAAGCGGTAGTAGTCATTAGGATCGGTCGTGCCGACATAATCACTCGCAGTGAGAATTCCATTCAGAACACCAAGATTACGAGCTTGAGCGGGGATATCTCCAGCCGTATCTTCTGGCGTATAGACAACAGTTACTGGATAGCCGCCAATTGTAATATTTCTACCAGAAGTCCCTCCTGATTTGTCATAGGCAGCAGCATTGTATGCATAGTTACCTGGAGCTAAACGACCTAAATTATAGCTAAACTCTGCCCATCGAGGATCTGTTGCTGATGGAGTAAAGTTGGTAATTGTATAGTCTTTAGAAGTTCCACCTTGTTGTAAAACCGTTAGCAAAATCTTATCTAAATCGCCAAATCCATCAGGATCGAACACCTTACCAGTTATATAAATATCTTTACCAGAGCCGTAAGTACTATCAAAATTAATCTTGAGATCTTTCGGCTCTCGTGATGCCCAAGACACATTGAGATCGTAGCTAGTACTATCAGTACTCGCAGTTGGTGCAACCCGCAAATAATAGGTTCCTGTACTCAGACGCAATGCTAGATCGGCTATATTCTGCTGCCCTGTCAGCGTTTGAACAGGTACTAACGTTCCACCAACGTCCTTTAATACCTGTACATCTGTGGGGCTATTTAAACCACTCAAATCAAACTTAACATCAGTTCCACTAGGCACATAAAATCGATAATAATCCTGTGGATCGCCATTACCAATTTCATCTTTGAAAGCTTGAGAACCAGTTCCTATTAAGTTTCCAATATTTCTAGCGGTTGCTGGAGTATTACCCGCGTCAAAAACCTTGGCAGTCAAAGTTAGATTGTAGTTACTATTAATGAGAGCGCTAACATTATCGCCAACCCTCACAATGTAAGTACCTGCAAGAAAAAGATCATTAATTGTATTACTTCCATTAACCACATTAGATCCGCTAAATGGGTAAAATGTACCGTCACTATTTAGCTTAAACATGTTTACATTGGGATTAGCAACCGATCCTGTCGCACTAACTCCATTGAGTACCAAGCTAAACTGGCTATCTTTATTAAGAGTAAAGCGGTAATAATCATAGGGATCTGTATCGCCTACAAATTCATTGAAGATCCGAGTCCCATCCAAATTACCTATATTAAGGGCATTGTTAATATCGTCACCCACTGTGTCAGGTGGTGCGATCGGGGTGCCTGTAATGTTCATCGTGTAATTTGTATTTGCACCAGTCCCTCCAGAGTAGACCCGCAGATAATATGCTCCTTGATTCAGAGGTGTAGTAATTAACTCAGAGTTATTACCAGTACTTTGAGATTTGAATAGGCTAATTCCATTACTATCTAGAAGTTCCAAATTAGCATCGGCACTCAATCCATTCAATAAAACCTTTAGATCGCTAGCAACACTTACATTAAAGCGATAGTAATCCTGTAGATCCGCATCACCGACAAAGTTTGCAACTGTTTGACTTCCTAAAATATCGCCAAGATTCCGAGCCGTAGCTAGGCTGTCATCCGTTGGAGTGACTCCAAATTTGGCGATAAATGCATCCCCTAACCCTCTCTGAGTTCCCTCTAGTGAACCAGTTGTTCTACCTGCAATATAAATATTACCTGCACTATCAACCACAACATCCTGTGATATATCTTCTGCTGATGTACCAATTTGTTTAACCCACTGGATATTTCCACTATTATCGTATTTTGCTACAAATGCATCATTCAATCCCGCATTTGTTCCTGCTAACCCAGCCGTAGAGCCAAGAGCATTGTAAGTGTCGCCTGTAATATAAACATTGCCTGTATTATCAAGAGAGATTCCTAAGCCATCTTCTTGCCACGCTGTACCTAGTTGACGAGTCCACAGTTTAGAGCCATTAGTGTCATACTTAGCCAGCCAAGCGTCTGGGAACCCATTGGTATTGCTACCGCCCAAAGCTCCATTGGTTATACCAACAACATATGAATTACCTTGCTGATCAACAACAATATTTCTAGCATCCTCGTTACTAGAAGTCCCTAACTGACGCACCCAAACACGGTTACCATTCCCATCGTACTTAGCAATCCAAGCATCGGTATATCCAGAATTGACTCCAGCCAAAGTACCATTTGTACCTCCTGCTAGGTAGACATTACCTGTGCCATCTACCCCAACGCCCCAAGACTCATCATAATTGGTAGTACCCAATTGTTTTACCCATAGCTGTTGACCCGTAAGGCTATATTTTGCAACCCAAGCATCAGGACCGCCCTGATTCACTCCACCTAGCGATCCTAGAGTTCGACCAGTTATATAGGGATTACTATTTTTATCGACGGCAACACCCAAACCCGATGTCTGAAAATTATTTTGTAATCGCTCAATCCAATAAATATCTCCTTGATTGCTGTCTAATCGTCCTAACCAAGCAGCACTTCCCGTATCTCCAGCTACATAGACATTGATTCCTAAAGGATCGACAGTGATACTATTGGCACTGCTAAAACCAAGGTTTTTTATCCATTGCTGCACACCATTTTTGTCATATTTGGCAACCCAACTTGTATCACCATTACCACCACCAATTGTTCGACCACTAACATAGAGATTACCTGCTGCATCGACCGCTATGCTAGTAGCAATATCATTTCCTGCTGTGCCAAATTGGCGGATCCATTCTAAGCCAATGGATTGACCTCCATTTGCAGCCCGTTCTTCAGGCGTAACTTTCCCTTCACCACCCCAAGTAGTAGGAATACTAAAACTCAAAGGATCATAGACCTCACCTTTAGTAGAAGTTGCCAATGCGATCGCCCCAGCCAGATTCAATAACCCAGCCCCAGTTTGCATATCCCAACCTGGAGTATCCAGATCGATCGCACTTTGCTTCACGATACCAATCACCTGACGATAGCTCAGATCGGGATTAGCCGCCCAGATTTTGGAGATCGCCCCTGTCACTTCAGCGGTCGCCACCGAAGTTCCTGCCATCGTACCCACACCATCACCCACCGTCGAGAGCATTGGATCAGCGATCGTACCACCATCAGCGAGGATATCCAACCCATAACCATAGTTAGAATAGTCTGCCCGACCTAAACCATCCGCAGCACCCACTGTAATAATATTGTCAAACTCCTGCGAAGCCTGACCCAACACCGACATTACCCCACCATCATTACCAGCAGCAGCCACAATCAACACATGATGCTGACGCGCCAACTCTAGAGCAGCCCGTTCCTGTGGCGTGAACTCATAGCGAGTCGTTACAGAACCATCAGCATTAACCTGAGTAAGATCCAAGCTCAAGTTCACCACCGCATTATCATGTCCAGACGCAACACTATGATTAACAAACTCCGTCAGCGAATTAGCCCACTCACCCGACCCAACCGCGCGACCCAACCAAATCGGAGCCTGGTCATTGATTCCATCAATCCCAATTCCATTATCTTGAGTCGCCCCAATGATGCCCAGAATATGCGTACCATGCTCACTACCCTCACCAGCTTGCAAAAGCGGATCGGCATCATGACCAATATAATCATGACCTAGAGTGATATTAGAATAATTAATATCAGGATTATGCGCTGCAAACCCAGTATCAATAATGCCAATCAAAGGCTGATTAGAAGGAGGAATATACTCCGAAATTTGATGTCCCAAATCACCATTACGCCAATCCTGAGCAGGACTCATCGTGCCATCAGCAAGCAACTGATCAAATGTTGCAGCCTGACCCGTCGCCCCCTTCAGATGAAAAACTAAATCGTTAAAGTCCCCATCCGAAACATGATCAACCCGCAAATCTTCAAATACAAAAGTTTTGCCATCACCATACACATCCGTAATCTGCCCAACATGATAAGCATCATTAGGATTTGCCGTAGCCATGGAGAATAATGGTCTAAGATCTCCGCCGATATCAGGATGCCCTGCCACGGTCTGCACTGTTCCATTTGGTACAAGCATCATCCCAAAGCGATCGCCTGCCTGCATCGTAAAAGTCTGCTCACCCAAATATTGACCACTGTTATCACCACTCGCGAAATGAGCACCATTGGTAATATCGTCAATCAGAATATGACCCAAATTAGAATTGCTCAGTGCCCTCGTCGCTGCTTCATGGATAAATTCTGTTGAATTAGGGTCAAGAGATTCCATTCCTGTCAAGCTAAATATCGCCAGTTGACCTTGATAGCCCCCACCATCATGAAGAAAGTCAATACTGATCTTACCTGTTTCCCCAACCGTAAATACCCCCGAATCAAAATTGGCAACTAGAGCGGTAGGTGGAGCGATCGCTGACAATATTTGGACAGTCTCGACTAGAGGAGCAACTTCTGTATGAACAGGAGTTTCAACTGGTGTAGTATTTGGAACATTTACAACATCAGTTGGATGCGAGAGATCGTGACTTGTATCTAAACTATTTCCAACATGATGGTCAGTCAATAAATCAGTCAAAACTGGAACTTGCAAATCTCCCGAATCAAACAGACCACTGGGCGTGAGACGTGGTTCTAATATTCTTATCTTAATCTTTGATTTTCTAGACTTTCCAGAGTTATCAAGATTTTTTCCAGAGTTTGACTGCAAATTATTAGAACTCATGTGCCTAGGATTTTTATGCTTCGGGATAATTGCTGATAAATATAAAATGATTTCCAAGAAGTTGGCAAGTATTAAAGATATAAAAAGTTATAATAAAGTTAGTTAAAAGTTGCAAATCCTGTATGATTTAAACTTTTATTTGCTATCAACTACGCAAAATAAAGATTGAAAAATATTACAGTCTATTTAGAGCCTATTTA
>NZ_ALWB01000176.1 GCF_000332215.1 Pseudanabaena biceps PCC 7429
GTCTCCTGCTAGCAATGGGCGAATGTCTTTGGGTATTTGTTCCACACACAGCCGTCTGAGCCTTCCTCGTCTTGGTCGACTGTCTTTTAATGATTCATATAAGCTTGACCATTTTCGCCGATACACCGCAGATAACGATAATTCCGCAAATGACTTTACGCTTGGACTGGTTAATAGGCGTTGCACAAATGAAAGATGAATCAAGCAAAGGTAGTAAATGATTTGTACTTAAGATAGTGAATTAACAAACGAATTGAATACCTCAACATTTCTTCCGATTTTGAATAACATAAAGTTTTCTGTGTAATCTGGCTAAATAATGTCTAAGTCTTGTGTTTTCACCCTCAACTCTTGTCATGTAGGTCTTGCTGATAATTTGATCCTCCGAGTTGATAAACATTTTGTAGACGCAGTAGCCATCAGTAACCCAGAAATAGCATTGCCAAACTTTAATCAATGCCCACAAGTTTTTAAAGGTTTGGCTACTCCTATCCCCTAATACCCAAGCCAATATGCCTTGACTAAAATGATTCACCGCAGTCCATAGCCAAATCAAGTTTTGACCCAACAAAGGTCTGGAGTTCATCTAGTTCACCCACATCAGGAATAGTTTCGATGGGGGGAGTGCTCTGGTAATTGTTGAGCTGCTTGCTTAACCCAGTTGATCACCGAGTTATGACTAACATCGGTACATCTCTCAATTTGTCTAAATCCCATGCCGTTGCAGTACATTTTTAGGCATATTCTTTTGACATCTTGCGAATATCCAAGCACTGAGTAGTTATCAATGAACTGACGACCGCAATCAGCACAAATATGTATTTTGTTTGTCTCCTCGTTTCCCATTTTTACGAATATGTGTTGAACCACACTTTGGACATTTCATTGTTTTTCATTGCTAAAACTCGTTATCTTTTATTTACTCATTCATCTCTCATTTGTGCAACGCCGCAAAATTGCAGATCAATGGTATTAAATATGGTGTATTTCTGGCTTCGGTGATTAATTTTATCGTCATTGCCCTTGTCATCTTTTCGATCATTCGTTCGTTTGAGGCAATGAAGCGCAAGGAGAAACGTGAGGAAGCTGTCGAGGAAGCAAAACCCGATCCTCAAGAACGTCTGACCTTGGCGGTCGAACGCTTAGCAGAAGTTATGGAATCCAAATAAAATATAACCACCTGTAATACCAATTCACGAAAGTGTTGTCACACTTTCGTGAATTAAAAACTCAACCTAGAAGGGTTTTTAAGTTGAAAAATGGCTACGCCATTTTTCAACTTGGTATTATACCAATTCACTGAAGTGAGCCAACACTTCAGTGAATTAAAAAACAAACCCAGTAAGGTTTTGAGATTCCCAAAATGGCAACGCCATTTTGGGAATTGGTATTACTCATCTGCTTTGCATATATTTACATTTTTGAGAAAGCTACTCCTAGACTGCTTGCGTATTATGCCATTTAGACAATTCAGAGCCAAAATTTATCGTTCCCTATGCCTATTATGTATAACTTTAGGAATTGCTATTGGTTTAAATGCTTGTATTAGCCCCAGTAATGACAAAAAGACTGAAGAAGCAAAAAGCCCCGTACCTATTTTCCTATTCCTTCAAGCTTCTCCCGATGGTAAGACAATTGAGGGCATAGTTCCTTCCGATCTAGTAGAACAGTTTGGCAGTCTGGATCGCGTAATTCAGTCGATTCCTGCGGGTAGTAAATTTTCCTTGATGCAGTTCGGAAAACCTCTGGGCACGTTTCAAGTAAGTGCCGTACGTGGCTCCGATGCCTTTGGCGCGATCGCTAGTTTTAAAGTGAAAACCCCAGATAATAATGACAAAAATAGTAATGACAATAGTAATGACAAAAATCAATCAGGCAAAAGCTTAACCCCTGAGGTACTGCGCCAGCCCAATTTAACTATTGTGGCTAGCGATCGCATTAACACCACTAGCGATCGCAATTATTTTTTTAACTGTCCTAACAAAATCCAGCCCCTAGTATTGGAAAAGTCACGGAATTTATTTGTGAAACTGGGCGCAAGTCCAGCCGCCACTTCCCAAGTATCAATCGCCTCACTCGTCTGTGCTGATATCAATGGGGACAATCAGCCTGAAATTATCACAGGGCTTAGACTCGACAACCCATTGCGTCCTACGGGATTATCATCTCAAGCATGGAAAGAGTTCCTATCGCTCCCAGCCATTCAACGTCAGGAATATAGCATGTTAGTCATGTTGAGTAAGGGAGCTAATGATGATTGGATTTCTGAACCAATTTTGACCCATACCAGAGCGCTTTCCTACGTTAATGATAGTGTGAGTAGCTATGCTCTCTACGGCATCCAAGAGGTAAATGGCGATCGCTATCCCGAAATCATCGTTCAAGAGATTGGTTTAAATTCTCTCGATGTGCGAGTATTTACTCCCAGCTTAAATGCACAGGGCAAATGGCAATGGCGTAGTTATTATCAAAATCAGCGATCGCTAAATATCGTTCAATAGGTAGCGAAGTTTTTCCTAGAGAGAAAAGCCCATCCCGCTATAAAGTAAAAAGAAAATCGTTTTGTTATGTCTTTAGAAAATTTCCTTGCGTATCCCACCCTCTTCAAGCAGGTACGCATACTTGATGCGGACTCGACCATAAATGATTCCACAACATTAAGCGATGTATTAATTGATCGCGATCGCCAAATTCATCTTGATGTTAGATCCGATCAAATTCCTGAAAACACCCATATAGATGAGCGTTCGGGATTGATTTTAGGAACTGGAGCGATCGATCTTTACAGCACGAGTTGCGAACCAGGACATGAATCCAGAGAAACCATTGCCGAGTTAGTCGCTGCTGCGAAGAATGGCGGTTTTAGCAATGTCGGGATTTTGCCCAATACCCAACCCGCGATCGATGATATTGCCGCCTTGGAATTTTGGCGAAATATCCAGCATAAATACGGCAATATTCTGCAACCTTGGGGCGCTATTACCAAAGGATTGGAAGGCAAACAACTTACGGACATGGCGGAGCTTGCCGAATCCGTAATTGGCTTTACCGATAGCAAACCCCTAGGCAATCTCCTGTTAGTGCGCCGAGCGATGGAATATGTGAAGCCCCTAGGCAAGCCGATCGCTCTATTCCCTCAAAATCCCGAATTGGCAGGAAGCGGCGTAATCCGCGAAGGGAGATGGTCTTTGCAATATGGCATGACAGGCTATCCCGCCGCCGCTGAAACCTCCTCTCTCGCCGCGCTCATTGAGCTAGTTCGCCTCACCCAAGCGCCCACCCACTTCATGCGCATCTCGACGGCTCAAGGGGTAGCCTTACTCGCTCAAGCAAAAAATGATGGCTTACCCGTAACGGCAAGTACGAGCTGGTTGCATCTCTGCCATTGCGATCGCGATTTAGGAAATTACGATCCCAACCTGCGCCTCATGCCTCCCCTCGGCAGTGAAGGCGATCGCCTAGCTCTGGTGGCTGGGGTCAAATCAGGAGCAATTGATGCGATCGCCATCGACCATACCCCCTGTGCCTATGAGGAAAAAGTAGTTCCCTTTGAAGTCGCTCCCGTCGGTGCGATCGGTCTGGAATTTGCCATTCCTGTTCTTTGGCAAAACCTCGTTACTACGGGATTATTAACTGCTAGCGAACTATGGAAAGCGCTGAGCCTTAATCCCGCCCAAATTTTCGGAATCACGCAGCCACCACTCTCAACCCTTTTTGATCCAAATTTGGCATGGTTAGCTAGCGAACAAGCGATCGCCTCGCCATCAAAAAACAGTAGTTATTTTGGGCGATCGCTCGTTGGCAAAGTCCTATAAAACTCGCCAGCAAGCATTTATAACTGTTTCCGCTTGTGTTAGAACCCCAAGAAGAGAATGGCACGAAGTGCCATTCTCTTCTTGGGATATAGAGTGGCGGCGCAAAGCTCTGCCATTCTATAAATGTTTTTTGAGGATAGGTTATCGTTATGGCATGGAGATCGGCTTTAAGTCCGAAGAAAAGAAAAAAAAGACAAAAATGATAGACAAACCCAAAGTAATTGTAGTTGGTGCAGGTTGGGCGGGATTGGGGGCAACCTATCAACTCGCCAAGCAAGGCTATGACGTAACCTTGCTGGAAGCAGGATCGCAGGCAGGAGGACTAGTCGCAGGTTGGAAAACCGCAGAGGGACGCGCCATCGAAGCGGGCATTCATGGCTTTTGGTATCCCTATCGAAATATTTTTTCCCTCGTCAAAGAATTAGAACTCGATCCTTTTACGCCTTGGACGAGATCAGCGCAATATTCACCCGCAGGATTGGAAGTCGAATCACCAATTTTTCAGGACTTGCCACGTTTACCTTCACCTCTGGGGACTTTTGCCTATACGCAGTTTAAAAGATTGCCCCTCAGCGATCGCTTAACAGCCTTACCCCTGATGTATGCCGTCATTGATTTTGACAACTCCGAAGCTGCATGGAAGCAATATGACGGGATGACCGCACGCGAGCTATTTCGGCAATATGGCGTGTCCGATCGCCTCTATCGCGAATCCTTTGAGCCCATGCTGTTGGTCGGGCTGTTTGCCCCGGGAGAACAATGCTCGGCGGCAGCCGCGATCGGAATGCTCTACTACTTTATCTTGGCGCATCAAGCGGACTTTGATGTGGTTTGGTGTCGGGGTATGGTTGGCGAGAAGATCTTTAAACCTTGGTGCGATCGCATTACCGATCTGGGCGGCAAAATCTTGACCGATCGCCGTGTCAGCGACATTAGAACGGATGATACGGGCAAAGTGACGGCAGTAGTCTGCGGCGATGAAATCTTTGCAGCCGATGCGGTAATTTTCTCCGTCGGCATTTCAGGAATGCAAAAAATCGTGGCAAATAGTCCAGCTTTGCAAAAGCGGCAAGAGTTTCGGAACTTGATGAATTTAGGGGCGATCGATGTGTTAGCCGTCAGATTATGGTTCGATCGCCTTATTCACATTCCCCGTCCATCCAATGCCTGTTTTGGGTTTGATGCAACTACGGGCTGGACATTTTTCGATCTAAATGCCCTTCATGACGAGTATGCCGACGCTGCTGGCTCCGTTGTAGAAGTGGACTTTTATCACGCCAACCAATTCTTGCCCCTTGACGATGCAGAAATCATAGCGATCGTGCGGAAATATCTCGCCTCTTGCTTACCAGAATTCGACCAAGCCCAAGTTATCGATCGCAGTGTGGTTCGCCTCCCCCGTGCTGTTAGCCATTTCGCCCCCGGAAGTTATCAGCATCTATTAAAAGCCATCACCAGTTTCCCCAATTTATATATGAGCGGCGATTGGGTAATTACAAATCACGGCTCTTGGTCGCAGGAAAAAGCCTATGTCACAGGATTAGAAGCAGCCAATCTCGTCATCCAACAATTTAGTCAGGGGAACTTGACCCAAATCCTCCCGATCGAATCCGATGAACCGCATATCCAGCTAGCCAGATCGCTCAATCAAAACTTAAAGGACATAGCAAAGTCAATTTTTCTTAACTTCCGATCTACATAATTAGAGCCTAATCAATGTAAGATTAGATACGGTTAGACCAACCTAGATAAAAATTTATGCTCTTAACAGAACAAGCTCCATCGACTTCTAAAGCTACTGTTGGTTGTGTCTTAGTGGTAGAGGATGAAGCGATCATTCAGGATGCGATCGCCTTGGCTCTAAGGGAAGAGGGATATACAGTTTTTCTGGCGGAGGATGGTTACAATGCGCTCCAAATTGCTAAAACCGTTGCAAGACTGGATTTGGTAGTTTTAGATGTCATGTTACCTTCTATTAATGGGTTAGATTTCTGCCGCATTTTGCGTCACGAGGGAAACAATGTCCCCGTTTTGATGATTAGTGCGAGAGGAAATGAATCCGATCGCATTGTGGGGCTAGAAGTTGGAGCTGATGACTATCTGAGCAAACCTTTTGGAATGCGCGAGCTAGTGGCTCGCTGTCGAGCTTTACTACGTCGTAGCCGTCGGGACTTTGTAGCCACCAATGCTACGGTTTATAAGTTTGGCGATGTCACCATGTATCCCGATGAATGTCGCGTGACGATCAACGACGCAGAAATAAATTTATCTCCAAAAGAATTTCGTTTATTAGACTTATTTATGAGTCATCCCCGTCGTGTCTGGTCGAGAGAGCAGCTTCTCGAAAAAGTATGGGGAGTCGATTTTGTCGGTGATAGCAAAACCGTAGATGTTCATATTCGCTGGCTGCGGGAAAAAATTGAAGCCGACCCTAGCGATCCTAAACATATCGTCACCGTCAGGGGCTTTGGCTATCGGTTGGGATAGGCAAAATCCGCTCCTTTAGGCAAGCTTTTTAGCTAACAAAAAAAGAAGATAATTGCGGCGCTTTGCGCCGCAATTATCTTCTTTTTTTGGGATATAGGTAGCTAGGCGCAATTAAAGATAAAAGCCCAAAACCTGTAGCGCACGCGCAGCTTGCGCTACAGGTTTTGGGCTTTTAATTATGCCCAACTACTTAGCAGTTCCCAACCAAAGAAGAGAATGGCGGTGCTTTGCACCGCCATTCTCTTCTTTGGTTTTATGTACTAATAACACTTGGTGAAATTTATATATCACTTATATCAAATTCTTTAATTTTTAATTTTAATTTTAATTTTTAATTTTATTTTTTTGAGTTTATTTTTTGATTTTCAAGGGGCTTCACACCTTAGATTTACGACATTTGCACAGTTCATTTTTTGGTAATTCTTGATAGTTTAGACCAAGGTAAAGAGTCTAACAAAAGGTTTTTCTGAGACATAAATCAGCCTATTTAACTATAACGAAATAATTAAATGCGACCTGAATTAACAAAGAATAAAAAAAGAATAAAAATCGGACAAAAATCGGGGATTTACTTGTAATCATCAGCAACTATACATCCTTTAAACAGGTTTATATAATTTTAGATAGTAGCAAGTAGATAATGGGATGCTTATATTTATGTAAATCATAAATACATGAACTTTTGATCGATCGCCGTATATATACCTATATATTGATTCTCTAAGAATTTGTTAGTTAATAAAATTTAGACTTTTTTACCTGTCGAAAAGCGATCGAATTATTCGGTCTAATGCTCGTCAAGGTGTAAAACGATGCTTGGATTTGTTAATGTTTTAGAGGAAATTCTGGTTAGAGAAACTTACATTCAAATTGAAGAACTTCCTCCCGAAAAACAACCTAAGGTCAAAGTTGCTGAGGTAGTAGCCTATGCACTCAATCGCCTACCTCCATTATTTGCTACATCTATAAATGGATGGCAGTATCAATATGCCTATGCCGTAAATGAATTGAGTCCACAGATTTCCCAATCGGTCAAACATGGTATCAAAACAGTCCTATTTGGCGATCCACTCCATGATCTAACCCCGTTACCTAACCATCTATTTACTAACAGCTCAGGCGTACTATATCAACTAAGCCAAATTCTAGGGCGCAGACATTTACGGTGGCGAGATGTCCCGGCCTTAGTTGAATCAGTAATTAACCAATCTCAATACGTCAGCAAAAATAGCGGTCAAACGATAATCCAATCTGACGAGGCAACTGTCGTACAAGATATCAGTCATTTAAATCGTCAGCAAAAAGCATTAATTTCTAGTTCGCGACGTTTCATGGAAAAACAATTAATCAAAAAACAACAGGAACTCAGACAAAGAGAATTAAACCAGTATAGCTATGAAGCCCAATGGCAGATGTATGGCAATTCTTGGGCTTGGGAAACAAAGATCAAGGATGCTGCCGAAATGGAATATCGAGCGCTCCAGTCCTATACTTTGCAAGCTCAATTAGGGTTAGTCAATGTTTTAGAGCATCTAATCTTTAGGGCGATCGAGCAGGTGACAAAACCAGAGCTATTCGCAAGAATCAATCATTCTGAGGTAGCAGCCTATGCGCTCAATCGATTGCCTCCGATGTACGCTACTAGCGATCGCGGATTTAAGCATTTAAGACAACGGGCAATTAACGAATTTGCTCGCGAGCTAGTGGGAGCCGTACGGACAGGGATAATGAGAGTCTTACAGGTTTCCTATGCTGACGTTCCCCCGATCTATGCCTATCAGTTCGAGCAAGAATATATCCAATCTATGCAGCAATTAAACTACCTTTTCAAACGCAATGACATCTCACTCCATAATATTGTGGCGATCGTGCAGGATTTGCTAGCACGCAAATCCGCATGAAGATAATGGCGGCGTGAAGCGCCGCCATTATCTTCATCAGTTCTGAGCCACAGCCATATTAGACCAAAGCTGAAAATGGCTACGCCACTTTCAGCTTTGAAAACCCTTACTGGATTTGGTTTTTAATTCACAAAAGTGTTGTCACACTTTCGTGAATTGGTATTACAAGGGATCATCTTGCTGAATTGGTAATTCAGGCACAGGATCGTAACCACCTATATGCCAAGGATGACAACTACAAATTCGTTTAACAGCTAGTCCTCCTCCCTGCCATAGCCCAAAGCGATCGATCGCCGTTAGCGCGTATTGTGAACAGGTTGGTTGAAATCTACACCTCGGCGCAAACAATGGAGAAATAAACAATCGATAAAACTGAATCAGTAAAATGACAAGTTTTTTCATGGATCTTTTCGTGACTGCGGTAGTCTAAAGATAAAGCTATAGCCACATATTAACGTCTCAATCCTATCCCGCTAATGTCATCTCCTAGAACTGCTACGATCGCTGTTATTCAGACCACTCTGAATGCTGATGTTACGACTAATGTCGCGAAGATATCTGAATTAGTAAGTAAAGCTGCCCATCAAGGAGCGCAGATAATCTTGCCACCAGAATTATTTGAAGGTCCCTATTTTTGTCGGGAGGAGCAAGATCGCTTTTTTGCTTGGGCTCAACCCGTTGAAAATCATCCGACGATCATTCATTTTCAACATCTTGCCGAAGAACTTAATGTCGTGATTCCCATATCATTTTTTGAGCGATCGGGACAGGTCTATTACAACAGTCTTGCCATGATCGATGCTGATGGCTCATTGTTGGGAGTCTATCGTAAAAGTCACATTCCCGATGGTCCTGGGTACGAAGAAAAGTTTTATTTCCGAGAGGGAGACACGGGATTTAAAGTGTGGGATACGGCTTTTGGCAAGATTGGTGTGGGTATCTGTTGGGATCAGTGGTTTCCTGAATGTGCGCGAGCAATGGTGCTGATGGGAGCGGAAATTCTGCTGTACCCCACCGCAATCGGTTCCGAACCCGAAGAGCCAGATCTCAATACCAAAGACCCTTGGCAGAGAGCGATGATCGGTCACGCTGTGAGCAATGTCATTCCCGTGGCGGCGGCAAATCGGATCGGACTAGAAGGAAATCAAACTTTTTACGGTCATTCTTTTATTGCCAATCATCGAGGCGATAAGGTTGCGGAATTTACCGATCGCGACGAAGGTGTAATTTTAGCTAGTTTCGATCTCAATCAAATAAGGTTAAATCGAGCCTCTTTTGGCTTTTTCCGCGATCGTCGCCCCGATTTGTATCAGGTTTTATTAAGCCCCTAATACCAATTCACGAAAGTGTGACAACACTTTTGCAAGCTCCAGATAAGAGAATGGCGGCGCTTCGCGCCGCCATTCTCTTATCTGGGGCTGTTTAAACCCAAGACCAGCGACGTTTGGGCGTGCTAGTCCTACCGACTTCTTGCCTTTGCGCTCGCGTTGGCATCGGTTCAATTACCGTCGTAATATCGGATAGTGGGTTTACCCTCAATTCATTGGTAAAGGTATTACATTGATAAACCGTGGCTGTATCTAGATCCAAAGCTGATAACCAACCACTTTTGGGATGATAACCACCAGTATCAATATCTAACCATCCCTTACCTAATACTAAATTTCCAGGTTTTACCCCCGGAAAAACAAAGGTAATCGTATGCCCAGTAATAATTATCTTGTCTTCAAAGAAAGGTTCTGTTGCGCTATGGAACTCTTCGCGAATCCAGCAAAACTCTGCTGCCCCCTGCAATTCGAGGGGTAAGTTAGGGTTTAGCCCCGCATGGACTAGCCATGCATCGCCCAGATCAACATAGAGAGGTAATTGCTGCATCCATTCGAGATGGGACGCTGGCAGCTTTTCTTTACCATAGCTCTCTAAGGTGTTAGATCCACCATTTAACAGCCATCCTTTCCAAACCAAAGAACTTTCATTATTATTAAAAGCATCGAGACACATCTGCTCATGATTGCCTCTCAGGCAGGTGTGCCCGTTCTCTATCACCCAACTGACAACATCGCAACTGCGATTACCGCGATCAATTAAGTCGCCTAAAAAGAACAATTTGTCACTAGGACCACAATTAATAAAGTCGATTAACTTCATTAAACCGTCATATTGACCATGAATATCGCCAAATACAAATCGAGTCAACTTATCTCACCCCATAACAAATGGTGACGGAAAAAAATCAAGTATTCAAATCTAACGACGGGTATCAAGATGGACATCAATTAAGGTGTAGTGGTCTAGAGGATGGAGCAAGACTGATACAACTTTTTTTAGGAAACTATTTCGATCTACGCTCTCTATCTTATGACAATTTTTTCTGACTTTCGCCCTATTTTTGTTACCTTTGATGATAGGTGATACTGTCCTTTTACTTTAAATAGAAACTAAGATTACCCTAGATTTCCAACAATCTAACTACTAAATATTTACTGAGATCGATACTCTCTCGTTTCTCCATCAAGAATTAGTGTTCTGGCGCAAAACATCAAAACACTAATTCTTCGCCAATTCTTCATTGATGTTTTATATGTTTAATGGATTTATTAGTATCGATAAGCCCCCAGAAATTACCGCCCATGATTGTGTGAGTAAATTAAGAAAGCTCTTGAAACAAAAGAAAATTGGTCATGGTGGTACGCTCGATCCGATGGCTACGGGGGTTTTACCGATCGCCGTTGGCAATGCCACCAGACTTCTGCGATTTTTACCAGATGGAAAAGCTTACAATGCAAAAATTCGTTTTGGCATAGTTACCAATACCGATGACATTACGGGTGAGGTAATTAGCGATCGCCCCTGTCCCCATTTGCCCCTTGCCGAAGTCGAACAAGCTCTAGCTTGCTTTCAAGGCAAAATTATTCAGCGACCACCTGCTTTTAGTGCAATTCAAGTCAATGGTCAACGACTATACGATTTAGCGCGTAGGGGGGAAATTACGGAGTCTGATATTCCCACGCGATCGGTGGAAATCACGGAAATTCGCTTACTAGGATGGACGTTGGGAGATTATCCAGAACTAGATGTGGCGATCGCCTGTGGGGGTGGCACATATATCCGCTCCATTGCCCGAGACTTAGGAGAAAAGCTTGGCTATGGGGCAACACTATCGTCACTTAGACGCACCCTTAGCAATGGGTTTGATTTGAATTCTAGTTTGTCCTTTGAGCAGGTCGATGCACTATTGCGATCGCATAGCCTTGAAGTTCTCGCGCCCGATAGGGGATTACATTTTTTGCCCAAGGTCATACTGAAGGAAGAAGATAGCAAACGCTGGCGCATGGGTCAAACTGTCTCAAGGCAATCTCCTCTCCATAATGAAGACATCCCCTCAGGCTATGTCAGGATCTGCGATGCTGAGCAGAATTTTTTGGGTATTAGTGAGGCTAATGACAATGGCTTTCAACCCATCGTCGTTTTATATCCTATAAATTAACGTGAGTTCGGAAAAATCAAAGTCCAAAAGTAAAAGCCTTGCTAAGCAAGGCTTTTACTTTTGGACTTTTAAAATTTGCCAACTTAACCCGAACTGACGTTAAATTTGAATAATCTGGTTGAGCCGATCGCATACTTGAATAAACAGATCGTTTGGCAATTTTCCTAGGGGATGAGGCTTAGCGCCCCGCAACCGCCAGTCAAAGGACTTGGGCTGATGGCACAATACATAACTAATCTTCGCAGCTTTACTTCGCGAGGCTTTGCCCACCGCAACCGCAAAGGGATTGTCCGCATTATAGGAGGCTGTCGTCATAGGTAAGCCAATCACGATCGCCGTTTTGTCATTAAAGATGCGTGGGGATAAAACTAAAAAGGGGTGAATATCTCGCATCTCTTTACCAACTTGCGGATTGCAATCAATCCAGACAATGTCTTGGCGATCGGGAACCCAATTTTTTGCAGCTTTTACCACTGTTCAGCGCCAAGCCTTTGGTTGGAGATCATGACCTCGCCACCGTGACGAGTAGAGTCAAATTGAGCGAGCCTTTCTTCTAGGGTTAATGGAGGGTGAGGCACTGGGGCAATTATCACCTGTCCATCAACCACCGAGAGCCGAACGCGCTGATTGACTTGCAAATGCGCCGCTCTTGCGATCGCGGCGGGTAAGCGCACACCGAGGTTATTTCCCCATGTTTTAATATCGAGGATTGCTTCTGTCATAGCGACGACCTATCTTGTATGTTTAAACAATCGTATAGACATCATAACGCTTCTTTTGACAAAAAATAAAACCAGTGCCACCACCAAATGTATAAGAAGAGAAAGTTGGCGCAAAGCGCCAACTTTCTCTTCTTAGGGTTTGGTGGTCCATTCTAAAAAAAGCAGCAGGTTTGCGTAGAACATAAAAGCCCAAAGATGAGTGGCGGCGCTCCGCGCCGCCACTCATCTTTG
>NZ_ALWB01000177.1 GCF_000332215.1 Pseudanabaena biceps PCC 7429
GGCGCACGCTGCGCGTGCGCCGCAGATTTTAGGGTTTTATATTTAATTAAGCCCATTTACTTATTGCTTATTAGTTATTAATTATTAGTTAAATTTTAAAGAAAGATGACTCAGACCTTTACAGCCACACTTCATCATCAAGGGCAGACCTTCACCGTACCCGTCCCCGAAAATGAATCGATCCTCGATGCCGCGATCGCTCATGGATTAGATTTACCCTGTTCTTGCTATGCAGGTGTATGTACGACTTGCGCCGCCCAAATTGTCAAGGGTGAAGTCGATCAAAGCCAAGGCATGGGTATCGGCGGGATGGGTGACGAACTGGACAGCAAGGGCTATATTCTCCTATGCGTATCTCATCCTAAATCCGATGTCGAAATTTACACTGATAAGGAACAGGATGTATATGCCATCCGCTTTGGTCATAGTTCTTAGTTAAAAAACAAACCCAGTAAGGGTTTTCAAAGCTATAGCTGTCGCCAAGTGTAATAGGACAAAAACCCCAAGAATTGAATGGCGGCGCTTCGCGCCGCCATTCAATTCTTGGGGTTTGATTTGTCCTAAGTCAAGTGACTGTAGCTATAAAAATGGCTACGCCATTTTTAGCTTTGGTATTACTTATGTCCAGCGATTTGAGGCGCAGCTACGTAGTGAAAATTTCGCAGTGAAAATTTCACTGCGAAATTTTCGCAAATTATGCATTAGGAATATAGCCAAGCTACTATAATGCATTCAAAAAAGCAGCTAAAAATATTCATGCACTATCAGAATCGATCGCACCGTCAAGGTTTCTGGCTTTTTGGGAAAAAGTTGTTTAATAGCCCTTTTTTTCACAGATCAAATCGGCAAGTCTGGCAACGGGCGATCGCATGGCTATTTATGGGGCTATTTATGGGTTTATGTTTGTTCGCCTTAGCGGCCTGCGAGCCAATTCCAGAACCAAATCAATCCAGCGTTGGGAGCGCTGACCGCCTGAAAAGAGTGCTCAATCGCGGCAAATTGATTTGTGGAGTCAGTGGTGAATTACCAGGATTTAGCTTTGTAAATAAAGAAGGCAAATATTCGGGGCTAGATGTCGATATTTGTCGAGCGATCGCCGCCGCTTTATTTGACAACCCCGACGCGGTGCAATTTCGCAACCTCAATGCCAAAGAGCGGTTTACCGCTCTCCAGTCGGGGGAAATCGATATTCTAAGTCGCAATACGACATGGACGCTAAGTCGCGATACCGCCTCCCGTCTTGCCTTCATGCCGATTGTTTTTTATGACGGACAGGGCGTAATGGTACGAAAAGATAGCAATATTAAGGTGATCACCGATCTTAAGGATGCTGATATTTGCGCCCAAACGGGGACAACCACTGAGCAAAATCTTGCCGACCAAATGCGGAAGCGCAACCTTGCCTATAAACCCGTAGTCTATGAGGATGTCAACGCCACATTTAATGCTTATCAATCTGGGCGTTGTACCGCGATTACCGCCGATCGCTCTGCCCTAGTCGTACGGCGGACTAGCCTTGCCGATCCTGACAATCACGTAGTTTTAGACTTTGTAATTTCTAAAGAACCCTTAGCCCCTGCGGTCATCGATGGCGATCCGAAATGGTCGGATATTGTGAAGTGGATTATTTTTGCTGCGATCGAGGCAGAGGATTTAGATATTTCTTCGGCAAATCTGACAACGCAACTACAGAGTAAAAATGCCGAAATTCGTAGGTTTTTAGGACTAGATGGCAGCTTAGGTAAAGATATGGGAGTTGCCAATGATTTCACTGTGCGGGTAGTTAAGCATGTTGGCAACTACGCCGAAATCTACGATCGCAATCTCGGTAAAGATAGTCCTTTCAAATTGCCACGCGGTCAGAATGAACTATGGAAAAATGGCGGCTTAATGTACGCGCCACCCTTCCGCTAATTCTTACGCCTTTGCCATTCAAGAGATAGGGGTGCGGGGCTTTGCCCCGCACCCCTATCTCTTAATTTGGGGAATCTCAAAACCTTGCGGGGTTTGCTTAGGACATAAACCCCTAAAGATGAGTGGCGGCGCTTCGCCGCCACTCATCTTTAAGGGAATTTACCAACCAAATATTGAGGCGATCGCTGGCGGATTAGTACTAGAAGCCGCATCTTCAGAATTTTCAGCCTGATCGGCACTTTCAATGAGTTCTTCAGTACAGAAAGTAGCTTGACTAAATCCTCCGAAACGCTGCACAGTGCTAGCTCTCATGCGTACATTCGGAGCGGGAAACCAAAATCGCTCGTAGGAACTCATGGAAGGATAATCCGTAATCAGAACGAGGGCATCTTCGGCATCAATTTCATAACGACCGATTACTGGCATGACCTCTGCATAGCCGCGCTCGCGTAGGAGTTTACCTTTACGCCCCGTTTCGTCATCGGGTACGAGGGCAAATACTGTTTCTCCTGAATGATTTTCATCATCATCTTTGTCCCATGCCATTGTGCCATCCCATTTGACATAGGCTCCACCGATCGCTCCTGTAGGCTCGACTTCATGCATTTGACAGATTTCGATTATCTTCGGATCGTCAGCATTAAGCGGATTTACATAAATTTCTGAGCCACCCTTTTCTGCGCGCCGAAAGGCTAGGTGATGGGTAGTCCGTTGCGATCGCCATTTGCCTGCACTTTTTTGAAAAAACTCTAAAGCATTCATAGTAATTTTGATAAAAGTCTTAATAAAAGTCTTGATAAAAAATCTTGGTAAAAAATTAGCCTAAGCTCTAAAATACCCTGCCTGCGATCGCAAAGCACCTACGGGATAAGAATTATATTACCCCCAAGAGGAGAAGGTTAGCGCACAACCATCTCCTCTCTCAAACAAGCAGGCATCTAAACATCTATAGAAATGAATTAGAAATGAATTACCCGAAAGATGAGTGGCGGCGCAAAGCGCTGCCACTCATCTTTCGGGTTTTGACTTGTCCTCGCTATCGCTATACAGGGTGTTTACCAAAATAGAGTCTCCAAGACCAATCCAATCATAGAGTAAATATTATGAGTATTATAAAAATAATAGACTTTACTCTATCAAGACTTAACTCTAAGATACCAATAGCAACAAATCAATAGATTGAAATTTAGATTTCAAGTTTGAGAAGAATTCTTCTTAATTTGATTTTTTTCAACTTCAAACTTAATTCCATTCGCAAATTTATTACCGAATGTCAAAAGCGCGATCGCAGCTTAGCTTTGCGCTGACTTAATAAAAGCCCAGAATTTAAAGCAGTTCAAGCAGCGAATTCTCTTCAAAATCAAATTTATTTCCACGGAATGAAATTATGGCTGATACCCATCCAAATTTTTCACGGCGACGCTTTCTAGCTACCGCAGGAACCACAGCACTAGGCTCAGTCTTATTGAAAGGATGTCTTGGGAATCCTCCCGACAGCACTCCCACGGCATCTTCATCCAACGCCGCCAAAATTAATATTCCGACCGAGCAAGTTCCCGAAGTCACCAAGGTCAAGCTTGGCTATTTACCAATTGTGGAAGCGGCTCCGTTGATAATCGCTAAAGAAAAAGGCTTCTTTAGCAAATATGGTATGAACGATGTCGATATCTCAAAACAGGCCAACTGGGGCGCAGCTAGGGATAACGTTAAAATTGGTTCCTCCGCAGGCGGTATTGATGGCGGTCAATGGCAGATGCCTATGCCCTATTTGATTTCAGAAGGAATCATTACCGACAAGCAGAAAATCCCCATGTATGTTCTACTCCAATTGAATACACAGGGAAATGGAATTGCCATTGCAGGCAAGCATAAAGATCAAGGATTATCCCTGAAATCAGAAAAGGTAAAGACTTTATTTGACAAAATGAAGTCAGAAGGAACCAAATTTAAAGCTGCTTACACCTTCCCCAAAGCCAATCAAGAGTTTTGGATTCGTTATTGGCTTGCGGCGAATGGGATCGACCCCGATGCCGATCTGGAGCTACTAACCGTTCCTGCCGCTCAAACCGTAGCCAATATGAAAACTGGCACTATGGATGCTTTTAGTACGGGCGACCCATGGCCCTATCGCATCGTTAAAGAGAAAATTGGTTTTATCCCCGCACTCACCGCTGAAATTTGGAAAGGACATCCCGAAGAATATTTAGCAATGCGCGCAGACTGGGTAGATAAATATCCCAAGGCTACCAAAGCTTTGCTCAAAGCAATTATGGAAGCTCAGCAATGGTGCGACAACTTCGATAATCGTAAGGAACTCGTCCAAATTGTTTCCACGAAAAACTATTTTGGCGTTCCTGTTGATGTACTGGAAGGACCTATGGCAGGCAAATATGACATGGGTGACGGGCGCATGATCGATGACAAGAGTATGTCTGTTCTCTATTGGAAAGATGCTAAAGGCAGTGTTTCCTACCCCTATCAAAGCCACGATCTTTGGTTTATTACCGAAAGCGTCCGTTGGGGATTTTTACCAAAAGATGCTTTGGCTACCGCCAAGGATTGGGTTAAAAAGGTAAATCGTGAAGACCTGTGGCGTGAAGCTGCCAAAGAGGCTGGCATTCCCGTCGCTGACATTCCGACTAGCACCTCTCGCGGAGTTGAAGAATTCTTCGATGGCACAAAGTTCGATCCCGAAAATCCCCAAGCCTATCTCGATGGATTGAAAATCAAAAAGGTTTAGAACAAGGTTAGGAATAAGGCTTAGAACTAGTTTCGGAAAAAGACTAGAAAAAGCCTTGTAAAAATCTTAGAAAAAAACTTAAAATACGAAATCTCGAAAACTAAATAAATCAAGTAATTTGTGAGGATCATCAAACAATGAAAATGTATACCGTCGAAGGAATTGGGACTATTCTGTTGAGCTTGCCCCTGTCAATTGCGGTGTTTGCTCCATTTGCTGAAGCAAAGCCAGTTTTAGCTTTGGACGAAAGTAAAGCCCCCTCGGAATTAACATCGGTTCCTTCGGCAAACAATCACGATGCAAATCTGTCTACTTCTCCATCTATCTCTCCGTCTACTTCTCAGTCTATTTCCCAATTGTCTGCGGAAATTCAACAGAATGCGATCGCTCCCGAAGTCGTATCTCAAAATGTCACATCCGTATCCCAACTATCTGACGTACGTCCAACCGATTGGGCTTTTACAGCCTTGCAATCTCTAGTAGAGCGTTATGGTTGTATTGCTGGATACCCCGATCGCAGTTTTCGCGGTCGGCAAGCTACTTCTCGCTATGAATTCGCGGCAGGATTAAATGCCTGTCTCGACAAAATCAATGAAATTATCTCGGCGGGATTAGCTGACAAAGTGAGCAAGGCAGATCTTGCGACTCTCCAAAAACTCCAAGAGGAATTTGCCGCAGAGCTTGCGACTTTACGGGGGCGCGTCGATGCCCTTGATGCGAAAACTGCCAAGCTTGAAGCTCAACAATTTTCCACCACAACTAAACTTAGTGGCGAAGCTATTTTTGGGATCGCAGGCGCAACAGGCAAAAACCCGAGCGGTGGTTCTAATACCAATATCGTCTTCAATAATCGAGTTCGTCTTAATCTATTGACCAGCTTTACTGGTAAAGATTTATTGATCACTGGTTTGCAAGCCTATAACATTGGTGGTGGCTCTTCCAGTCTCCAAGGTACTTTAGGATATGCCGATGGAGCTGGATTGAGTTCTAGTAATGTGCGTTTAGGCTATGAACCACAGTTCCCAGGAGTAAATCCAACTAATAGCAGCACTGTCGCCGCCAACTCTGTCAATCTTTACAAACTGCTGTACATTTTCCCCGTAGCCGACAAACTCACCTTCTTTGTCGGTCCCAGTGCGGAAGCTTCCGATGCATTTCCTGCGATTAGTCCCTTTGCTAGCGAAGGACAGGGCGCAATCTCTCGCTTTGGGCAGGGATTAAATGCAGCAACTCGCGTATCAGCAGGAACATCTGGTACTGGGCTAGCCTCAGCCTTTGGTTTAATCTGGACACCCTCGGATACGGTGGATTTTCGAGCCCTATATGGCAACATTACCGCTGCTATCCCCACCAATCTCGCTACTACTCCCCTAGGTTCAGGTTTCTTTGGTGGCAGTTCTGTAATTGCAGCCCAACTCACCCTCAAGCCATCTTCAAATCTTGATATTGGGATTAACTATGCCAATAGCTATCACCAAATCAACATTTTAGGGACTGGCTTGGGAGCCGCAGACATCGGGGCAGTTAATGGCGGTGCGATTACAGAACCCATTAAGCTAAATTCTGTGGGGGCAACCCTGACATGGCGACTTGCCCCTAAAGTGGCTTTCAATTTATCGGGTGCTTGGATCTTTGCCAATCTAGTTAATGTCAATGCTTCTACAACCTTTACTAGCTGGATGACTGGCTTCCACTTTAGCGATGTATTCAAAGAGGGAAATACAGCAGGTATCATTTTTGGTCAACCACTGGCGCGTAATTCCGTCGGTGGGCTTGCCACAATTCCCACAGGAGCGACCGCTACCCCCTACCAATTGGAAGGATATTTCAACTTTAAGTTGTCTAAAAATATCAGTGTTACCCCTGGAGTGTTTTTTGTATTTAATCCTGAAGGGTTAAATAATGCGCCAACCGCAACGGTTGGGGTGGTTCGGACTACCTTTACTTTCTAACACTTTCTCATACTTTCTAGATTGATAGAAATCAGTGGGTTTAGGAGATTCGGCATCGCAGGAGCCTAAACCCACCACTCTGTAGATACTGCCATCGAGAGCTCCATCGCTTGATTATTGGCTCGATTATTGGCTCGATCGCTGGCTCGAATATGCGATCGCAGGAGTATTCAATCTTCAACTTTTCCACAATTATTTTCCACAATTAATTAAATAGGACAATCAAGTTTATGGCAGTAAGCATTGGTAATAGCAATGGCAGTTTATCTAGATCTCTGAATAAATTTTGGCAAAAAAATGCTCAGAATTGGACATTGCCAATTATTGGAATTTTGGGATTTCTGATGATATGGCAACTATTTTCTAGCATTGGATTAGTTAAATTGCCCAGCCCCATTAATATCATGTCAGAGAAATCAACTCGCGATCTTCTCTTATATCCATTCTTCGATCGCGGGGGCACTGATAAGGGGTTGTTTTGGCAGACTCTCGCTAGTTTTGAGCGTGTTGCTAAAGGTTATTCCCTTGCGGCGATCGTGGGTATTGGTATGGGGATTTTGGTCGGAACAACCCCCGTCATTGATAAAGCTCTCGATCCTCTTTTCCAGTTCTTAAGAACAGTACCACCTCTAGCGTGGGTACCGATCGCCTTAGCCGCTTTGCGTCAAAATGAACCCGCAGCCTTGTTTGTCATTTTTATCACATCAGTATGGCCGATTCTTTTGAATACCGCAGTTGGTGTCAAACAAATCCCCCAAGACTATCGCAACGTCTCGCGAGTATTGCAACTATCTCGCCAAAAGTACTTCTTTAAGATTCTGCTTCCTTCTGCGCTCCCTTACATCTTTACAGGTTTACGAATTTCCATTGGTTTGGCATGGCTCGCCATTATCGCTGCGGAAATCATCATGTCAGGTATCGTCGGGATTGGATTCTTTATCTGGAATGCTTACACCAATGACAAAGTCGGTGAAGTTATTCTCGCTCTAGTATATATCGGTGCTGTAGGGCTAATTCTCGATCGGGCGGTGGCTTGGGTGCAAACCTTAATCCTCCCTGAAGAACAGAAATAGAATAATACCAATTCCCAAAATGGCAACGCCATTTTGGGAATCTCAAAACCTTACTGGGTTTGTTTTTTAATTCATTGAAGTGTTATCTCACTTCAGTGAATTGGGACAAGGATTGATTAATAATTGAAAGGAGATTTTAAAATGAGTAATTTTGTAGCAGTTGATCGGGTTGAGAAAGTTTTTCCCCTAGGTGGTGGTAAAGAATATATTGCCCTTAAGGGAATAGATTTGAATATAGAAAAGGGAGAATTTATTTCTCTCATCGGTCACTCTGGTTGCGGTAAATCCACATTGCTAAATATGATCGCAGGGCTGGATTTACCTACGGGTGGAATTGTGATGCTCGAAGATGAACGGGTATCGCGTCCAGGCCCCGATCGCATGGTGGTATTTCAAAACTATTCGCTCCTGCCTTGGCTATCGGTACGTGAAAATGTAGCCTTGGCAGTAGATGAGGTGCTCTCCCATTTGTCCAAGAGCGATCGCCATGATCTGATCGAACATTATGTCAAGATGGTGGGACTATCCCATGCGATCGATAAGCCTCCTACCCAGCTATCAGGCGGGATGCGCCAGCGTGTAGCGATCGCTCGTGCCCTTGCCGTTCGTCCGAAGCTACTATTGCTTGACGAACCTTTCGGAGCCTTGGATGCGCTGACAAGGGGCAATTTGCAAGAAAAATTAATGCAGATCTGTAACGAAGATCGAATTACGGCGGTAATGGTTACCCATGATGTCGATGAGGCGGTATTACTAAGCGATCGCATTGTCATGCTCACCAATGGACCTGCCTCGAAAATCGGCGGCATTTTAGAAGTGGATATTCCCCGTCCCCGTCAACGGATGGAAGCGGTAAATCACCCCAGCTACTACAGCCTGCGGAGTGAAATCATCTACTTCCTAAACCAACAAAAGCGCGTTAAAAAACTGAATGCCCGAAAAGTGGCAACTGTTGCAAGGCATGGACTTGAAAAAGTTAATCTGGAAATTGGCTTTGTCCCCTTAACCGCCTGTGCCCCGATCGCCGTAGCGAAGGAGAAAGGATTTTTTCAAAAACATGGATTAGATGAAGTTTCCCTCGTTAGGGAAACTAGTTGGCGCGGCATTGTCGATGGTATTGCAGGTGGTTATCTCGATGCTGCCCAAATGCCCTCAGGTTTACCGATGTGGATGACCTTAGGCGGTAATGGAAATTGTAAGCCAATTGTGACCGCACTCACGATGACCCGCAATGGTAACGCCATTACCCTTGATCGTCGTTTTTATGATCGCGGCATCTATACCCTCGCTGACTTTAAAAACCTACTTCAGAATACTCGCGATAGTCAGCATCGGATGGGGGTAGTACATCCTTCTTCAATGCATAATCTCCTACTACGATATTGGCTCGCTTCAGGTGGAATCGATCCCGATGTCGATGTCCAACTCAAAACCATTCCACCTGCCCAAATGGTAGTTGACCTCAAAGCAGGCAGCATTGACGGATTTTGTGTGGGTGAACCTTGGAATTTCCGAGCAGCAATGGAGAATATTGGCTTTACCGTTGCCACCGATCTAGAAATCTGGAACGGGCATCCTGGTAAGGTTTTAGGTGTGCGCGAAGATTGGGCAAATGCCTATCCAAATACCCATATTGCTCTAGTAAAGGCTCTTCTAGAAGCTTGTATGTACTGTGCTAATCCCGATAATGCCGAAGAGATTCGTCTGAT
This sequence comes from Pseudanabaena biceps PCC 7429, assembly GCF_000332215.1. Taxonomy (GTDB): domain Bacteria; phylum Cyanobacteriota; class Cyanobacteriia; order Pseudanabaenales; family Pseudanabaenaceae; genus Pseudanabaena; species Pseudanabaena biceps. The sequence goes on from NZ_ALWB01000177.1 coordinate 9,389, forward strand.
TTTGGCTCGTCGCGACTACGTCAGCACTAATGTTAATTATATCCATTTGGGAAATCCGCATGATGTCACCTGTGCGATCGATTCGCCCATGCGCGAACCCGCCCACCATCAATTCTATGGTGCTGGAGTCAATCGTCCCAGCCGTTCTGAGCATCTCTGGCATATTACCCAAATGGCGCGTTGGGGCGATGTTCCCTTTCCCCGCAATTGGGTCGAAGTTTTAGAAAAAACCTGTCGAGTCGGAGTATTTAGCACCGCAGCTCGCGAGCTTGGACTGAGCGATATTACCTATAGTCGCAATGCCATTCAGCTATTCGATGAGGTTCCCTTTAATGCCGAAGATCCGATCGCTTATCTCAATCATCTTGAGATTAAGCGCAATATCACCATGGCGGAAATTGCCATGGAGTCAGCGCGATTGATTGCTTAGCTTTTTATCCCATTATCTCCATATATTCCAGAAAATTACTCAAGAAAATTACTCAAGAAAATGCCCCAAACAACCATTGCATACAATAGCTCAATCGAGACCTTACCACCTCAAGAAGCTTTCCTACGGATCGAGAAGGTCTCGAAAATTTATCCCACACCGCAAGGGGAATATGTCGTCCTCAAAGATGTAAATCTGGCGATCGCTGAAGGAGAATTTATTTGCTTAATTGGTCACTCTGGTTGCGGTAAGTCCACACTTTTAAATATGGTTGGTGGCTTCTCTAAGCCCTCCATTGGCGAAGTTAAAGTCAACGGGAAACTGATTACGAAACCAGGTCCTGATCGCATGGTGGTATTTCAAGGTTATGCTCTCTTACCTTGGCTGACAGTCTACGAAAACGTTCATCTAGCTGTTGACTCAGTTTATCCCAGCTTGTCTAAAAGTGAAAAAAATGATATCGTTCGTCACCACCTCGCGATGGTAGGTTTGAGCGAAGCCGCAGACAAGAAGCCAACCCAGATTTCAGGAGGGATGAAACAACGGGTATCGATCGCCCGTGCCCTAGCCATCCGTCCCGAAGTTCTGATTCTTGACGAACCCTTTGGAGCTTTGGATGCTATCACCAAAGAGGAACTACAGGAAGAACTTCTTCAAATCTGGACAGAACATCGCTGCACCGTATTGATGATTACCCACGATATTGATGAGGCGCTATTCCTTGCCGATCGCCTAGTAATGATGACCAATGGACCCGCAGCCAATATTGGTGAAATCATGAGAATTCCTTTCCCCCGTCCGCGCGATCGCGCCCAAATTATGGAAGATCCTCTATACTACGATCTCAGAAATACCGCCCTTGACTTCCTGTATAACCGCTTTGCCCACGATGAGTAATTTCTTTAACCATTCCCCCTCTCCGATGGAGAGGGGGAATGGAAATAACCAGAATAACCAAATAGAATTTCGCGAGCGCCTAGCGGTGATTGCCACGATGCATCGAAAGGAAATGGCGATCGCTCCCATCTTGCAAACAGCCTTAGGAATTAACTCGATAATTCCTCTAGAATTTAATAGCGATTTATTCGGTACATTCACCCGTGATATTGATCGCCCTGCCAACCAGATCGAAACCGCTAAAATTAAAGCCCAGAGAGCCTTAGAATTAGTTGAAACCGATCTCGCGATCGCCAGTGAAGGGAGCTTTTTCCCGCATCCAATTTTAGGAGTTCCCTACAATCGGGAAATTGTCTTAATGCTGGATTGCCAATACAACTTCACTGTCTATGGAGAACATCTCTCCACGAATACCAACTTCCGCCATCAAGTCGTCTCAAGTTACGCGCAAGCCTATCAATTTGCCATCCAAATTGGCTTTCCCGATCATGCGGTCGTTCTGAGGCCAGACGCTCAGACTTCCCCCAAAGACTCTATCTATAAAGGAATTAATTCCGAGAATGCGCTGATGGAGGCAACGCACGAACTCCTCAAGCGATCGCCCCAAATCCATATAGAAACTGATATGCGAGCGCTTTATAATCCTACACGCATGGGCAATATTGCCCATGCAACCGAGAATCTCGTCCGTAAGTTGCAGCAGCTTTGCCCTAATTGTCATTTCGTGAATTTTGATATTGTCGAAAGTATCAAAGGGCTACCCTGCGAACTTTGTGGATTTCCAACTCAATCAATACGATCGCATCGTTACCAATGCGATCGCTGCCAGTTTGAGAACGAAGTATTATTTCCCAATGGAATTCAACTAGCCGATCCTATGTACTGCTCCTATTGCAATCCCTAATGCCAAAGCTCAAAATGGCGTAGCCATTTTGAGCTTTGCAAACCTTTACGGGGTTTGGTTTTTAATTCACAAAAGTGTTGTCACACTTTCGTGAATTGGTATAAGTAGCTAAGCGCAATTGTAATTGCTCAACACATAGAGAATAAGGATTTGAGAGGATTTAAAGCAATAAGAATGGACTCAAAAGCGGAAAATCCTTGTCTTTTGCCAGTATTGACAATGGAACGAACATCTG
>NZ_ALWB01000178.1 GCF_000332215.1 Pseudanabaena biceps PCC 7429
TTTGGGCTTAGAGAAAGGGTTTGCGTAGCAAACCCTTTCTCTAAGCCCGTTTCAAATTATTCCGAACTCACGTTAAAAACCAAACCCAGTAAGGGTTTTCCAAGTTCAAAATGGCTACGCCATTTTGAGCTTTGGTATTAAAAACTACTTGGTATTTTTAATAAAGCGATCGCCTGTTGGCTAGAGATATGGGCTGAGGGCAAACTATCAATCCCCATCGCCACACAAAGTAAAGCCAAATAGAGAATCGAATATTTGAACACAGAACGGGCAATATTGCGATCGCTCGGTTCTTTTAATAGCTGGGTTGCCTTATAAATGAAAGTCGCGCCTAAGGCGATCGCCGAAAAGCCATAGACTAACCCCATGACATTGCAAGGATAAACCAGCAACAAGGATACGGGAATAATTAACAATGTATAGACCAAAATCTGATTGGCAGTTACTTCTGCACCCTTAACTACTGGCAGCATAGGCACACCAACCTTGGCATATTCATCGCGGATCATTAGGGCTAAAGCCCAGAAATGGGGAGGAGTCCACACAAAAATAATCGCAAATAACACCCATGCTGCCCAACTCAATTCACCCGTGACAGCCGCCCAGCCCACGAGGGGAGGAATTGCCCCTGCGGCTCCACCAATGACGATGTTTTGGGTGCTGGAACGCTTGAGCCAAATTGTGTAAACACCAACATAGATAGCGATGCCCGACATTGCCAAACAAGCGGCAAGAAGGTTGGCACAGACTGCTAACAAAGTAAAGGAAATCATCGCCAAGGCGATCGCAAAGATGAGTGCTTGCAAAGGGCTAATCCGCCCCGACGGAATTGGTCGCCAACTGGTGCGTTCCATTTTGGCATCAATATCGCGATCGTACAGACAGTTAATCGCATTTGCCGAAGCAGCGGCGATCGCTCCCCCCAAGACCGTAGTCAACATTAATAATCCATCAACTTGACCTTTAGAGGCAATCCACATCGCCCCTGCGGTAGTGATTAGTAAGAGGACAATAATGCGAGGTTTGGTTAACTCTGTGTAATCTTGAATGACATTGCGCCAATCGCGAGCCGATTGATTTGATCGATCAGCCTCAGCAAATATAGTTTCTGGGATCGCTGTTTCTTGCATTACGCTTAACTCCTAAAATATTTTGCAGATTACGGTTAGCGAATCGCAGGTTGCACTTGATTCTGTTCTTTGGTTTGAGATGGATCTTGTTTAGCCGCTCGAAATGCTAATACAGTAAAGCAAACAAGGGTTCCGAGTAATGCTGAGCCGATCGCTTGGTGGGCGATCGTTAATGGTTCAACTTGTAAATGTAGTTTGTAGGTAGCATAGCCAATCGCTACTTGTGAAAAGACTAGTAAACCGACAAGCAGGGAAATGCGCCGTAGCCAAGGCGAGATTGTCTTAGCAAGCCATGTCACCACGACAACGGCAATGCTAGAGATGCTTGCAGGAATTACACCTAATAAATGGGCATTCAAAACCACGCACATATCCTGTGTAGCAAAGCATTGATGCAGAGCCCATTGCGAAGCAACTAACGCCCCAAGAATACTTTGTAAGTACACAAAAATTGCTGCCGACAGCCCTAACCAAGCAATTTTTTTAGAGCCGAGATGATTTGCCGAACTTGATTGCTGGCTCAAGGTAGAAGCGATCGCCAACAAACTAGAGAAAAATAATAACCCCGTGCCCAAGTGAGCCGTGACGATATCAAACCTTAATAATTGGGTTACGGTCAATCCGCCCAAAATGCCCTGAAAAACCACCAGAGATAATGAACCCGAAGTCGCCCAAGGCAGCCAACTTGGTAACGATTTGCGGAAATACCAGCTCGCGCCAAACAGAACGATGGTGGCAAATCCGACCGAAGAGGCAACCAGACGATGAAACCATTCTAAAAAAACTTGGAGGTTCATCTGCTCGGCAGGTAATACCGATCCATAGCACAGCGGCCAATCAGGGCAAGCCAATCCCGCATTCATCACGCGAGTAGCACTGCCAATCGCCATCACCATCCAAGTGGCGATCGCAATTCCCAAAGCAATGCTACGGAGCAGAACTATAACTCGGTTTCTAATTTCAGGGTTACTTTCAGCGTTAATTTCAGAATTACTATTAGTCAGGTGTTCAGCCGCTCGTGCTGCTTTGTAAGAAGATAAAGAATCAGTCATGCAAGTGTAGGAGGTTCAGGCTTTCTTCGTGAATCTTGATAAAACTCAACAGAAGTATTGATAATAGTTACGATTCATATTAAGAGCAGTTCTAGATTTGGTAGGAGGACTTAACAATTTCTTCGTTAATTTCTTCGTTAAGTTTTGACATCGATCGCAGAAAAAGCCCTGCATAGCAGGGCTTTTTCTTGGTTATCACGGTCGGCTTCATAGGGTTGGGCGATCGCGGAAATTTTCCAAACGATTATCTATGCGATTTTTGATATTGTCTCTAATATTGTCTCTAATGCTCTCTTTGGGGCGATTGGGAGAACGATCGGGACGATTTTTTTGGATGATTTCATTGAGTTGCGATCGCTGTTGAGGGGTCAAGATATCTCGCATAGCCAACATTCTTTCAAAATGTTGCTTTTGGAGCTCCTGCTGAAGATTTAAAACTTGCGTATGTTTCTGGCGAATTACGGCGCTACTTTCATTACTAGCTAACAAATCCCGCAGCTCTCGATTGGCTTGCCGCGACTGTTGGGACAGATCGCGAATGCGATCACGATCGCGATCGCGAACCTCCTTAAGTTTTTGTAATTGCTCGGTGGATAAATTTAACTGCTTTAAAATTTTGCCCGAAGGCATATCGGCACTTTCAGAGCGATTGGGATGGTTTTCTGGCTTTGGCGATGGGATTTCTTCGGCTAAGGTTTGAGGATGGTTATCCGACTTTACTTGCGGCTGGCTGGCAACTTGGGATTGGCTGAGAGATTGCCCCTGTGGTTGCGATTGCAAAATATTGCTACTACTCAAAAAAATGCTGCTAGCCCCAACCACGGCAGCAGTGAGGGCGACATAGCGAAATATCTTGGAACTTAAAATAGATTTGAACATAGCATCTTCAATTTTTCGATAAATAATTCAATAAATAGTCAAAATCACTCATATTCAAGGGGGGATAGCTCCGACAAAATTTGGTTGTCTGTTGAGGTGGACGAGCTTGGGGTGGCAGTATTGTCACTAGCGTCCCAACTATAGATAAGTGATTGCTCGATATCAGCTCTGTCGGCTTCACCGATCATTTTCCCTTGGGGTTTCCCTTGGGTAATATTGGGCGCATTGGCAATTTGATACTGGGGCGTTCGACTCGTTGCCCAATTAAAAGCTACCCCTGTGGCGATCGCCACAGGAATCGCCAAAGCCCAAGGGAGCCAACGCCGCAGACTTGCTTTGAATGGTTTGGTAGCAGGTTGGGGATATTTACTAATCTCCGCAAATAGCTGCTGCTCAAAATTGGGGGCAGGTGGTGGCGCGGTCGATTTGTGCTGCTTGAGAAAAGACACTAAGGAGTCGTGCGAAGAGGATTCGTGAGAATTTTTAGGGGCCTCTCCACCAAAATCTTCGCTAAAATCCTGTGGTTCCTGAGTATATTTATTTTTCATAACTCGACTCCTTGCGCTTCTAAAAACTTTTTGATGGCACTGCGGGCATGAAACAATCTTGATTTCACCGTGCCTACAGGAATGGATAAAATTTCGGCAATATCTTTTTGAGGTAACTCTTCTAAATCGTGCAGTACTAGTACGGTGCGATGATCTTCACTGAGCTTGGCTAAACCGCGCTGCATTAGGTCTTGATAATGCATTTGGGTGAGGTTCGGCTGCGAATCACCATCACGGGCGATCGCCTCATCGGCAAAATTAGCAAGTTGCTCGTCTTCCACATTAATATTGCGCGATCGCATTTTGGCTAGAGCTTTGCGGCGATCGCTCGCAACGTTAAAGGCAATCCGATAGAGCCATGTCGAAAACTGCGAAGATTGACGAAATTTCGGTAATCCTTTCCATGCTCGTAAAAAGACATCCTGTACCAAATCATCTAAACCATCCGTGCCGCATAGCTGATATAGCGTTGAGCGCACCTTTTGCTGATGACGTTGATAGAGCTTTTTAAAGCCATGGGGATCGCCTTGCAAGCAAGCTTGCACGATACTTAGATCGGGATCGCTAAGACTAGGTTCTTCGATATTGGTGATTACCGTTTTGAACATCTACTATCAACCATCGTAGAGATAAGGAATATGGGCGGAGAAAAGCGGCTATTCCTAAGACCATGAGAGCAACTATACTTGTTGGGACTCGTTTATTGGGACTTATTGGGACTTGTTTATTGGGACTTATTGAGGCTCAATGAGACAATAATTACTCATTAATTACTCATTAAGGCAATAATTGAGGCAATAATTGAGGCAATATCGTTGGTAATCAACTTATAGGTTTTGACCGTCGTGATCTCAAAAAGGTTCATTCCTAAATTTATTCCTAAATTTATTCCTAAATATGGTTATCTCTAAAAGGCTCTACTCATGTCTGTTGTTAGCTCTGTATTAATTCCTATCATTAAACTATGGTTACGATCGCAGGTCGAACATATTGAATCTATCGAAATTGCGATCGCTGGTAAAAGTCGCCAGATCCTCAGTGGTGACATTCCTAAAGCGAATGTAATTGGGGTAGGGGCAAAATATCAAGGCTTAGCGGTTACCAATATTGACCTATGCGCTGAGGCGATCCATCTCAATATCGCGCAGATCCTCAAGGGGGAAACGTTAAGACTGCTCGATCCGATCCGCGTCACTATGGATGTAGAGCTTTCCGCCGCAGATTTGCAAAGTTGTTTGCGCTCTCCTCTTTTTCTAGAAGCGATCGCTACCGATGCGCCTCCTGTCGTTACTAGTGATGATCAAATTCGCTCTTTGCTCGAAACGTTATTACATAAACTAGGCGATGAATTTACACTGCATGATTTGGCGATTGTCGAGGGTCGGGCTAAATGTCGCGGTGAATTTGCGATCGCCGCTACCTAAATTATTTTCCCAGTCCAGAAAGCTAAGATATTCTTTTAATTTATTTCATGTCCTTGGCTAAGTTTATTTATCAATCTCAGAAATTGTTGGCGATCGCGTTGATCAATTTATTTTGTCTATTGGGCTGCCTAGCGATCGCGATCCAACCATCATGGGCGACATCGTTTGCGGTTAGGGTATTTGATGGCGATAACATTACGCTGATTGATCGCGGGATTAAAACCAAAGTGCATCTTGCCTGTATTGATGCGCCTGAGCTATTGCAAGCAGAAGGTGAACATGCGCGCAAAGTATTACAAAATGTCCTTGATGATGAAGAGATCGCTGTCAAGGTTTTTAAAAAAGATAAATTTGGACGCTACTATGGCGAGGTCTTAGCGGGTGGGCAAAATGCCAATAAAGTTATGGTGTCCCTCGGACTTGCCCATTACGATCGCCTTCAAGAAAAGGACTGTTCAGAATACGAAGCGATCGAACAAAAAGCACAGAGCAATCGCCTCGGAGTCTGGGCAAATGGCCCTGATGTTATATTACCGAGTCAGTTTCGCCGCGAGCATAAGTTATTAGGTGTTGGCTATTAACCCAGTTCGTCTAAATAACGTCAGTTCGGGTTAAGCTGGCAAACCCTTGCTCAAAGCCCGTTTCAAATCATCCCAAATTCACGTTAAATTAAGTAACTAACCCCAAAAGATACAGTGCAAATTCCTATAAGTGGCGGTGCTTTGCGCTGCTACTTATCTCTTGGAGAATACTCTTGGAGAATACCCTTAAAGCCAGATATAAAAAGGGCTGTGCATTGCACAGCCCTTTTTATATCTGGTTCTATATCTAGACATCACGACGACGGAAACGACCGCGACGTTTGGCATTTTCAGCCTTACGCTTACGTTTTTCGCCTGCGGTTTCGTGATACTGACAGCGACGAATATCTGCTAGTAAGCCAGCTTTTTGGATTTTTTTCTTAAATCGACGTAGAGCCGATTCAATCCCTTCATTTTCACCAACGATTATTTGAGTCATGCTTATTTAGGTAGCAAAGTATTGTTCTTAATTATGCTGTAGTTTGGCGCATTTTAATTTAGGCGACGGGTATCTAGCTTAGCAAATCTAAGCCAAAGTTGTAAAGTCTATTTTTGGAGATGCAAGGAAAATCGCGATTAGCTCATTTTTGGGGATCATTTTCCGTCAATATATCAATATATAGCTGTTTCTAAGCAAAAGGTCTGTCAAGAAATAACATGAGTCCCCATCCTTCTACAGAAGTTTATGATGCGATCGTAGTTGGCTCTGGAGCCAATGGCGGGGTTGCTGCCAAAGAATTGAGCGAAAGGGGTTTAAAAGTCCTTGTCTTAGAAGCTGGTCGGACTCCCGCGCCTACCGAGTTAGGCAATAATGTCAAGGATATGGCAAAGCGTTTTTATAACCTTGCGATCTCGAAACGTCAGTCCTATCAATCGATGCATCCTGGTTATTGGAAAGCTAACCCCGATCTGTTCGTTGATGAAAAGGATAATCCCTATACCACGCCACCAGAGAAACCCTTTTACTGGATTCGCGGTCGTCAGGTCGGTGGCAAAAGTCTTACTTGGGGCGGTATTACCCTTCGACTGTCTGACTACGAATTTAAAGCCGCAAGTCGCGACGGATACGATCAGGATTGGCCGATCGCCTATGCCGATCTTGCACCCTACTACAGCAAATTAGAAAAATTCTTTCAGGTGCGCGGTACCCAAGAGGGGCTCGACCAACTTCCCGATGGGGAATATCAACCTACTTTGCCCCTCACGCCCGCCGAACAGTATCTGCAAGAAATCGTAGAAAAAAAATGGTCTGACCGTCGGCTCATCCCTTCACGGGGGTTTGGAATACACCGCCCTACGCCATCTCAGCCCTGGCCGATGTATTCCAGTTTGGGTTCCTCTCTCAAAGCGGCGATCGCGACGGGAAATGTGACTTTGCGATCGGATGCTGTGGTCAGCCATGCGATCTTCGATCCCAATACCCATAAAGCTCGTGGGGTAGTATTTATTGATCGCCAAACGAAGCAAGCCCATGAAGTCTTCGCAAGAACGGTGATTTTATGCGCTTCCACAATTGAGTCGGTGCGGATTCTTTTGCATTCTACGGAGCAGTATCAACCCGCTGGTCTAACTAATCCCTCAGGAATGTTAGGACATTACCTCATGGATCACGTTTCCACTTCCACCTTCTTTTTACTCCCCCATATCAAGCAGACTCCCAAACCCTTCGACCTATCGGGATGCGATAGCTTCTTCATTCCTTGCTTCAGTAATTTGGCATCTCAGCAAGAAAGATTTTTACGGGGCTATGGCATTTGGGGCGGTGTACAACGTTTTGATTTGCCAAACGTTTTGCGTAAGGTTGGCGATGGCTCCATTGGCTTTATGATTGCCCATGGCGAGGTCTTGCCACGCTATCGCAACCAGATCGAACTGAATCCTGATGTAGTTGATGCTTGGGGCATTCCCGTGCCTCATATTGAATGTGCTTGGTCAGACAACGAACATTTAATGCTCGACCATATGCATAGACAGATTGATGAAATCATCAAGATCGCTGGAGGCAAGAGTATGCAGTTAACGGATATCTTTCATGTTCCCGTCTTTTCGGAGTTTGTAAGTCGCATGGAAGAGATAATGGCTTTTTCGGCTCCTCCAGGTTATTACATCCATGAAGTTGGGGGCGCGAGAATGGGAACTTCGCCCACTAATTCAGTAGTGAACGAACATAATCAGTTATGGGAATCTCCCAATCTCTTTGTTACCGATGGAGCCTGCTGGACTTCCTCTGGTTGGCAAAGTCCCACTTTGACCGAAATGGCAATCACCGCGAGGGCTAGCGAGTTTATCTCGGAGCAATTACGTAAAGGAGTTTTCTAGCAAGGATGAAGCGGCACGATCTCTAGTTCTATTCTTTAACTATACTGCCAATAAGAGAAGGGCGGCGTGAAGCGCCGCCCTTCTCTTATTGGGGTATATACAAAAAATTTTTTGGTTTAGATTGAAGCGCAAAGCGCTGAAAGAACTATTTTGCAAAAAATAGTAATGTACCTCCCGCCAAAAAGACGATTGACCATAATAGCCCCCAAAAAGCGGGATGACTGGAAACTTTGTTGCCATTAGCTGTAGATAGAAGCTCTAAATCCATCCAAGAAGCAACACCACGACGGAACCATCCTTTTACCTTGGTCTCAGAACCAATTAAGCCTTGTACACGCTTCATGCCAAAAAAGAAATTGCCTAAAGGTCCCCAACGGGAAGCATAGAGCAAATACATTAGACCTGATTTATCTTGCAGCATGATATCGGAACCAAATATGTAGCCCGCATCGCCACGACCGATCAAGGTTCCTTCCAACTGTACAGGTTGACCGCGTAGAGGACTGGCATAGGCATCAGACATGAGGGTAATCACATCGCTAGCTGGTGCATTTTGAGAACTGGGGTACATAATCGATCGCTTAAATAGCATTACCCCACCCAATAAAACTAAAGGAATGGCAAAAAATGCTTGCACTCCTCGCAATCCGCGCCCAAATAGAAATGCTCCGATCGCTAAACCGATTACAATCGCGATAAACTCTGCACCATAGAGCAGAACATCTTGATAGAAAGTACCGTAAAGGCGTTTTTTGTCGAGCAGCTTACCCTCAGCAGCCACGCGCCCCATATCGAATTCCATTTCTAACCCCAGTTGCTCGGCGTAGTTACTGAGGGCGCGAACCCGTTTGCCTGTCAGAGGATGAGTGGAATTTAATTCCATCCACCAACCCCAAGGATTAAAGAGATCCCAGAGAAATAGACGACCGATCTGTTCAGGAGAGGAAGTAATTTGGTAAGCCGTACCTGTGGTTGCTGCTGCCTTGGCATCGTAAATACCGATCGCGCGAGTACCCTGCATTAAACGGCTGGGTTCCTTTGATTTCCCTGTTTCTTGAATGATGCCATAGGCAATTTTAACCAGAGCACGCGATAGAGCATTGGGATTGCCCGTTTGTTCGGCGGCAAAGCAATCGGCAAAGTATTCTCTAGTGCGCGATAGATAGAGTAATAGATAGGTGCCCACAATATAGAAAACATAGGCAATAAAAGCAGCGATCGCCGCTGCATTTTCAGCCCGTTCGTCATTTACTTTTTTGCCAATCTCATGAATGGTGATATAGAGCAGATAGGTAATTTGGACTAAAGTAGAAGCCACAGTCATCACGGCAAAATCCCAATGAACGATATGCCCTAGCTCATGGGCATAAACCGTTGCCGCTTCATCATCATCGAGATATTTAAATAACCCCGCACTGACCACTATCCGAGCGCTATCTGGCAAGGCTCCATAGGTAAAGGCGGTGGGATTATTGTCATCGATAATGCCAATACGTGGCTGTTTAATCTTTTTGAGACTGCAAATGCGCTGAATTGTATGGGCAGATTCAGGGCTGAGTCGTTCGATTTCTTCAATCTTGACCCAACGCGTATGATAAAGCCAGCCCTGAACTAAATCCATAATCCAAGGCGATATAAAGAATACGATCGCATTGAATGCAATGGTAAAGAGCGCGGCAAGGCCAAATCCGAGAGCGGGATTGGAACTATCGACGATAAAAATAGTGGCAGCAACTAAAGAAAATACGATCCCTACGAGTAAAGCGATCGTAACGCTAGATGCAAGGGCAAGATTGCCTGCGACTTTAGCTGTAGCCAGAATAGCTCCAGCTTGTTTGGCTCGTCCCGCTTTACGAGGTAGTTCTGAGTTTGATATGGACATAAAAGCCTCTCTAGGTTGTTAGCATTAGTCCCGTAATTGTTGCTTGATGGAGCGCTAAGTAAGTGGGCTTAATTAATAAATGTAAAACCCTAAAACCTGTGGCGCTCGCTGCGTATGAGCCATAGTTTTTGGGGTTTTATATTTAATTGCACCTAGATACTTGTAGATATGATATAGCGATCGCTCTGATCATGCTATTTAAGAAAGATTAAAAACCCTAATATTAATTGTTCCTTCTCCACCGAATGCAAGTACCAATCATTTTCCCCGTACATATGCTTTTACAGCGCTTCGCGCTCAAACGAACCACAAGGAAATTTTTGAAAGCGTTGCGAAGCAACGCTTTCAAAAATTTCCTTGTTTGGGTTTGAGCGCAATGCGCTGTAAATGGTTTCTAAAATGGTTTCTAAAATTGGTAGCCGATGCTGAAATAAAGCGAAGACTCTTGCAAATTAGAGCCGCGATCACTGAGATTAACAAATGGAAGCGCATAATCAAGCCGTAGGTTTAGCCGTTTAACTGGCTCGAAAAGAATACCCAATCCACCACCAGCTAGAAAGTTTTGACTAGGAAGCAAATTGAGATTTCTGGAATTATTCCAAACAGTGCCGAGATCGATAAAAGGAGCTAACTGGAGAACTGTGCGACCTTCCTCATTTCGCGCCACCACAAATCGACTCTCCACAGAAAAGCGAATCCCATTATCACCTGAACGCGCATTTTGGCGGAAGCCACGTAACGATTGCCCACCACCAATCACAAACTGCTGCGAGGGTAAAAGCGGATCAGCCGACAGTTGAGTATCCAAAGAACCGATCAAAATTGTGTCAGTACCAAGAACCTGAACTCGTTGAATCTGCCCTAGCCAGCTAAGGAAAGCTGCACTAGGATTAGTAACAAAAGTTGCACCAAATAAGCCCGTCCCAAGACTAAACTGCGATCGCAAAGACCAAGCTCCTTCTGTATCGCGACTGGTATAGTCTTGCCCAAATTTAAATACACTAGTGCGGCTAGTTCCATCGGATTCAGGTCCAATTCCAAATGGTACTGCAAGATCGTTAAATAGGAATGTCTGACCTCTTTGATATTCATAGCCTAGAGAGAGCGCAAATTCTTCGCGAGGATTGCGAATCAAAGGCTGTCGATAAGTGGCCGCATAAACTTCATTATTGCCACGAATATTGAAGACATCAAATGGTGACTGGGTAATGCGATAGTTGCTGGGTGCAACCCGAAGTGAGACAGTTCCATTCATCGGATTGACGGGAATGCTAAAGCCAAAATCATATTGGTTAGAGCCACCTGTTGTGGTTCTGTAATAATTGGCTGTAAATACATCTCCCAAGCCAAAAAGATTGCGGTAGTTTAGCCCTGCGCCCATGCGCTCAGACCCAACCGCAGGAGGTGAGAAGTTATCAAAACTGACAGAACCTGTCAGTTGATTTGCCTCAACAACTGTAATCGTGAGTATACTCAAACCAGCTTTGCTACCAGCTTTGAGGCTAGCATCTACGCTTGTAAAATTGGGATCGGCACGGAGAAGCCGCAGTTGATCTTCGACGTTATTGGTGTTGAGGGGAGTACCAATTCCTAGCTCAGTTCGCGATCGCACGTAGTCAGGATTAAGTGCATTAACACCAACAACTTCGATTTTTTCGACTTTTCCTTCCAAAACCTGAATCTTGGCAACGCCATCAATGACACTTTGAGGAGTATACAGAGCTTGAGAAGTGACATAGCCATTACTGACATACAGTTGGGTAATGGCATTGGTGGCGGCTATGAGTTGCTCTTCCGTAACTGATTTCCCTTCGAGAGGTTCGATGATGGGACTGAGCTTCGCTGCATCGAAAACTGTACTGCCAATAACTTCAATTCTTTTAATTGGAATTGCTTGAGTGATTTGAGTTTGAGAAGTTTGAACTTGAGCAACTTGAGATGGAGAAGTCAGAGAAGAATGATCGTAAGAATTCAGGTAAGAATAGGAATGAGAGAAATAGAAGAAGGATCAATTAAAGCTTGACGGAAAAATCAATGACAGATTTACCTTGAGCTTTACAGGTTTGAATAACCGTCAACAAAGCGGCGGTATTGTGTAAGCCATCCATAGAACGGGAACCACCAGAAACTTTGCGTTTGGTAACGGCAAGCCTGAGATTACGCTCGGCACGATTATTATCAGGGGGGACAAGGGGATCATCAAGAAAATACCACCACTGAGCTGTATTTTTTCTTGAGGGAGTTTAACAAAAGCCCTGCGGCATATCCAACCTTGGGCAACCAGTCTGAAATGGCTTGGTTGACG
>NZ_ALWB01000179.1 GCF_000332215.1 Pseudanabaena biceps PCC 7429
GACGTTCATACCATGCTTCTGTCCTTGCGGCTAAGGCACGGTTATAGACTAATCGAGCGCAACCCATCGTTCTTCTAAGCAAAGTTTCTTGCTCAGCAGTTGGATAGAATTGGTACTTGAAAGCTCTTTGAGTCATGTTTACATTATAGCATTTATTGTGTAAGGTATCTAATTTAATATAAAGCCGTGCTAGAAGCACGGGTTTTTTAACCCAGTTTTCCGATAACAAAACTTTAAAAATTGGGGATGTATTGAGCTAGAGCTATATTCTTGAGGCTTTAGTTAAAGCTTAACTATTAATTGCTATTTTTTGTATATAAATGCACTTAATATACGGGAGAGGATAATTCCTTAATTGTTAAGTTAAAGGTGCAATATGCGAGACTTTACTTATTTCCTGTTGGCTCAAACAACGGCAAAAAGTTCTGGCATTGAGGATTTACTCAAGCCCGATGGATTAGTATTTCAACTGGTTTTTGCGATCGCCATTTTAGTTGGTGGTTGGGTAATTGCGATATTTTTCTCTTCCATGACCGAAGGTTTACTAAAACGTACAGATATTGATAATAAACTGGCGAATTGGTTAACAGGTTCTCGTAGTAATAGCTTGCCAATTGAAAAATGGGCAGGCACTACAGTTTTTTGGATTATTATTCTTTTTACTTTAGTCGGATTTTTTCAATATCTCCGATTAGATGCTGTCGCAACTCCCCTAAATAGTTTGCTGGCTCAAATTGCCGCGTTTTTGCCAAAACTTGGTGGAGCAGCGATTTTGGCTGGGATTGCATGGGTTTTGGCTACTATTTGTAAAGCGATCGTCGCCCGCTTTTTGCGATCGGCTCAGATCGATAATAAAGTCAATGAGAGCGTTGGGGACTCTACCACAGAGGCAATGCCTCTGAGTGAGACGTTATCTTCTGCACTATATTGGTTCATTCTGTTACTGTTTTTACCCCTAGTGCTTGACACGTTAGGCTTAGTGCAAGCACTTCAGCCTTTACAAAATCTAGTTAATCAGATTTTAAGCGCTCTTCCCAAAATCCTGAAAGCAGCAATGATTGGTGGGATTGGTTGGTTAATTGCTCAAGCTGTGAAACGAATTGTTACTAACCTGTTAGCTACTAGTGGAGCGGATCGCTTTCTGCAACGCTGGACTCCCAATCAAACGGAGTATACGCTTTCGCAAGTAGTTGGGAACTTTATCTATGTATTAATTCTAATCCCCACGGCGATCTCAACCTTAGAGGCGTTAGAAGTTGGCGCGATTTCTCGCCCAGCGACGGCAATGCTCGATCAAGTTTTGCGCTTCTTACCTCAAGTCTTTGTGGCGAGTGTAATTCTTACGGTTGCCTATTTCCTCGGACAATTTGCCAGAGATATTATTTCGGGAATTCTCACAGGCTTAGGTTTTAACAATATTTTGCAATGGTTGGGATTTCCTGCGATCGCTTCGTCTTCACCCGTCGATACAGCGATCGCTGAAGATCGTGAACCGACCACTGCCCCAGCCTCGCTCCCTTCCCAAACTCCTTCGCAAATCGTTGGCATCATCATATTCTTGGCGATCATGTTAGTGGCGATCGCTACTGCCACCGATGTTTTGCAGATTAATGCACTTACGCGAATTGTATTTGGAGTATTGCTAGTGGCAGGGCAAGTGCTAAGCGGTGTCGTTATTTTTGCGATCGGGCTATACCTTGCCAATCTTGCCTTTAACTTAATTTCTAGTACTGGTGGAAGACAATCAAGAATCCTCGGTCATGCTGCGCGGATTTCGATAGTGGCGCTGATTACCGCGATGGCTCTGAAACAGATGGGTATAGCTAGTAATATTGTCGATCTTGCCTTTGGTTTATTGACTGGTTCGATTGCTGTAGCGATCGCAGTTGCCTTTGGACTCGGCGGTAAAGATATTGCTTCACAACAGTTACGTGAATGGCTAGATTCTTTTAAGCGTAACGATTAAGAGTTATATAAGTCTTATAGCAATAAAGAGATTCGCTAAGAGAATCTCTTTTTATGGCTTGGAATCCCTTAGAGACGATTTTCTATAAGTCTTGTTAGGACAAAATTAAACTCCAAAAGAGGGTTGCCGCGCTCCGCGCGGCAACCCTCTTTTGGAGTTACAAATCAAAACCCGTAAAGTTGTGCCCCGTAAGGGCGCAACTTTACGGGTTTTGGCAATTTATTTTGCGCAAGTACTTATGTCCTGATCCAGTTAACGGCAGCTGTAGATACCAATAGATCTCAATAAATCTAAACAGATCTAAACAAACATAGAGCCAGCACTGTATATTCCAGATGCGATCGCTTTATTAACTAAAGAATTTGCCCCGATTAAGGTTTGGGATGGAATACGCGCATCCTTCCCAATGGAAGCATATTCGCCAATATAGCAAGGAGCCTCTAAAATAGCTCCCTCATCTACCTTGGCAGTTTTAGCGACCCAAATTCCCTCATGGACTTGCTCGACGCGATCGCCAAAATCAAAGGGAACATTCTCTTGTAAAACATCCACTTGTGCTTGGTAATACTTTTCTGGAGTTCCCATATCCATCCAATATCCATCCCAAACAAATCCCATCATCTTCAATCCATTTTCTAGGACATTAGGGAAGACTTTCCGTTCAAAGCTTAAGGGCTCTCCTACGGGATAACTATCAAAAATCTTTGGTTCTAAAACGTAGGTTCCCGCATTAATGGTATTAATGCCTTGGGCGAGAAATTTTAACGCTTGGTCGGCATTGGGTTTTTCGCGAAAGGCTTGGACTTGATTTTGCGCGTTAATTTCTACTAAACCAAAAGGAGTGATATCGGGAACTCTCGTTAAGGTTAGAGTTGCATCGGCTGAAGTTTCTTGGTGAAACTTTATGAGGGCTAGTAAGTCTAAATTAGTGAGGACATCAGCATTGAATACAATCAATGATTCCCCCGTGAAATATGGCTCTGCAAGCTTAATTGCCCCTGCGGTATCGAGGGGAGTTGACTCTTCGATATAGCGGATTTTGACTCCAAAGCGATCGCCATCACCAAAATAATCGATGACTTGTCGCGCTTGATACTGCACGTTGAGCAAAATGTCGCACACATTAGCTTCACGACAACGATTAACCATCCATTCTAAAAAAGGGCGATCGATCAGAGGTAGCATCGGCTTAGGACAGCCATAGGTCAAGGGTCTGAGGCGCGTTCCTTTCCCACCAGCAATAATTACAGCTTGCATAGAGTTGTTGACTTGCGGTATATGTTGTTTGTTGAGCATTATAGAAGTACGGAGTGGTGTGTGAGCAATAGACCGATTACCGCATCCAAAATTCGGTCAGCCGATCCCACCAATCGTGCTGATTTGCCAGTTAACTCCTCAGAATCAAAGCAAATCTCAAAGCCAGCCGTGCCCAAAAATAAGCAAAAACGCATACCCTTCGCTAAAATTGGGTTTTCCCTGTCTTTATTACTATCCATCGGTGCGGGGACTTTACTGGGGCGGGTTATTCCGATCAATGCCATAGATTGGGGCGGTTTATTGTCTGGAAGAAAGCCTGAAGAGGTGTTAATGGAGAGCTTAGGGCGCAAATTAGAACGTCCCTATCAAATTTTGGTCTTGGGAGTGGATCGCGTTCTAGAAGCACCCCTTGGTTCGCCTGAATCCTTTAACGGTCGAAGTGATAGCATGTTACTGATTCGGTTTGATCCAGACACCCGTTCGGTGGATATTCTGTCAATTCCTCGCGATACGCAGGTGCCGATTCCAGGGTATGGTGTGACGAAAATCAATGCCGCTAATGTTTACGGTGGGGCAGCGCTTGCCCAAGAGATCGTTTCTGAAAAGCTCAATGACGTTGAAATCGATCGCTATGTCAGGTTAGATACCTCTGGGCTATCGGCTCTAGTCGATGCCCTTGGTGGAATTGAAGTCAATGTCCCTAAGCGGATGAAGTATGTCGATAAAACTCAAAAGTTGAACATTAATCTCTATCCAGGGTTACAAACTCTCAACGGCGAGCAGGCTGAGGGTTATGCCAGATTTCGGCATGATGAAGATGGAGACCTTGGCAGGATTCAACGGCAGCAGATCGTGTTGAAAGCACTGAAAGCCAAAATCGCTCATCCTTCGATCGTTATGCATCTGCCCGACCTGATTAACATCATGAAGAAGCATGTGGACTCAAATCTCAGTTTTGACGAGATGATGGCGATTTCCACTTTTAGTCTTACGGTTAAACCCGATCGCATTAAAGCTAACAGTTTAAAGGGCAGACCCAGCGAACCCAATGAGTTTCGCTATAGTTATTGGATTGTGAACTCTGATGATGTGGAGATGGCGATCGCGGGTAAATTCAAAACTAAGTAGCTAGGCATAAGTAAACTTAAAACCTAGAAGAGCATACCGCCCGCTACGCGGGCGGTATGCTCTCTGGTTTTGGTTTTTAATTATGCCGAACTACTTAGCTGAACGCTAAAAGCCCCCGAATTAATAACTTACTTTACAGGTTGTGAAGATTGCTTTACCAAGGCGCGATCGCTGATATAGGATCTGAGGCTAAGTTCTCAAACTAAAATCTCGTTATTTTTGCCTATCTTAACAAAGGTAAATTAAGGTCAGTCCATGAAAAGACTTTTTGCTCTCATTCTCGTTATTAGCCTGTGGTTTGGCTTTAGCCTTGCCTCAACCCCTGCCGCCTATGCAGAATTCTCCTTCAATGCCTTGACACCTTGTGCAACTTCTTCAGCTTACCAAGAGCGCTTGCAAGCAGAAGTTGATGGCTACACCGCACGTCTAGCTAAATTCAAGGCTGGTAGCGGTCCTGCTGAATATCTCAAGGGCAAAATTGCCCAAACCGAAGCTCGCTTTGCTAAGTATGCCAATGCTGGTTTACTTTGCGGTGAAGAAGGGCTGCCTCACTTGATCAGCGATGGTCGTTGGGATCGCGCTGGTGAATTCACAATTCCTGCTTTGCTATTCCTGTACATCGCTGGCTGGATTGGCTGGGTTGGTCGTGCTTACCTCATCGCTATCCGTAAGGATTCTGCAACCGCAGCTCAAAAGGAAATCCTCATCGATCTTCCTCTTGCTGTTAAGTTCATGTTGACAGGCTTTGCATGGCCTCTTGCGGCTCTCAAGGAATTTGGTACTGGCGAACTAGTAGCTCCTGAAAACGAAGTTACCGTATCACCTCGCTAGACCGCAAATAAATTTTAAGAGTTTTACTAAGTTAAGCTTTTAAAAATTTATCTATACTAAATTCTCCAGAGTATTGTCATACTGTGGAGAGTCCTCAAAATTATTTATAAGGAGAACTCCATTGAAAGGTTTCTTATCATCTGCTCCTGTATTAGCTGCGGTATGGATGACCATCACTGCTGGTGTATTGATCGAAGCTAACCGCTTATTCCCAGACACCCTCACCTTCCCTTTCTAAATTCATTTTCCTGAATTTATATTTGCATCTTGTTACAAGTGTATTCAGGGCATAGATAAAAAATATATAAAGATGGTCAACGCAATGCGTTGACCATCTTTATATATAGCCATCCCAGTTATATAGCAATATTATGAGATAGCTAGGACAAATCAAAAGCCCTAAATATGAGTGGCGGCGCTAAGCGCCGCCACTCATATTTAGGGCTTTATACCAATTTACGAAAGTGTGACAACACTTTTGTAAATTAAAAACTAAACCTCATAAGGGTTTTCAAGTTAAGAAAGGGCGTAGCCCTTTCTTAACTCGGTATTACGTTGTTATATATCTAAGTAGTTGGGCATAATTAAAACCCAGAATCAAAACCTGTAGCGCACGCACAGTGTGCGCTACAGGTTTTGGGATTTATATTTAATTGCGCCTAGCTACTCATATATCAAATAACAAAAAGATATTCAAAAAACAAATTGCTAGATTTTTAGCGCCATCGGTGCTAAAAATCTAGCAATCTGTTTTTTGAAAATTAAAAACACCTACAGTATTGAGGGAACTGAAAAATGCAGTTAGCTGATATCAAGAAATTACGTTCTATTAAATTATTTCTTAATTTATATAACCTCATTTTCAGACCGCTAAAAACTGAACAAGCCAACTACGACTATCTGCGATGGAATGGTTTGATCGATTTACTTTGGAGAGTAGGTGGTAACTCGACCCGTGCCTTTCTGACCAAAAAGTTTTTAACTAGCTCTCCCCATTACCTCTATCCGACCAACAAGCTTTATTTTTTGCCAGGAGAATATGAAGAGCGCCTTGACACTTTAAGGACTTCTCGCGCTGATATTGCCAATAATGTGATTGCGAAATTGGTCAATAGTGAGGATGAAGTACTAGAGTTTGGTTGCGGACATGGATTGATTGTGGGTGCGGTGGCTGGTTTTTGTAAACGAGCGATCGGCGTTGATGTCAGTAAAGCGATCGTTAGGGTTGCGGAGGAATTAAACCGTAATGTTAAAAATGTTACCTACGTTCAAGTTTCGGGACTAGATCTGAAACCGATCACTGATAGCTCACTCACCTTTGTTTATTCCATTGAATGTATCCAACATATTGAGAAAGTTCATGCTGTTACTTTTTTCCACGAGTTCTATCGTATTTTGAAACCAGGTGGTAAAGCCTTCATTCAATTTCCCGATCTAACTCGTCCTGCCGAGCTTGACGCTTGGATGGATGGAACTTGGAAAGTTCAGTCAGAACGTTCCTATGCCGATTTAACGATGATGCGAATTCGATATTATACGCCCGAAGAATTGAGGATTTTATTGACTAGAATCGGCTTTAGTAGCGTGATTTTTCTCGACTACGATCTGAATCCCGTCGAAAGTGCCTCTATATATTTCCTAGCAACTCGTTAATTCAAAAGTAAAAAATTAGTAAACAGGAAAGGATACTCCCTTCCCACTAAAGAAATAGACATACAAAACCAAGAATTAGCGTTGCGGCGCGAAGCGCCGCAACGCTAATTCTTCACTAGGAAGGGAGTAGGCTCGCCTATCCTGTTTACTGATTTTTTACTGATAATGTTCTGGGCGTAATTTTTGTAATTGCGTATTGGTGTAATAGAAGTTCAAGATGCGATCGCTCGACCATCCCAACCGCGCTAAATTGTAGGAACCTGTTTGGCTCATGCCTACGCCATGTCCTAAACCACCGCCGATAAATCTATAGCCAGTCAATACATTATTTTGATAAATGGGTTCTAGGCGAAAGAATGTACTGTCAGGGGGATCGAAAGCGTCAATGATCTCATCTTTTTTGACCGTAATTTTGCCATTATCTGTAGTGACTTCCATTTCCAGAACACGTCCAGAAGGCGATCGCTTCGATACGCGCAATTGTTTAATAACATTAAAGGTCGTGATGTTGTCTCCCGAAAAACGCAGAAACTTTTTCAAAGATATTTGTAATTCTTCGAGAGAGCCACTTTTGCTCCATCGTAGTGTGCGCCAACCCACCTCATTAAAACCTTCTTGCCGATCAAGGAAAGCTTTTAAGTTTTTGTCATCGGAAATATCTGCCGATCGCTGATTTTCAGGACGATTAGGAAGATCTAGCACTGATTGTAGGTAGGGGCGAGCCGTTCCATCCCACAGATCGTTGTAGTTGGCAGTAATGCCTCCCGTCGTAGAAGAGTAGAGGGCATCGATCACACGATTGTTATAGGTTAATACCAAACTTCTGGTATCCGCTACCGCTCGATCGGCAACTTCAGTCGTGTTCTCTAAGCCTCGATAAACTTGGCACTGAGTATCGGCACAAAGTTGATAGTCATCGGCTTTAAAGCGTTGCAAACTTGCTAATGCATAGGTTCTCGCCAGAATTGCTTGGGCTTGGACGGCTGCATAGGGAGCGTTATAGCCAATTTCATGGGGCACGACTCCACGTACGTAGGTTTCTAAGGGAACGTTGTTAATGAGGGTAAAACTCTGGTGGGCGTTGGGTTGTAATCTTAAAGTGCCAGCATAGGGGCGATTACTAATTTCGGCTTTATTCTCCTTTTGGTAGCTGACTTCCACCAGTCCCGAACTGCTACTAATATCAATGCGATCGCGATTGTAGCGAAAATCACCCACGATAAATGAAGCGATCTCTTTTTGTGGCAGAATGCGTCGATCGAGCTGAACCGTGAAATTGCCCTGCGATCGCAGGGTATAAAAAGCCAAATAGCGCAATAACATCGAGTCATACAAATCGCGCTTTGCCCAAACTTGCCAGCGTCTCGGCTGCGCAATTTCGGTTTGAAGCCCCTTTTGATTCCAATGAAAAGCACTTGCTGTGGCATTCTCAAAGCTGCGGTGGTTACTTAGAACTAGCTTCTCATCGAGAATTGGTTGAGTTAATTGCTGTGATGCGACTTCAATAACTAGGCGATCGCTCTTGATGGTTTGCGTACTTTTACCATCCGCTGAAGGGAAGGAGAGGGTGAGGGTGCTACCCGATGGGGCTTTGATGGTAAGGCGATCCTGAGGTCTTTCCCCAAAGCGCTGTACGATCCCTATTTTAAGTATGGGGTCTGATTCAGATTGAGCTTGTACTAGCTCGCCAGCAGTTAACGTAAACGAACAAAGGGTCACAATTACAGTTTGGCGAATAATACCGAGAGTTTTTAGCATATCAAGCCCAAAATGTCAGAAACTTAGCCATTTTATACCAATTTAAGAAATGGCGTAGCCATTTCTTAAATTGAAAACCCTTACTAGGTTTAGTTTTTAATTCACAAAAGTGTTGTCACACTTTTGTGAATTGGTATTACACACAATCTAGGAATAAATGGTAGTGCTAAATAGGTAAGGATGGGCGGCGCGAAGCGCCGCCCATCCTTACCCCAGAGAGAGGCGGCGCAAAGCATCGCCCTCCCCCTTAGAGATGACAGGGTATAATTGTTGCCTATCTCAATACAGCGATCGCAAATAATATCGCAAATAATTATGATTCCAGAATCGGGTGAAGGTTTTAAGTCGGGCTTTGTGGCTTTGGTGGGACGACCTAATGTCGGCAAGTCCACCTTGCTCAATGCCCTCATTGGTCAAAAAATTGCGATCACTTCGCCCGTAGCCCAAACTACTCGTAATCGCCTACGTGGGATTTTAACCTTAGCCGAAGCCCAGATCGTTCTTGTCGATACCCCTGGAATCCATAAGCCCCATCATTTACTCGGTCAGACAATCGTCAAAAATGCGATCGGCGCAATCTCTTCCGTTGATACCACCGTTTTAGTTGTCGATGGTAGCGATCGCATGGGAACAGGCGATCGCTTTGTTGCCGATACCATCTTGCAGAGTCGAGGGCCTACGATTCTCGGCATTAATAAAATCGATCGCTTAGATGAAAGTATCGATACGGTTAGCAGTTATGAAAGCTTTGCTGCCGAAAATGGCTGGCAAGTTGCGAAGTTCTCATCGGTTACGGGCGAAGGTTTAGAAGCTTTACAAACCATGATGTGCGATCGCCTGCCCCTTGGTCCTTACTATTACCCTCCCGATCTCGTTACCGACCAACCAGAACGTTTCATTATGGGTGAGTTAATTCGCGAACAGATTCTCTTACTCACGCGCGAAGAAATTCCCCATTCTGTTGCCGTAAGTATCGATCTAGTGGACGAGCAACCCAAAATTACAAGAGTTATGGCAACCGTCCATGTGGAAAGAGATTCCCAAAAAGGAATTTTAATTGGGAAGAAGGGACAGATGCTGAAGGAGATTGGCACAAAGGCAAGAGAACAAATGCAAAAACTGATTATGGGTTCAGTGCACTTAGAAATCTTTGTCAAAGTTCAACCTAAATGGCGATCGTCTCGATTTCAACTATCCGATCTTGGCTACCGCGTAGAATAGGTAAAAAAGATGATTGGTGGCGCTTCGCGCCATCAATCATTTTTTAACCCAATAGAGAGTGGCGGCGCTTCGCGCCGCCACTCTCTATTGGGTTTGATTTCCTGACTTAAGTGACTATAGCTATAGTTAAGAAATGGCGTAGCCATTTCTTAACTTGGTATAAATCAAGCATTGCTATACAGGAAGTTTTCCATTTCTTGAGGAGATACATTTACAAAGAGATTGTTTTGGAGGCGTTCCTGCAAAGCCTGACTCCGCGACGTAAGCGCATCGACCAAGCGTTCTCTAAAAGCAAAATTATCCTTAGTATGATAGCGGATCTCTAGTTTGAGAATGGTCTGAAGATCGCTAACTGAGGACTCGGCATAGCGCAGTGAATATTGCTCGGACAATTGCTCAAAAATTTGTTCTAACTCCTCCATCAGAATTTGCTCTTGGAGAAATTCCGAACCGTGATTCTCCAATTCTAGGGTCACATTTTCTTTGCCAAGCAATTTCACAAAGTCGCCTTGAGCAAATGCTGCTTTCGGATTAAAGGGACGGCGATCGCAATATTTTCTAAGGATAAAATCTGGCAGACTTCTAAGCACATGCCTTAAATAGATTGCATCGCAAATTACCCCATCAAAGCGAGTATGGCGATCGATCGTCCAGCCTTCAATACAGGCATTACTTAGATTTGCCGAACTAAAATTGGTGCTGAGGGCTTGCGATCGAAATAGATCTGCGCCATTAAGATTGGCACTAGTGAGGTTGGCGTGAGAGAGGTTAGCGTTAAATAGTTTTGACTTACTTAGATTCGCATCACTGAGATTAGCTTCAAAAAGATTTGCAAAATCTAGATTAGCTTCACTGAGATCGGCTCCACTAAGATTTACAGCTTTGAGATTGGTTTGATTGACGTTAATAAAAGGAACGTGAAGGCCAGTGAGGATTGACTGAATATTTTTTGCTTTGACAAACTCTGGAATAGCTGGGCTGAGGTTAGCCTTGTGCAAATTAGCGTTGCAGAGGTTTGCCCCCGTCAGATCTGCTTCACAGAGGAGCGTCTCAATCAAAATGGCATTTTGGAGAGAAGCATCCTGAAGTTCTGTACCACTTAGAGATGCGTTGCTTAGATTTGCCGAGTTGAGGTTTGCTCCCCTTAGCTTTGCCCCAAATAAGGTTGCCTCACTCAGATTTGCACCGCTGAGATTGATTTCACTCAGATTTGTGCCGCTGAGATTTGCTTTGTGAAGGTTTACCCCATGAAGATCTGCTCTCCTCAGGTTAGCCCCTGCCATGCTAAATCTTTGTCCCTTCGTTCCGTGACTCTCTAGCCATAATTGGTGCTTGGCTAAATTATCCTTTAGAAATCCTCTAAAAATAGACATATGCTAAGTCTCTTTTCTCGAAAGATATAGAAATATTATATAGAAATATTATTTTTAAATATTTCTATATCTTTCTAAATATTTAGAAATATTTAGAAATAATGTCAGTTCGGGTTAAGCTGGCAAATTTTCAAACCCCAAAATAAAAGCCTTGCTACGCAAGGCTTTTACTTTGGGGTTTTGAGAAAGGGTTTGCGTAGCAAACCCTTTCTCAAAATCCGTTTCAAATTATCCTGAACTCACGTTATACCAAGTTAAGAAATGGCGTAGCCATTTCTTACAGCGCTTTGCGCTCAAACCCAAACCAAGGAAATTTTTGAAAGCGTTGCTTCGCAA
>NZ_ALWB01000180.1 GCF_000332215.1 Pseudanabaena biceps PCC 7429
ATTTCACGCTTGGACTGGTTAACACTGCATCCATTAAGTCAAATATTGCATCTCTTCCATTTCCTAAAAAATTATATGCCTGTTGACGAAAGTTCTGTAGTTTATCAATAATCATGACTGTAGATGTGCTTTTTCTTTTTCTTCTACTTTAGGCAGTTTGTATCTCTTTTACTCTGCCTTTTTTTCCTTTTTTAGTCTAAACTCCAGTTAACTGATTTGGCTCGTAAGTACGAGTTGTCACCTGAACAAGAGGAAGTATTTTTGCTTTGGTGGGGCAATGGTAAGGATGATCGCGAGATATCGGAACAACTACACGTCACGGCTGAGGCAATCCGCAATCGCAAGACTGGAATTTATGCAAAATTTAGTATTGGAGGTGCTGGGGCAAAGGCGATTAGGTTGCGAAAATGGTTAGATGCTGAGGCGAAAAAACAGAATGTGAAAGCTGATCTTCAACCTGATCACAATCTCGATTTGTTAGTCCAAGAGGTGAAGCAAAAAATCGCGGCGGATGTGACTGATCGCTGTGGGACGATGCGGGTGTTGGATATGACGCAACCTGTCGATCTGGATCGGATTTATACCGATGTGAATATCATTAAGGAAGTGACTGGGCGGCGGCGGATTGGCTATGACGAGGTGATGGAGGTAT
This sequence comes from Pseudanabaena biceps PCC 7429, assembly GCF_000332215.1. GTDB lineage: Bacteria > Cyanobacteriota > Cyanobacteriia > Pseudanabaenales > Pseudanabaenaceae > Pseudanabaena > Pseudanabaena biceps. Next base: position 653 of record NZ_ALWB01000180.1, read on the forward strand.
GTACCCGTGAGCATTTTGATCGCTTTTTAGTGGGGACGATTAAAGAACGGGTGGCAGGTTTTGAGGCGGTTGAAGAATTTCAAAAGCTGGTGGTGTTGGGTAAACCGGGGGCAGGAAAAACCACGTTTATGAAATATTTGGCGATGTCTTGTCTCGGCAATCGGTTTCATGGGGAACTTGTACCGATTTTTGTGACGCTGAAGGCTTATGCAGAGGAGAGGAGACAGCCATCGCTAGAAAATTACATTTTGACGGAATTTGAAAAGCGCAAGGTATCGCAGGATGTAGCGAAACAGTTACTAGATAACGGTAAGGCGTTGATCCTATTGGATGGATTGGATGAGGTGAAGAAAGAAGATGATCGGCGGGTTAAGCAGGATATTGATCAATTTTCGAGGGATTGGCTAAAAAATCGGTTTGCAATTACCTGTCGGATTGCGGCGCGAGAATATCAGTTTGAGAAGTTTACAGAAGTTGAAGTTGCGGATTTTGATGATGGGCAGATTGAAACCTTCGTGAATAATTGGTTTCGGGAGAGGGATGCGTCAAAGGCGGAACGGATGTTAGAAAGATTGGAGGATAACGAATCTGTCAAGGAATTAGCCACAAATCCTTTGTTACTGACGCTGTTGTGTTGGGTATTTGGAGAGGGCAACGACTTCCCGCCAAAGCGATCAGAATTGTATAAAGAAGGTTTGGAAGTATTGATGAAAAAGTGGGATGCGAAGCGGAATATTGAACGGGAGATGATTTATCAGCATCTTTCACCGCAAAATAAGGAGGATATGCTGGGACAGATTGCTTTTAATACCTTTGTGAATGGTGAATATTTCTTTCGGCAAGAGGATTTGCAACGCCATATTAAGGACTATATCTGCAATCTCCCTGAAGCTTCCGCCGATTCTGAGGCGTTGCGGCTGGACAGTGAGGTGGTGCTAAAGGCAATCGAGCATCATCATGGGTTGTTAGTGGAGAGAGCGAGAAATATCTATTCTTTTTCTCACTTGACTTTTCAGGAATATTTTGCAGCGCGAGAAATTGAACGAGAAAGGCATTTTGAAATATTGATGCAACATATTACCGATCCTCGATGGAAGGAGGTATTTTTATTGACTGCGGAAATGTTGAGGCGATCAGATGATTTTGTGAAGATGATGAAGATACAAATCGATGATCTATTAGCAAGAGATAAGAATTTACAAGCATTTTTGCTTTGGGCTAGTCAAAAAGCAGATTCAGTGAATACAGCAAATATAACTGCTGCTGTGAGAGCTTTTTACAATTATATCGTGGTTTACTCATATGCTGTTGATCATAGATTGTGGGACATTGATTTTGATGCTGCTACAAACCAATGTAAATCTCTTACTTATTCTCTCGATCCTAATCTTGAATCAGCAAGGCAACTGGAAATGGATCTAGATTTCGATCTTACTTTAGCTATCGACCGAGATTTGGAGCATGAAATACACTTAGGAGAGCCTGAACTGGACTTTGAACGTGCCTTCAACTGTGCTGTTGATATGAATGATGATGATATATTGATACATTCTTTACAATTGCTCAGTGATCAATTACCAGATATAGAAGAAAATCGAAAAAAGTTTTCTCAATGGTGGCAAATTAATGGATATATTTGGAATCAACAGCTTCGCCAAGTGTGTATTGATCGCCGCAATATCGGTCACAATTGGCAATTTACTAACGAGCAAGCGGAACTTCTCAATCAATATTACGCAGCCAATCTCCTCCTTGTCGAGTGCATGAACCGCAGCTACGTCAGCAAACAAGTCCGCGAAGAAATCGAATCAACGATGCTGTTGCCAAGTAAAAAGTAAAAAGGCAAAAGGAAAAAAATAGGCGATCGCGCTAAAATAATTGCATCGGCAACATGAAATCTTGCAAGGGAGACGATTATATGCCATTAAAAGAACTCTTAAATGAAGCTAAGAACTTAGACCTTCAAGAGCAAATTCAACTAGCTACACAATTATTGCAATGGGTAGAAATAAAAATCAATCAAAAGCCTCAAGACTCGTCATCCAAACGCTTACGGCAAGCAGGACTAGGTTTAGGAGCTTGTATATTTACGGCTGACTTTGACGATCCATTACCCGACGAATTCTGGCTCGGAGAAACATGAAATTATTACTAGATACCCACACTTTTATGTGGTGGCATAGCGACCCAGAATATATTCCTAAAAATACCCTGACCTTACTTCAAGATCCCGACAATGAAGTAATTCTTAGCGTGGTCAGTCTATGGGAAATGCAAATCAAAATTCAATTAGGAAAACTTACTCTTAGAGACGATCTAGAACTCATGCTAAAGATTCAGCAGGAGCAAAATAATATCAGCCTAATATCTGTAACGCTTCCTCATATTCTAGAATTAAAAACCTTACCACTACACCATAAAGATCCCTTTGATAGAATTCTCATAGCTCAGTCTAAAGTTGAAAATGCAACGTTAATTAGCCGAGACTCAGTTTTTAAAAATTATGAATGTTCTTTGATTTGGTGATGGTTATTTATAGGAAAGCAACAGTCCACCGAACCACTCCACTATAGCTTTTCAGGAAAATAAAAATGTCTAATGTAATTGAAATCAAATATCAGGATAGCCAAGGCACATCAACCATTGAACTGATTGACCTATTAAACCTGATTGCACAAGACAAACAACAACTTGTCTGGTCAATTTTAGATCTCGAAGCGATCGGCGACATCAGCACGATTTGGGAAAGAGGCATCCTCGATTTAGAAGCAAACATCAAATTCCTACCCCAAGGATTAATCTTGAGTTGGCAGATGCTATTTCAATTAGCCCAAAAATTCGATCAAGTAATTAATACCGTCATCGTTGGTTGTCAAGAAGTATCTAAAATTCCATCTTTAGAACCAAACGTAGATCTAGATGAACCTTGCGAAATCGTCTTAGAACTAATCGATAGCTCAGTTTGGCGCATCTACACTAAAGACAAACTGCTACCTGTCAAACTCGCATTGGTCACTCCAGAGCCAAGTAATGTTCGTCAATTAGAAGCGATCGCTAAAGCTTGACACTAATCGCTTTGCACCTAAAATCGTTTTCAAAGTTGCCTTATAGTTAGTGGACAAATTGCGATCGCCATCACCACAGCCGATAAAACCACTTCGCTTTAACAGGAAAGCAGGATCGCGCTTTTGCTCTTGAAGATATTGATAATAAAAAGCGATCGCCTGTTTAATAGTCACTAAGTTTAAGAAACCATTTAAGAATTGGATAGATCCCCCCAGCCCCCCTTAAAAAGGGGGGAGAATTAAATTCTTCCCCTTTTTTAAGGGGGATTGAGAGGGATCTCTTAGAGTTTTTGACCACAGAAAGTAATTCTTAAATGGTTTCTAAGGCTATGGCGGTCTTATACCAAGTTAAGAAATGGCTAAGCCATTTCTTAACTTGAAAACCCTTACTAGGTTTAGTTTTTAATTCACAAAAGTGTTGTCACACTTTTGTGAATTGGTATTACCTCAGCGAGAACCTACTTTGAGAAGTATTTTGAAAAGTATTTTATGGAAATGGCGTGGCATCGCGATCGCTGCTCCCACAATTTCAATGATCGCGATCGGACTGCGATTGATAGGTGCTTTAGAACCATTAGAACTTAGTCTGTTCGATCAGTTCTGTCGGTGGCGATCGCTTGAGCCTGAAGACAAGCGCATTGTGATTATTGGCATCGATGAAACCGATCTGCGCCAATATAAAAAATGGCCGATCGACGATGCCTTACTCGCCAAATTCCTGAATAAAGTCCGCCAACAAAAGCCCCGTGCCATCGGTTTAGATCTGGCTCGCGATTTTCCCGTAGGCGAAGGTTATGCCCAATTAGAGGAACTATTTAAAACTACTCCGACCTTGATTGCTGCCATCAAAAAAGCCGATCTAATGGATGCAAATTATGCTGTATCGAGTTCCGATATCAATCCTCCCCCTGCTTTGGCAGGCACCGATCGCCTTGGGGCAATCAATCTTCCCGTTGATGCTGATGGACGTATTCGTAGGGGTTTGCTCGCGCTCCGACTTCCTGACGGCACAACTACCCCTAGCTTTGGTCTACAGCTAGCCTTGCTTTACCTAGATGGGGAAAAATCGGTTCCCTTTGAGCAAGCTTTGACCCCACCACGCCTCAAAAGCAATGATGGTGGTTACAGCCATGCCGATGTAGGTGGGCATCAATTCATCATTAATTTTCGCCAATCGCGGCATGGTTTTCGATTTGTCAGTATGACGGATGTGTTGGAAGACCGAATACCACCCGATCTATTGAGCGATCGCGTAGTGATGATTGGAACGACAGCGGTTAGTTTAAAGGATTTATTCTTTACGCCCCTCGATAATGGTATTGGCAGCAGCCGAATTCAGACTTCGGGCATAGAAGTTCACGCTCAGATTGTCAGCCATATCCTCGGCAGTACCCTTGATGGCAGACCAAGAATTCAGACTTGGGATAAACCTTGGGAATGGTTGTGGATTTTTGGATGGTCACTAGCTGGTTCGACCCTGATCTGGCAATGGCGTAATGTCAGGGTTAAGGATCGAGAAATTCAGATCTTGGTGATGCGCTCTCTGAGCGTGCTACTACTGGCGGGAAGTTTAATCGGCTTCTGTATAATCGCCTTTAACTATGGCTGGTGGCTCCCCTTCGTACCTGCGGCGATCGCCTTTTTTGGCGGTGGCACGATCGTCACTAGTTATTTAGCGATTACGGCGGCCCAAATTCGCACTTACTTCAGTCGCTACCTAACCGATGCCGTCGTAAAAAGTTTATTAGAAACTCCTGAAGGGCTGAAACTAGGTGGCGATCGCCGCAAAGTGACAATCCTCATGTGCGATCTGCGGGGCTTTTCCACCATTTCCGAGAAATTGCCCCCTGAAAAAGTGGTGGAAATTTTGAATGTCTTTCTCGGTACGATGACCGAGGCGATCGCACCCTATGAAGGCACAATTGATGAATTTATTGGCGATGCGATTTTGGTGTTATTTGGTGCGCCAATCCATCGTGAAGATGATGCGGCGCGCGCCGTGGCAAGTGCGATCGCTATGCAGTTGGCAATGCGATCGGTGAACGACAAACTGACGCAGATGCAATTGCCTGAAATTGCAATGGGTATTGGCATTAATACGGGGGAAGTGGTCGCTGGGAATATTGGCTCGCAATCCCGTGCTAAATATGCCGTAGTTGGCAATCACGTCAATCTCACGGCTCGAATTGAGTCCTATACCGTGGGCGGACAGATTTTGATTTCGGAGACCACCTATCATGAGGTGCAGGACATCGTTAAAATCAATGGCTCGATGGAAGTCGAGCCCAAAGGAACTTCACAACCCATATCCATCTACGATATTGCGGGGATTAATGGGAAATATAACCTAGAACTTCCTTCTCTTAGTGCCTCCCTCCAAGTATTACCCACACCTATTCCCATTACCTATCGTATTTTAGAAGAGAAGCATTTAGGTACAGATATTTTTGAGGGCGAACTGCGGCGACTTTCTCCCTATGGGGCAGAGATTTTCTCCGATCAGGATGTTCCTATTTTAAGTAATCTGAAAATTCATCTTAAGATTAATGAACAAGAGGGAGAGGCGATCGCCATTGAAGGGGAAATTTATGCCAAGGTTTTAAAGCATCAAGCACCAAATCCCAAGACGCTCTTAGCACAGGGACTCTCTGAATCAATGACTGAAAGCTCAGTAACTGGAAGCTTAGTAACTGGAAACTTAATATTAGAAAACAAACTCACCATCGGTGCTATTCCCGAACAGCGATCGCCCCCGACTCATTACATTTACGTCCATTTCACAACCGTACCCAATCACCTCAAAGCATGGCTCCATGGGCAGAGCGGCAAGTAATTGCCAAAAATTTCTGTAAGTCAGGACGAACCCAATAGAGGGTTGCGGCGCAAAGCGCCGCAACCCTCTATTGGGTTCGATTTTTGTCCTAATATTACTGACTATAGCTATACATAAACCCCAAGAATTGACTGGCGGCGCTTCGCGCCGCCAGTCAATTCTTGGGGTTTGATTTGTCCTAAGTCAAGCGACTATAGCTATAATTTGCGAAACAAAGAGTTAGACTGGTTAAACTACCTTTACCTATTTTCGCTTTCCATTTTGCCCTATGCCCAATCGTCTCGCGCAATCGCAAAGCCTCTATCTTCGCAAACACGCTGATAATCCGATCGATTGGTATCCTTGGGGGGATGAAGCCCTAGAAAAGGCGCGAGCCGACAATAAACCAATTTTTCTGTCCATAGGCTACTCTAGCTGCCATTGGTGCACGGTGATGGAGCATGAAGCTTTTTCAGATACCGTAATTGCAGATTACATGAACGATCGCTTTGTGGCGATCAAGGTCGATCGGGAAGAACGTCCCGACTTAGATAGCATCTACATGCAAGCCGTCCAAATTATGGGAGAAAGTGGCGGCTGGCCGCTAAATTTATTTTTAGCTCCCGACGATCTAGTTCCCTTTTATGGGGGGACATACTTTCCGATCGAGCCGCGCTATGGTAGACCTGGTTTTTTGAGGGTACTTCAATCAATTCTGGAAATTTATTACGAACGCAATCATGACATTCAAGAATATAAAGATCAGATCGTTCGCAATCTCCATCAAGTCAATAAACTCATTCCCGTCCCCATCATCAGTGATGAGGTGTTAGCCCATGGGATTGCTAAATGTGCCGAAGTAGTTACCAATCGGGATTATGGTACTTGTTTTCCGATGATTCCCTATGCTAACTTCCTATTGATGGCAAGTCGGTTTGAACCTGAAGAAGTGACGCTGAAGAATAAGGCTCGCCAACGGGGACTAGATCTAGTCCTAGGTGGAATTTTCGATCATGTGGCGGGAGGATGGCATCGATATACCGTCGATCACACTTGGACAGTACCCCATTTTGAGAAGATGCTCTATGACAATGGATTGATTATGGAGTATGTGGCGAATCTCTGGCTCTCAGGATTAAAGGAACCTGCGATCGCCCGTAGTTGTGAATTAACAGCTACATGGCTGCAACGTGAGATGCTAGCCGAGGAAGGCTGCTTCTATGCTTCTCAAGATGCTGATAGTGAAGGAAAGGAGGGCAAGTTTTGGGTGTGGAGCTATCCCGAACTGAAGAAGATATTTAGTACTACCGAACTCGAAACCTTAATTCAGGAATTTACGATTTCGGTGGCTGGTAACTTTGAAGAAACGAATGTTTTGCAACGGAAACATCATGGAGAACTATCGCCAGAGGTAGAAGCCTGCTTAACCAAGCTATTTCGTCTGCGCTATGGTGAATATTCCCGTCCTACGGATGCTTTCCCCGTCGCGCGAAGTCAAGTGGATATTCGCGAAATTGATTGGGAAGGGCGAGTTCCTCCCATAACCGATACTAAGGCGATCGTAGCTTGGAACTCAATGATGATTTCAGGTTTGGTGACTGCCTATCGCGCTTTCCAAAAGCCAATTTACAAACAACTTGCAGTTAATGCGGCGAAATTTATTCTAGAGAACCAATGGATAGAAGGACTCTTGCAAAGAATCAATTATGAAGGGCAAGCGACGGTAGCAGCACAGTCAGAAGACTATGCGCTGCTGATCAAGGCTCTGCTAGATCTGCATCAAGCCATTCCCGAAGAGGCAAATTTTTATTTACAACAGGCGATCGCCATCCAAGCTGAGTTCGATCGCGACTTCTGGGATGTGCTTTCTGGCGGCTATTTCAATACTACGAGCGAATCGAGTCAGCATTTGCTGTTGCGAGAACGCAATTATCAAGATAATGCAACTCCTTCCCCTAATGGCATTGCGATCGCGAATTTAGTCCGTATTGCCAGCCTAACCGAAAAATTAGACTATCTCGATCGGGCTGAGTTAGCACTCAAACGCTTTGGACATGTGATTACCAATAGCCCCGTAGCATGTCCTAGTTTACTGGTTGCCTTTGATTGGTTTCGCAACCATACATTAGTGAGGACAAATCCAGAGCAATATGCCTATCTCGATCGCCAATATCTACCTGCGGTCATGAAGCGTATCGATAAAAATTTACCCAATCCTCAAGCGATCGCCATGGTTTGCCAAGGCATGGCTTGTCTTGAGCCTGCCATGAGTCAGGAGATCTGCGATCGGCAGCTACAGCGCAGTACCACAAGGGTAAAGTAAAATAATGTTGGCGCGCTCTGTGCGGCAACACTATTTTACAAGACTGCTATCCTTCGGCATCATTTTGGGCGGTTTTACCAAAGGCAATCCGCAGAAATGGCGGTGCGAGGAACGTAGTCAGAATCACCATAATGATGATGGCTACTTCCAAGGGTTTATTAATTGCACCACTAGCCGTACCAATTCCTGCAAATACTAGCCCCACTTCCCCACGGGGAACCATCCCAATCCCGATCGCCAATCGATTAATATTCTCCTGTCCAAATACAACCCAGCCTGTGACGATCTTGCCCGCGATCGCCACTAACAATAGAAAAATGGCAATAAATAAACCGCTGCGATTTTCGGGGATCATGGGATTGAGAACGCTGAGATCGGCTCTAGCCCCTACAGTTACAAAGAAAATAGGTACTAATAAGTCGGCTACAGGTTTGATCAATTCATCTAATTCATTGCGCGCGTCCGTTTCATCTAATACCAGCCCTGCGGCAAAGGCTCCTAAGATTGCCTCTAAGTGAATGGCATTACCGAGAAATGCCATGAAATAGGCAAAGATAAAGGCGGGAATTACAATATTTCCCCTTGTTTTGAGCTTGTCAACGAGGGTAATAAAGGTCTTATTAAAAAATCCCCCTAAAAGAACCGAACCAAATAGAAAAGCGATCGCACTCACTAACAGGATCGACACTTTTTGAATATCCACCTCCCCTGTCTTCGCTAAACTGGCGACTACAGCCAAAACAATGATGCCCAGAACGTCATCGATGACTGCGGCTCCGACGATAATTTGTCCTTCCTTAGATTTTAGTTGCCCTAGTTCCGCCAATACCTTAGAAGTGATCCCGATGCTAGTAGCAGTTAGCGCTGCACCAGCAAAAATGGCAGGAATCGCCGCCACATGAAAAAAATACATTAGCCCTGCTGTCCCTGCGGCAAAGGGAACTGCTACGCCAACAAAGGCAACGGCGATCGCCTGTACCCCGACTTCTTTGAGTTGCCGCAAATCCGACTCTAAACCGATTTCAAATAGCAGAATAATTACTCCTAGCTCGGCGAGAACGGAAATCACTTCACTTTGAGATATGAAGATGCGATCGATGGCTGCGGGAGTGAGCGGGTTAAGCGCCTGTAGTGCGGACATAACCAGCGAGTCTGCCGCCGTAAGCCCACCTTCGGGGAAAATCACTAGCCGTAAAACCGACACGCCCACAAGTACCCCAGCCACCAATTCCCCCAAAACAGGCGGTAAGTCTAAGCGTTTGGCAATTTCACTGCCAACCTTACTGGCAAAATAAATAATCACAAGGGTCAGTAATACTCCCGACAAAATTATGGGAGCATTCTCTGCTTCGGCAGTGGCAAGCAAGGTCATACTTCGCGGTAGACCTTGGGCGATCGCATTGATCGAGAGCATAGGCTATTGTCCTTAAAATTTTAATTGGGCTTTTAATTGGGATTAAGTAGCTAAGAGCGTACCGCCCGCTACGCGGGCAGTACGCTCTCTGGTTTTGTTTTTTAATTATTTATGCTGAACTACTTAGTTTGGCGCTTTTAAGTAGCTAGTCATAATTAGAAACCAGAGTCAAGAGCTATAGCGCACGCTATCTTGGGTTTTATATTTAATTGCGCCTATCTCAATTTACTGGGAACAACGAAAAACCTCTATTTTTCTATTTTGAGGATGCATGACAGCAATTACGTTGCACATCCTGCGGATGGTACTTTAGTCATAACTCACAATTTATTTAACGTCAGTTCGGGTTAAGCTGGCAAATTTTAAATTTTAAAAGCTCAAGAGTAAAAGCCTTGCTAAGCAAGGCTTTTACTCTTGAGCTTTGAGAGAGGGTTTCAAATTATCCCGAACTCACATTATTTAGGATTGCGACAACAACAAAGAGCTGTAAGTAATACCAAATCACAAAATGGCTACGCCATTTTGTGATTTTAAAACCCTTATTGGGTTTGGTTTTTAATTCCCAAAAGTGTAGCTACACTTTTGGGAATTGGTATAACTGGGC
>NZ_ALWB01000181.1 GCF_000332215.1 Pseudanabaena biceps PCC 7429
ATTTATCACTTTGCCAGGGGGCAAGCGCGAAACCTTTACCTTTAAGCCCACCCGCGATCCAATTTCTAGCTATTTCCCTGCGATCGATGGCTATGATGCATCGATTTACCATCCTGCCTTTACATCGGAGAAAGGCTCCACTAGTACCTTGACCGTTGTCGATACTAAGTTAAGTTACATCGATGGCAAGTACTATTCCCTTGGTAGTGGGGTGGCTTACAATCCTGCGGATGGTTATTTTGGGAATAAGTACATTCTCACCACGAAGGAGGGGATTGTGTATGAGATTGATGGAACGACGGGTGATCTGAATAAAGTTACTAATCCCAATGGCAATACGCTCACGTTTACGGATGCGGGAATTACTAGCGATACAGGAAAAGCGGTAACATTCCAGAGGGATGCTAGTGGTCGGATTACTTCAGTAACTGATCCTCTCGGTCAGGTGGTCAAGTATCAGTATGATGCTAAGGGTGATTTGATTGGGGTATCGGACAGGGAGAGTAATACGACCCAGTTTAAGTATGCTCAGCCCACCCGTGACCATTTCTTGACAGAAGTGGTCGATCCACTTGGAAGATCTGGGGTGAAGAATGAGTATGACGCGCAGGGTCGTCTGGTGAAGTTGGTGGATGCTTTGGGTAAGCCTGTACAATTGGCTTATGACCCGACTAATTCGACGGAGACGGTGACGGATGCTTTGGGTAATCCCACGACCTATGTTTATGACCAAAGGGGTAATGTCGTCTCGGAAGTGGATGCGCTGACGGGGATGACAACGAGAACCTATGATGATGAAAATCATCTATTATCTCAGACCGATGCTTTGGGTAGAACCATGAGCTATACCTATGATAGTTTTGGTAATCGCTTATCGGAAACCGATGCTCTGGGTAATTCTACTCGCTATACCTATGGTGCTTATGGACGAGTTTTGACAGAGACCGATGCCTTGGGTAATGCGACGGTGAATGCCTATGACAAGCGTGGTAATCTGCTCTCACGTAAGGATGCTTTGGGCAATGTTACGAGCTTTGACTATGACCTCAGAGGACAGCTAACCTCAACAACGGATGCTTTGGGGCGTAGTTCTAACTTCAGTTATGACAGTTTCGGTAGAATCACTGGTAGTACTGATAGTTTAGGACATACAACTAGTTTCAGCTATGACGCTAATGGTAATCAGTTAAGCGAATCGACGACGGTGACGACAGCAGAAGGAATTAAGGAAGTCAAAACCGTTAATACCTATGATGCCAATGGCAGACTATTGACTACAACCGATGCAGAAGGACGGATAACTCGTACTGAGTATGATGCGAATGGGAAGGAGAAGTATAGCTATGATGCCCTCAATCGTCGCACGGAATATAAATATGATGAGAAGGGTCAGTTAATTGAAACGATCTATGCTGATGGTACTTCTACGAAATCAGAATACGATGCGGCGGGTAGACAGATAGCCAGTATTAATCAGGCTGGAGTGAAGACGGTATTTGTCTATGATGCTTTGGGAAGGTTGATTGAAACCATTGAGCCTGATGCTACGCCGAATGACTTGAGTGATAATCCCCGAACCAAGACTGAGTATGACTTGGCAGGAGAGGTATTGGCTCAGGTGGATCAGCGTGGTAATCGGACTACGTTTAGTTATGATCTGGCGGGTAGACAGACCGAAATTACCGATGCGCTGAACTTTAAGACGATTTTTGCCTATGACAATGCGGGTCGCAGGGTAAGTGTGAAGGATGCGTTGAATCGCACGACTAGTTATGTTTATGATGCGATCGGTCGCAATACCAAGACGATTTTTGCGGATGGTACGTTTACGATGACTGATTATGATAAGTTGGGTCGTAGGGTTTCGACGGCGGATCAGGCTGGGGTGAGTACGCGGTTTGAGTATGATGGACTGAATCGGTTGACGAGTGTGATTGACGGTTTAAGTCAACGGACTAGTTATGGTTATGATGAGTTGGGCAGGATGATTGCTCAGACGGATGCCAATGGTCATACGACTAGGTTTGAGTATGATCTGGTGGGTGAGAGAGTGGCGAAGGTGTTGCCTTTGGGTCAGAGGTTTACTTATCTCTATGATGCGGTGGGCAATCTCAAGAGTCAGACTGATGCTAATGGTAAGACGGCAACGATGTCCTATGATGTGATGAATCGGTTGGTTAATGAGAGTTATCAGGATGGTACGAGTTTTGGCTATACCTACAATCTGGTCGGACAGAGACAGACGGTGACGGATGGTCGTGGTGTGACTTTGTTTAATTATGATGTTAGGGATAGGTTGGTTTCGAGGGTCGATCCTGATGGAAAATCTATTGCTTATACCTATGATGCGGCGAGTAACAGAACTAGTGTGATGATTCCTTCGGGGACTACGAGTTATACCTTTGATGCGTTGAATCGTTTGGATACTATCACTAATGGTACTGATGTTACAGATTATGATTATGATGCGGTGGGTAATTTGAGTCGGACTGTTTTGCCGAATGGAGTTATAGAAACAAGAAGTTATGACGGTTTGAATCGGTTGACGAAGTTGGAGAGTAAGAAGGATGGCTCGGTGCTGTCTGGGTTTACTTATACTCTCAGTCCTACAGGTATGCGGACTTCGGTGACTGAGCAGGATGGTCGGAAGGTGGATTATAAGTATGATTCGCTTTATCGGTTGACTGAGGAGAAGATTACCGATTCTGTCAATGGGAATAAGACGGTTGGCTATACTTTTGATGCTGTTGGTAACAGGCTGAGTAAGGTGGATGATGGTATTCAGACTTCCTATGTATATGATGCTAATGACAGGTTAATCAGTGATGGAATTTCTACTTATACTTATGATGCTAATGGTAATACGCTCTCTGTGACTAAGGGTTCTGATGTTACGGTGAATACTTGGGATGATAGCGGTAGGCTGATTAAGGCGGTGATTAGTTCGGCGACTGGTACTAAGACGGTTGAGTACAAGTATAACTCTACTGGTATCAGGGTGATTTCCATTGATGATGGGGTAGAAACACGCTATCTAATTGATGAAAATCGTGATTATGCTCAGGTGTTGGAAGAGTATAAGCCTGATGGTACGGTAATTGCTTCCTATGTCTATGGACATGATCTCATTTCTGAGAATAGGAATAGTATGAAGTCTTTCTATATCTATGATGGTTTGGGTAGTACGAGGGCTTTGACTAATGCGGCAGGCACTGTTACGGATTCCTATAACTATGATGCCTATGGAACTTTGCTAAATTCAACAGGTAGTTCTGAAAATAGTTATCGTTTTGCTGGTGAGCAGTTTGATAAGAATCTTAATCAGTATTATTTGAGGGATAGATATTACAATCAGGGTGTTGGTAGGTTTACGAGAAGTGATAGTTACCAAGGTAATATTAGTAATCCTTTGTCTTTAAACAAGTATTTGTATGCAAATGGAAATCCAGTTGGTTTCATCGATCCTACTGGGAAATTCTCAATTGCAGAGTTTTCGGCTGCTGAATCAATCCGTAATACTTTAGCGGGAATACAAACTAATGCTGGAGGCTATCTAATATCAGCTACATTGAATGATGGCGACTATGGGTTAAAAGAGTTTCTTATTGATACAGCTTTGAATGTTGCTGTTGTCGGCACTTTCTTAGCTTTGCCATATCTTTACAGCAAAGCATTTGGATCAGGAATAAGTGCAATTCCCCCACTAGGAGGAAGAGGACCTATAAGTAATCGTCCTTTTGATCCAAATGCAGCAGGCGGAGCAATTAAACAACTCACTACTAGAAGTGTTAAAATTACCAACAAAGGAATTGATAGAGTAGTAAATCACATTAATGGATTTGATTACGATCCTGGTAATCAATATATGATTAGCCGACTCAAAGCTATAGCAAACGGAGAAATAATGCCAACGCAAGTTGATATAAACTTTTATACTCACGAACTTCGCGAAGGTTTCAGATTTCAAAAGCTTGGCTATAGACCTGGTGTAAACTATCCACCTCTTGGCTCCGTAGAACAGTATAATGTATGGAATAATACTCACACAGCGACTATAGAAGATTTTGGTGGGATAGGGGTTGAATTGACTGATCTCTATCATCCAGAAGCTATAAGGCGTTCTGAAAATTACATAGCTAAATTACATGGAATTAGACCTTAATAAAGATATAGAAAACTTACTGCGACTTTACGGCACTTCATCTGGCGTACCTATTAGCCCATATATTCTTGGGAAAATATTAACGATGAAAAAACATCCCCTTGCACAGGATGTTCCAAGAGTTATCGAAATACTTCAAAAAATGTTTAAAGATGGACTAATTGAAGAAGCATCTACAAATGAACATTCTGGCTATGTTATATCTGACAAAGGCAAAGAATTGTTAGCTGAGTTACAAGATATTCCATTAACAGAATAACTATGCTAATGGAATATCTTGTAGCAATGTTCTATTTCAATAGATGCGGTTGGTAATCGCTTGAGTAAGGCTGATTCTGTGGATGGGACTACGAGTTATGTCTATGATGCTAACGACAGGTTGTTAACAGAGACGAAAGGCTCTGAGGTGATGAGCTATGGCTATGACAATAATGGCAATACGCAGTCAAAGACTAAGGGTACGGATATTACGATCTATGCTTGGAACGACCAAGGACGATTAGTAAGTGTTCAGAATCCTAGTACTGATGCTGTGTCCTATGAGTACAATGAAAATGGAATTAGGGTTAGTTCGACAATTAATGGTGTGAAGACCAGTTACTTGCTTGATGCTAATCGCGATTATGCTCAGGTGCTTGAGGAGTACGATAACTCAGGAACTCAGGTTTCCTATCTGTATGGTCATGACCTGATTTCTCAGAATAGGAATGGGGCAAAATCTTTCTATCTCTATGATGGGTTAGGTAGCACTAAGGCACTGACTGACGCGAGTGGGGTGGTGACGGACGCTATATCTATGATGCTTATGGTAATGTCTTGAGTTCTATTGGTACGACTCAGAATAGTTATCTCTATACGGGTGAACAGTTTGATGCTGGGGTTGGTCAATATTATTTAAGGGATAGATATTATAATCAGGCGATCGGTCGGTTTACCAGAAGCGATACTTGGGAGGGGAATACAAATAATCCGCTTTCTCTGAATAAGTATCTTTATGCGAATGGAAATCCATTAGCCTTTGTTGATCCAAGCGGAAGAACTGCTGTATTAGATGGGGACATCGTACACGAAGTAATTGGTAAACACTTTGTAAGTGAAGACAGAATAAATCGTGTATATGATCCTCGTTCAAGTCAAAATCCTGGAGTAAAAGTAATACAGCAAAATATACTCAGAATACTCAGAAGATCATTAGGTGACGAGAATGAGAGCGGTGTTCGTTATAGAAATTCGGCAAGACCAGACCTTACAGATTTTAAGTTGCGTGAGATTTATGAAGTTAAACCCAGAACACAACTTTCTAAGGCACAAAACCAGTTAAATAGAGATCTAGCAGCGCTAAATCTAAGAGATCCGCAGAGATGGTTTGCAGGAGTTACATACAAATCATATCCCTCTGTAATACCTATTACTGGAACAAATAGATTCGCCCTTGTGTCAACCTATGGACCAGGGCTTATTATTTACGATAGGATTGGTTATGATGAAGATTCACCATTAGTATTAATATCAGTTGCTTTTATAAGAGCAGTTGAAAAATCACAAATTGATCTTCTGGTATCGAATACTAGACTTCAAGCATCACTTTCAAGGGGTTTCTTTTAGTTATGTCTTCAAATTTGCAGTATTTAACCAATGAGTTTGATATACGTTTTTATCACTGGAGCATATTGGAAGCTCAACGAGAAGCTAGAGAGGATTTTCCTTCTCTAAGAAAGCTTCTCAACCCCGAAGCACAAAATATTATAAAAATATTTGACTCGTTATCATCCGAGCTAAAGCTAGAGCTAGCTTTAGCTCTCCCAAAATTTAGTCAGCGTAATACTCTTAGCTTATTAGGCGAAAATTTAACTGATAGAGACCAAGAACTTGATCATTGGTTTTACAATGAAGCTAATTCCCACAGCCAAATAATTAAGCAACTTGAGCATCTCAATTCTATACAACAAGTTGTTGATTCAAAAAAACTAAAATCTTTAATTAGCAACGAATTAGAATCTATTTTAGGAAAACCATTTAGTAGAAAAGGAGGTTTAGGATATCGAACAATCATAGATTGTTGGTCTGTTAAGACATGGATCGATGTTGTTAATGGAACATTTAGCTACTTTCACACAATCTTTCATCAAGATGAGAAAAGTATCAGACTTGGGCCAGGTGTGGGAATTTCTCTTGGAATATGGCTTGGGTTCAATTTTAATACAGCACGTTGGATATGCACAACGGAAGATGAAGCGGAGCAATCAGCTAAATCACTTAGTATTTTCTGTGCCCATTTCTTGAATGCATTACCTGATTTATTGCAAGGTCTTTTCTATGAGAAGTCTTAGTATCAAGGAAAAATAAGTGAGATCTACTGACTGAAAAGAATGCGTTAGGAAGAGCTACCACCTTCCTCTACGATAAATTTGGCAGACCGATAAAAGTACCCTAATACTGATCACATTAACACAAGCGAAACCTACGACAGTAACTTTCTCTGTAATAGCTCCCCAGACCAGAATGGCAAAGTAACCCAGTATGAATACGATGCACAGGGACGCTTAGCAGCCGTGATTGATGCGCTGAATCAACGCACAGAATATGGTTATGACTTGGCTGGAAACTTGACCTCAGTGAAGGATGCGAGTAACCATGTCACCGAATATCGATACGATGCCTTGAATCGCCGTGTGGATACAGTACTGCCGATGGGGCAACTGTCTAGAGTCACCTATGATGCAGTGGGTAACATGGCAAGTTTTACCAATGCCAATGGCGAAACAATTACCTACGAATACGACGCGCTCAATCGTCTGACTAAGAAGGTATTGCCCAGTGAAACCTTCACGATGACCTATGCAAGCATTGGTAAGCTTGCCTCAGTGACGGATAGTCGGGGTACGACTACCTACAGCTATGATGCGCGGCAAAGATTGACCGAGCAGATCGATCCTGACGGTCAGTTCCTGCGCTATGGCTATAATGCCGCGAACTTGCGAACTGCGATTACGACGGCTAGTGGTACGACTACTTTTACTTATGACAAGTACAAGGAATTGCAGACTGTCACCGATGCAACTGGCGCGGTAACTACCTATAATTATGATAAGGCTGGCAATCTGATTGAAACCGACTTAGCTAATGGTGTGATCGAGAAGAGAAGCTATGACTTGCTGAATCGTTTGACACAGATTGAGAGCAAGAAGGATAGTACGGTAATATTCAGTGCGGCTTATACTTTGGATAATGCGGGTATGCGAACAAAGGTCGTGGAGAATTTAGCTGGTTATAGCCGCACCGTGAATTATACATACGATGGGCTGTATCGGTTGTTGTCGGAAAATGATGGAGTTTCTGGTACGAGCTATACCTACAGTCCGACTGGCAATAGGCTCACGAAGACGAGTGGTGGGGTTACTGCGAATTATGTCTATGATGCCAATGACAGGTTATTGACTGATGGTACTGCGACCTTTACCTATGACAGTAATGGCAATAAGAAAACTGAGACTAAGGATGGGGTGACGACTACCTATACTTGGGATGCGGAGAATCGGTTAAAAGCGACTGAGGGTGGTGGTACGAGTACGGTCTATGATTATGACTATTCTGGTATTCGCGTATCGCAGACGGTAAACGGTGTGGAGACGAGATTCTTGGTGGATAAGAATCGCAATTATGCTCAGGTGTTGGCGGAGTATGCTCCTAGTGGAACGGTGTTTGCTTCTTACACTTATGGTAGTGACTTGATTTCTCAGGATAGAAATGGGACGAAGTCGTTCTATGTTTATGATGGTTTGGGCAGTACGAGGGCTTTGACGGATGCGACGGGTAATGTGACGGATACCTATAATTATGATGCCTATGGGAATCTATCTAGTTCGACGGGTACGACGGTCAATAGCTATCTCTATGCGGGTGAGCAGTTTGATAAGAATCTGGGTGATTATTATCTAAGGGATAGATATTACAGTACAGATATTGGTCGCTTTACTCAGAGGGATAGGTTTGATGGCGTTATGAATAATCCGCTGTCTCTCAATCGCTATGGCTATACTCATGGTAATCCTGTCAATGGTACTGATCCATCTGGGATGTTTTTACTGGAACAAGCTGCGGTTAATCGGATAATTGCTACTCTCGCGGCTATATATTTTGTGAGTTATTCTAGAGGAAGTTCTGGCTCAAGATTGACTGGTCTACCACAATCTGAACGACCAATACCGCCTATTTCTTTGGCAGAAGGCTTACCTTTACAGGTATCAATACGCGAACTTAATACTTGTGCATCACTAAACGATCCTTACTGTAGCAGGACTGGAATACCTACGGTAGTTTATACAGCAAAAGACTTACCTGGACACGCTTCTCACATTAATGCAGCTCAAAATGGACAAGGAAACACAATAAGTTCAGATGCCCGAAATCCTTCCATCTTTCCGCAGTATCGTCTCCCAGCCACCCTTCACTATGGATCTGAGCAACCTAGAACTTTTTTAGACAGAACTTCTCACTGTAATCAGTCAGCTAGGGATGCTTGGACATCTCAATTCCATTGGATTAGTCCAGCTTGCGATGAGTACCCCTTCAACTCGTCAATTGAGGGTGGAGAAACTCGCTATAATATGGGATATGTCTCTTTACAACTACTTGATGATTTAGAATCAAGTACACAAGGAGGATTAATGGGTGCATTCTATCAGAGAGCAAGAGTCAACTTTGGCGACATATTTGGAGTGGTTACAATGCCAAATAATGCTGGAGAAAGATCGTTTTGGATCACTAGAGAAGGCAGAACAGAAAGACCTATAGGATGGTAATAAAATGACTAATAATATTTACTTCTACTTAGATAAAATTTCAACTTTGTTTGATCAATACGCTCAAGACAAACTTGATCTTCTCCAATTTGGTGTTAAAGAATCTGCTTTTGACCTAATATTGAGAAACAGGTCGGTTTTACTTCCAGATGAGGTCAAAGATTTATACAGATGGTCAAATGGAACATATAATACAAACAATAGACTTTTTCCAGGGATATCATTTATGTCACTACAAGAAGCCTTATTTCAATATTCCTCAAAATTGAGAAATGCTGAGGAAAGTGCGATACATGCTGGACGACAAGCCGATAGAACTTGGTGGAAGCGTTACTGGTTTCCCATCTTCTTTAGAGATGAAGGTGATTACTTTATTTTGATTAACAATAAATCTAATAAGTCACCTTCACCAGTTTTTCTTTACAACTATAGTGACTGGAATGATATACGACCAAAGTATATGTATACAAGTCTCACAAGTATGATTCGGACTATAGTCGAATGCTACGAAACAGGGGCTTATTACATTGTCGAACAGAATGGGGAGATGTTTCATGAGTGCGATCCTGAGAAAGAAGAAACTATTCGGCTAAAGCATAATCCTGAAGCATTAGGCAGCTATTTTGACTTATTCCCAAATGAAGAATTCATTCTACCTGGATAGACTATTCTAGTTGTCTAGCTAATTTAGTTTGAGTAGCGATCTCTTTCTAGCAATGAGTAGGCGATCTTAGATTTAGTAGCGATCGCTTTTTCATTTGAGAACTATCAGGAGTTTTGAAATGATGTTTTAGGCGATCGGGAGTGTCTCGTTTGATAGCGATCGCTTTTTTTCATTGTAAAGGCGATCACGGATTTTTAGATGATGTTTTAAGCGATCGGGAGTTTATCGTTTGAGAGCGATCGCTTTCTAGTCATGAGTAGGCGATCGAAGTTTTTTAGATTTAGTAGCGATCGCTTTTTCATTTGAGGGCTATCAGGGATTTTTAGATGATGTTTTAAGCGATCGGGATTTTATCGTTTGATAGCGATCGCTTTCTAGAAATGACTGGAGTTTAGACTAAAAAAGGAAAAAAGGCAGAGTAAAAGAGATACAAACTGCCTAAAGTAGATAGAAAAAGAAAAGCACATCTACAGTCATGATTATTGATAAACTACAGAACTTTCGTCAACAGGCATATAATTTTTTAGGTAAATGGAAGAGATGCAATATTTGACTTAATGG
>NZ_ALWB01000182.1 GCF_000332215.1 Pseudanabaena biceps PCC 7429
CGGCGCTTCGCGCCGCCACTTGTATTTTGGGGATTATGTCCTATGGTAATGGAAGTTATTTTAATTGGAATGGTTTGTACTTGCCTCCCAATCCCTCAACAATTGTACGGGTATTAGAGATGAGCATTCCTGTATAAGTCTCTGCTTCGCTTCCCTTTGAGCCCAAACCATCGGCATAGATTTCCCGTTCTGCTACCTTAACATTTGCTTCTTTGGCAACAGCGTTAATCAATTTGGGATTGATCGATACCTCAGCAAAAATAGTTGGAACTTGGCTGGACTTGATTTCATCCACCAATTCCTTGACTCTTGTGGGGGTGGGTTGTTCTTCGGTGCTAATACCATTCAAAGCTCCTTCCACTGGAATTCCATAGGCTTTAGCATAGTAGCCCAGAGCATCATGGGTGGTAACTAGTTTACGGTTACTGGGGGGGATTGTCGCGATTTGAGCTTTGATCCAAGTATCAATCTGGTCTAATTCATTAACAACCTTAGCCGTATTGCGAGTATAGGTATCAGCCTCCTCTGGACGGAGATTGCTCAAGTTTTTGCTAATTGTTTGCGCAATTTTGATGCCATTTTGGGCATTGTGCCATATATGGGGGTCGGTTTCTTTTTCGAGTTTGCGATTTTCTGGTTTGACATCTTTTGCCTTGTTATGGTCATCTCCTGCTTCCGCAAGCAAAGGATTGGTTACTGCTAATTCATTCACGGCAACTTTGGGGGCGTTGTTAGAGCTAGCTTTGATTAACTTGATCAAATTTGGCTCAAAGTCATAGCCTCCATAGAGAATTAACTTAGCTGAGTCGATCGCTTTGCGGTCTTCGGGTTTGGGTTGATAAAGATGCGGATCGGTGCCAGCTTCAATCAGACACTTTAAAGCGATCGTCGAACCTGCAATTTGTCTGGTGAGATCGCAAGTAACGGTATTGGTCGCAACTACTAAGGGCAAATTTGAGCGCAAATTTGAGGGCAAATTTTCTGATGGGTTTGTCGCTAGGGGGGATTGGGTTTCAGGGGGTTTGCTAGAAGTCGTGATACTGCAAGCATTGATACTAGCGACAATAGCCATCAATGTGGCGATCGCCGAAATCTTGATCCCTTTGTTGGTTTTGAATTTGGCGATCGATCTTGTTGAGTTGATAGGCATAGCGGCAAGATAAAATGATAATCATTATCGATAATTATTATCGTAATGCCTAGAAACGCCAAAAAGAAACCTTTTCCAGTAGATCAGTGATCCAGCCTTGCCTTTGAATGGACTTTTGAATGGGCTTTTGGGTGGGCTTTGGTTTGCGATCGCCTTTGCTATTGTTTTTGGTAACCTTGTTTTGGTTGAGCCTTGGATCGGTTAATTCCAGAAGATGCTCTAGGGCTAGAGATTCTTGAGGGTTGATATAGAGCGATCGCTTAAAGCTTGCCTTCGCCATTTCTGGCTGATGGGTATTTGTATAAACCACGCCTAGCAGAGCCAGACATTTACTATTGTTTTCATCCATTCTTAAGATAGCCCGCAAATCTTGGAGGGCAGTTTTCCAATTATTTTGCAAGATATTGATTTCACAAGTTTTGATACGTTCATCGATTATTGTCGTATCAATTGCTGCTTCTGACTGAATTACAGTCTCATCAGAAGCTGTCAAATTACTGGTTGGTTGTGGGGAAGCATTTTGTAAAGTCGGGGTCTCTTGAGTTGCGGGCTCTTGAGTTGCGGATGAATACTGGAGTCTGTAGCTGTAACTGGGCTTTGATGGTGGCGGCAGAAAATTTTGGGTGTGGGGTTTAGGGCTTGTAGGCTTTAACATGGGGGCAAGAACTGGGGGCATATTCGCCGCTCCATGCTGATAGCCTTCCTTGTAGAGGATGTAAACCAGATTTAACTCGCTGATTTGCGCAGTAAGATCTAGAATCTGCGGAAGCGATTGATATTGTACTTTCGCGATCTCCGTAACCAAGCGCTCGTAAACCTCGTCACTAGGGGAGCACATTAACTCGCAAGCGCTCTCCGAATGAATCTGGATATTACGCGACCTCAGCATTAAGCGTTTGGCAAGTAACTTAAATATTTCTTGATAGGCATGGCGATCCTGCTCTTTCATCAAGGCATTGTAAGCAGGGTTGACTAGTTTTGCGAGATATTGGGTGGCGATGGCTTTGTCATCTGCCGAAAAGCCATATATGTCGGGATGTAAAATGCGGGCTATTCGCAGGTATACATTGCGGATGTAGGTAGGATCGCTAACAATCGGAAAGCCTAGCGCCGCGTAATAGTCATGATTGTATTGACTAATCCCGCGATCGAAGCGGATAAACTGAAATTTTGCCTCCTTGGGCTGGTTCATATATTTGCCCGCGACCGAATGATGGTGGAAAATTGATCGACCAACCACCACATATACCAACAAAGTCAGAAAAAATAGAGCGCTATTTGCCTTAACTTTGGAATTTTCTGAGGGCAGAACAGCCGATCTCAATTTCATTGGTTCGGGGATAGGCAGTTAATAATTTTTTAAACAAATTAAAATCAAAACTGCGCGGATCGATCCGAGAGCCAGAGCGATCAATGATTTTATGGGTAGTAATCCGCTCTAGGGGGACATTGGTTTTGGCAACCAGCCATGCCAGCGATAGATATTGAGCTTCGGTATATCCGCTATGGGTATAGTCCTCGTTCATGCCATCTTCAGGAGTCTCAAGCGAAATGTGATAGGCAAAATTATTGACAGAACGGGGATAGCGCGGATTAGTTTGTACTGCTTCCTGTCCTAATGCACTTACAAACTCAGAATCACCTGCTCCAAAAGCCCGTTTATCGGGGGGAACGAGGTAGATAACCGAGCCATCAATGGCGATTAAGGTATGATAACTTGCCTGAATATCTTCATCGGTATGGAATTCTTGAAAGAAATTGATCGTACCGTTCGTAGAACCCACTGTTTCATGAAGGACGATAATCGGGGCATAGTTAGCAGGTTTGCCCGATAGATCCTTTAGATAGCGATCGCCATAGTTAGAAGCCGCCGCCAAAGCCACAATTTCTCTAGGACTAGCGGTGATTGCTTTCTGCGAAGTGATCGTGGTCTTCGATGTAGCTACGGATTTCCGAAAGCGCTCTAAAGTAATGGGAATAGAAGTTAATGCTGCGGGTAATGATGGTTCAGGTGGATTGGCTGGTGGTTGGACTTCGCACCCAAAGACTGGAGCGGATTGATTGATGGCTGCTGAGAAGTAAATATCTTGGGGTGCTTGAGAAGAACCGTTTAGAGCAACTTTATTCCGATTGTTAGCTGACTTGAAGGTAGCGATTCCATTGGTTTTGGCTGGCTCAGCCGAGAGAATTAAGCCTACTAAGGTGAGTAAAAAGATCGCGATCGCTACTAATCGTTTGAGTTGCATAGGGATTCAATGATTCTGAAATTAAAACTTTGAAATTAAAACTTTAAAACTAAGTACCTCAGCATAATTAAAATCTAGATCTAAAACCTGTGGCGCACGCGCAGCATGCATCAAGGGTTTTAGGGGTTTATATTTAATTAAGCCCACTTACTTATTTGAGATTGTATAAAAGTAACTGATAATCAACCAAAACACAGATTTTCGATTGAAAGTGTTGCTCAGCAACACTTTCAATCGAAAATCTGTGTTTTGGGGTAATGTCAATTGTTCCCAAAGTAGCGATCGCTATATGATGAGATAGATATTATAGCTATAGTCAGTAATGTTAGGACAAAAATCAAAGCCAATAGAGAGTTGCGGCGCTTCGCGCCGCAACTCTCTATTGGCTTTGATGTCCTGACTTAAGCGAATATAGCTATATATGAAGGTTTGCAAAGCAAATCTATACATTTTTGTAACTCTTGTTGAAAAACCTGATTTGCTCATCTATTGTGATATCAATACTTCGGAGTCAAACATAAGAGATATGGTGATCGCAGCAATTATCTACGTATCAATATCTGTACTTTTGGTCATCAGTGCAGGTATATTTTTCGTTAAAGCGATCCAGTCTTTAATGAATAAGCAACAAATATCGAATAAGTATAAGAACATCGATCGCGTCATGTTTTTACCTGAAAATGCTAAGGATCCCTTGGCTATTTCAAACCGACGGGCAGAAATCATTGCTATGCTGGAACGACAATTTGCTAGTAGCCCATCATCTGACTCCTAGCACTATGAACAGGTAGGAGCAAAGATGACGGTTGAATTCCCTATCTCCACAGGAGAGGCAGACTATGTGGCCCGCCGCAAACAACTGCGAAAACAACGCCGCCTTCGCATCTTTCAACGTATTTGGCAGTTAACATTTATCACTGGAATCACGGGTGGGATGCTGTGGGTTGCGATGCTTCCTGAATGGCAACTACGGAGCCCCAACCAGATCGAAATTGAAGGTAACAAACTTCTTTCTAAGGAAACCATCAGGAAATCCCTAGCACTCCAATATCCCCAATCAATATTTCAAATTCAACCGCAAGAACTCGCCAACCAGCTCGAAGCCAATGCCCCTGTATCAAAGGTTTTGGTATCCCGCACAATATTTCCCTCAAAACTCACTATTCAGGTTCAAGAACGATTGCCGATCGCCAACGCTACACGTAAAGGTCAGCAGGGATTCTTAGATGCAGAGGGAATATGGATGCCCGCCAAAGCCTATCCATCGAATATCACCAAGCCCAACCTTGTTGTCCTAGAACCTAATAATCGAGCGATCGCTCAGTGGTCAACTCTTTATCGTCAAGTCAGTCAGAGTCAAGTTAAAATTTCGCAAGTAGATGCGCGGGACGACTCAAATTTGATTTTGACGACAGAGCTGGGCTTGGTCTATTTTGGTACGTACAAACCATCAATTTTTAACACCCAACTAGAAACCCTTGATCGACTGAGAAATCTGCCCGAAAAATTTACATCAAAAAGCTTTAAATATATTGATGTAAGTCAACCAAGCGACCCGATTTTAGAAATAAACAGGTCACCAAAAGATAAATCTTCAGAAACAAAATCCTAAATTGTCGTTTTAAGGCTATTATTATTTTTTTCTGGTAGGTTTAAACTGTTACTCGGACTTCTGACTCGAATGGGGTTTAAGCTTAGCAAAATCTAGAGAGCATCAGTACAACGATTCTATTTATGACATCCCCCGATAAATGACATCTCAAAACGACTGGTCAGGTTTGAACTCAAATGGTTCGGAAAACGGAGAAGTAGACGTGCAAATGGATGAACTTTCTGAGTTTTCAAATAACTCTAGACTACACCTAAGTCACTCTCACAATCGTATGAAGCAGCAGTTAGGCGTTGATGCAAAAGCGGATAATATCATGTTGGGCAGTGTTGCAAAAATTAAGGTAATTGGTGTTGGCGGTGGCGGTGGCAACGCTGTAAATCGCATGATCGCCAGTGATGTGGTTGGTGTAGAGTTTTGGTCGTTTAATACAGACGCTCAAGCATTACTGCAATCCTCCGCTTCTAAGCGATTTCAGATGGGTCAGAAGCTGACCAGAGGTTTGGGAGCAGGTGGTAATCCTGCGATCGGACAGAAAGCTGCCGAAGAGTCCCGTGATGATATCGCAGCAGCCGTCGAAGGAGCCGACTTAGTATTTATTACCGCAGGCATGGGTGGCGGCACTGGCACTGGAGCTGCCCCCATTATTGCGGAGGTCGCCAAAGAAGCAGGAGCGCTCACGGTCGGTATCGTTACAAGACCCTTTACTTTTGAAGGTAGGCGACGAGGTCAGCAGGCTGAAGAAGGAATTGCAGGTTTACAAAGTCGGGTTGACACTCTAATCGTGATCCCCAACGACAAGTTGCTTTCAGTAATATCCGAGCAAACTCCCGTACAGGAAGCCTTTAGAGTTGCTGACGACATTCTGCGTCAAGGCGTGCAGGGGATTTCCGATATCATCATGATCCCTGGACTAGTAAACGTAGACTTTGCCGATATTCGCGCCGTTATGGCAGATGCTGGTTCGGCAATGATGGGTATCGGTATTGGTTCTGGCAAGTCTAGAGCAAGAGAAGCCGCGATGACAGCCATTTCTTCGCCTCTGTTAGAAACCTCCGTCGAAGGAGCTAGCGGTGTTGTCTTTAATATCACTGGTGGCGAGGATATGACCCTCCATGAGGTCAATGCCGCCGCAGAGACCATTTATGAAGTAGTCGATCAAAATGCCAATATTATTTTTGGCGCAGTCATCGATCCCAAACTAGATGGCGAAATTCGGATCACGGTAATTGCTACAGGGTTTGCGCCCAAGTCCCATCCAGCGATCCCGCCCCAAATTGTGAAAAAGGTACAACCTTTACCACCTACGCCCACAACAAGGACATCGACTTCTACAACACCTGCATCACAAACAGAAATCAAGCTGAGTAAGCCAGGACTAGATATCCCCGATTTCCTCCAACGCCGCCGCCCCCCCAAATAAAAAGCCATAGATTTTAGGAGCCATGCTTCTAAATTTGTGGCTTTTATATCATTCTGGCTAAAAAAATATCTAATTTAATCATAAACAGATGACGCGAATAGCGAATTAAGCCTGACAATAGAAATATGGCTATGTTACCTCCTGATAAATTGCAGTGACACACTTAACGACTACTAGGCATGGACTTCACAGACTACCTTCTTTAAATAGCGGTGAAGATCGACTAAGGCTATTTGCTGGATCGGCAAATTTGCCACTTGCCCAAGAGATTTCCCGTTATTTAGGTATCGAATTAGGGCCTATGGTGCGAAAAAATTTCGCTGACGGGGAAGTCTATGTGCAGGTGCAGGAATCGATTCGGGGTTGTGATGTTTATCTGATCCAACCAACCTGTCGCCCTGTTAACGACCATTTGACTGAATTATTGATTATGATTGATGCCTGTCGTCGGGCTTCGGCAAGGCAAATTACTGCGGTTATGCCCTATTACGGCTACGCGCGAGCCGATCGCAAAACCGCAGGACGAGAGTCAATCACTGCAAAGTTAGTTGCCAACTTAATTGTGCAGTCTGGAGCCGATCGCGTGATTGCCATGGACTTACATTCGGCACAAATTCAAGGATATTTTGATATACCTTGTGATCATGTCTATGGCTCCCCAGTTCTATTTGATTATCTCAATGAGAAGAAACTCCCCGACTTAGTGGTAGTTTCGCCAGATGTAGGGGGAGTTGCGCGGGCGCGGGCTTTCGCCAAAAAACTAAATGACGCACCTTTAGCGATTATCGATAAACGTCGCCAAAGCCATAATGTGGCTGAGGTGATGAATGTCATCGGTGATGTCTCAGGTAAAACTGCTGTCCTTGTCGATGACATGATCGATACTGCTGGGACAATTTATGAAGCGGCAAAGCTCCTGAGAAAGGAAGGTGCGCGTCAAGTTTATGCCTGTGCCACCCATGCTATTTTTTCGCCACCAGCGATCGAACGTTTGTCCAGTGGCGTGTTTGAAGAAGTAATCGTAACTAATTCAACCCCAGTCAGACAAGAAAACTATTTTGCACAATTACGGGTACTATCGGTTGCCGACTTGTTAGGTGAAACAATCTGGCGGGTTCATGAAGATACCTCGGTAAGTAGTATGTTCAGGTAGCGATCGCCCCTCGTTATTTTGTCTAGCCCCATCTTTTGTCGAGTAAGGGCTCTCCCAATCTCGATTAGTTGCAAAAAATGTACATTCTGATACAAATTGCAATTATGTAGTAAGTTTAAGTGAGAATAATCGTATCTACTTCTAGATTAACTTTCTAAGATGTAACCTACCTTTACCAGTTCATCAAGGGTTGCTGCATCTTCAAGAAGTTAATTGTTTGAAGGATATATACATATTTGGAGCTGTTTGTATCTTCATTTTGTATATTAGATGAAAGCTAACATAAACTACTCCAATTGATTGTGTGCTGGCATACTTTCCGAAGATCTAGCATTTCAAGTTACAAAAAAATAATAAAGCTATTTTTGTAACTTGAAATAATCATGAAATTTAGGTTTTAGTTCACCAAAGCCTTGGCAGACTTTAGTGAATTGATATAATCCCTATCTTTGAGATTTGGTTGTGAGGACTGCGGCGTTTTATTTTTGGTTAAAAAAGAGGGTGTATAAGATTGGTAGACCGTGCTCTTGTTGAAGTCTTTCGCGAAATGAATGGGGGAATGTTCCCCCCCATGACAGAAACGTTTGAACGCGGTAAGACGATTTTTTTTCCTGGCGATCCTGCGGAACGTTTTTACTTTTTGGTAAAGGGAGCGGTAAAACTTTCTAGAGTTTACGAGGCAGGCGAAGAAATTACAGTTGCGCTATTACGCGAAAATAGTGTTTTCGGTGTGTTGTCTTTAATTACTGGCAATCGCTCCGATCGCTTTTATCACGCTGTAGCATTTACCCCAGTGGAGTTGCTTTCGGTGCCCATCGATCAGGTGGAGAAGGCACTGAAAGAAGATCCCGAATTACCGATGGTATTGTTACGTGGCTTATCGTCACGGATTCTGCAAACGGAAATGATGATTGAGACGCTTGCCCACCGCGATATGGGATCGCGGTTAGTCAGCTTTTTATTGATTCTTTGCCGCGATTTTGGAACGCCCTCGACCGATGGCGTGACGATCGACTTAAAATTATCCCATCAGGCGATCGCCGAAGCGATCGGTTCGACAAGGGTCACGGTAACAAGATTACTTGGTGACTTAAGAAAGCAAAAGATGATCGCTATTTCCAAAAAGCGAATCACAGTTCATAACCCCATTGAGTTAGGTCAGCAATTTGCTTAGAGACAATTGTTGATACGTTAAGCTGTTTATAGAAAACATATAAAGAAAAATATCTAAAAATGTACGGAACTTTAAAGATAGTCTGGTCTGTTATCGCTATTTGTTTAGTGATCCTAATCTTATTACATAGTCCCAAAAGTGATGGGCTGGGCGGCTTTAGCGGTCAAGCTCAATTGTTTTCAAGTACCAAGAGTGCGGAAACAGCTTTAAATCGAGTAACTTGGTTCCTAACCGCAGCTTTTTTGGGATTAACTGTAGTTCTCAGTGGTGGGTGGTTTAATCCCCCCACTGTGGCAGCTCCCGCAGCAACCCAAGTTGCCCCTGCACCTAAGACTGCTCCTGCACAGTCAATTCCATTAAATTTGCCTGCGGCGACTCCTGATAAACCTTAATTTCACGTCAGTTCGGGATAATTTGAAACGAGCTTTGAGAAAGGGTTTGCTACGCAAACCCTTTTTCAAAGCCCAAAAGTAAAAGCCTTGCTTAGCAAGGCTTTTACTTTTGGGCTTTGAAAATTTGCCAGCTTAACCTGAACTGACGTTAACTATGCTGAACTACCTAAAAGCCGATAAGAGAATGGTGGCGCTTTAAGTTGATTTGTATTCTTTTTTAATAGTAATGAAACCCATCAATCGGGTGCTTCATTGGTATGGTTTTGTTGGTTATAATTCTTGCAAAACTATTCAAGTAAAAGGAAATGGCTAAAAATAAAGAAAAATCAGATAAAGACCTGTCTAGTTCGATTAATATCGGTATATCTGAAGAAGATCGAATTGCGATCGCTGATGGATTATCGCGCTTGCTTGCTGATACCTACACTCTATATCTGAAGACCCATAATTTCCATTGGAATGTAACGGGACCAATGTTTAATACATTGCACCTGATGTTTGAAGCTCAATATACCGAGCTTGCTCTCGCCGTGGATCTCATTGCTGAACGCATTCGTTCGCTAGGCATCCCTGCCCCTGGAACCTATACCGCCTATGCCAAGCTTACTTCAATCCCTGAGACTGAAGGAGTACCCAAGGCAACAGAAATGATCAAGTTATTGGTTGAAGGACAGGAATCCGTAACTCGTACGGCTCGTTCTATTTTCCCGATCGCAGAAAAAGCCAACGATGAACCCACTGCCGATCTCCTAACTCAACGCCTCCAAGTCCATGAAAAAACAGCTTGGATGTTGAGAAGTCTCCTAGAAGAATAACTGCAAGAACCAAAATATTTTCGTTAAAAATACTTAATTAGAACGCTTTAACGAAAATATCGGTTCTAATTTCGTGGGAGAGCCCAATAAGTTCGAGCGAATTAAGGTAGGATCGGCTTTTAGAATGTAAGCATCTCCATCGAAGTTGAATAACCCGCTTTTTTTGACAGGCTTTTCGCTATTTTTTTTGTTGTTACAAGTCCCCTCGACACTTGTACTTTTAAAGCGGCTCAGTACTGCGCGCGATCGCACTGCCCCTTTATTACCTCTAGCTAACTCGGATGAGACTCTGGCTAAACAAAATCCCCAAGTCTCGATTGTCATTCCCACTTTAAATGAGATCGATCGCCTACCAACCTGTTTAGAAGGCTTACGCGATCAAGCAGCTAAAGAGATTATTGTGGTTGATAGCCGATCGCAGGATGGCACGCCCGAATATGTACAGAAATTGCAACAGGATTTTCCCATTCCTCTAAAGCTTGTAACCGATGATCCTTTACCAGAAGGCTGGGTCGGTCGTCCTTGGGCTTTGCATAATGGCTTTCTCCAGAGCGATCCGACCAGTACATGGGTACTAGGCATTGATGCCGATACTTTGCCCCAACAGGGACTAGTTGCTAGCCTAGTGGCACAAGCAACTGCCAACGAATTCGATATTGTGTCGCTCTCCCCCAAATTTATCCTCAAGACTGCGGGCGAACAATGGTTACAACCTGCCTTATTAATCACCCTCATTTTCCGATTTGGGGCAACAGGCGATCGCACTCAGTTCACCGAAGATCGGGTAATGGCAAATGGTCAATGCTTCCTATCTAGACGTGCCAAATTGGTTGAGTTAAATGGCTATGAGCTTGCCAAATCCTCCTTTTGTGATGACGTTACTCTTGCCAGAGCTGCCGCCCAGAGAGGTGCAAAGGTCGGATTCCTTGATGGTGCGGCGTTAATGCAGGTGCGGATGTACACTTCTATGGGCGAAACATGGCGCGAATGGGGGCGATCGCTCGATCTCAAAGATGCTTCCACCCCAAATCAAACCTTGGCTGATTGCCTATTACTTACGGCGGTGCAGGGATTGCCGTTGCCCCTATTAATTTCTCTGTTAATCTGGCAACCTACGGCATCACTACCCACGAGTATCCTATTTTGGCTGAATGTCTTTCTTGTTAGCATTCGCTGCTTATTGACCTTCGGTATCCGTTCTAGTTATACGGAAGTGGGCTTTTGGTTTTGGCTCTCTCCGCTTGCCGATCCCTTGGCGGCGATCCGTATCTGGATCTCCGCTCTCACCAGACCGAAAAGTTGGCGCGGTCGCAACTATACCTAACCCTTGGGCGATCGAACATCGATCGCCCAAGGGTTTGAGTCTATTATTACCCCATTAAAACCCAAAAGCAGAAAGCGCAACGCTCGCGTCGCGGGCGTTGCGCTTTCTGCTTTT
>NZ_ALWB01000183.1 GCF_000332215.1 Pseudanabaena biceps PCC 7429
AACCCGAACTGACGTTATGCTTAGCTACTTAGTTGCAAAATTAAAGCCCAAAAGAGGGTTGCCGTGCGGAGCACGGCAACCCTCTTTTGGGCTTTATGCCCAGCTACTTACCGACGTGCGCCCAAGAAATCGAGTTTGCCCAGTTCCACCCCACAATGTCTGAGAATATCGTAGGCAGTCGTTACGTGGAAATAAACATTGGGCAAAATGAAGAACAATAAATAGGCTTGTCCTGCAAAAGTCATTGTCTCTTTTCCGATAGGTAAAGTGATTACCTTCTCTTCAGAACCATCAATCTGTTCGGGAGTAAAAGTCTCAATGAAACCAATCACTTTGCGAAGCCGATCGCCTAGCTCAGCAAATGTAGTTTCGTTATCTTCTAAGGCAGGAGCTTCTGTGCCAGCCAATCTTGCTATGCCACGTCTAGCAATATCCGAAGCAATCTGAACTTGGCGGCTGAGAGGCAACATATCGGGATACAAACGGCTGGCAATTAGTACTGAAGGATCGATCTTTTTGGCTTCAGCATGGGCAGCCCCCTTTTCAAGAACTGCGATCAAATTATTTAGCGATCGCACTACGGAAGGCACTGCAACCTGATACATCGAAATGGTCATTACCGATTCTCCAGCTTCTTGATAAATTAATCTTTGTAACGCAGTCATCACTATAACAGATCGCTACTTTATCGAAAAGCTGTATGGTACTGCTTTGCAGCACCACACAGCTATCTCTATACGCCAAACCCTTCTCAAGTTAATCTCATGTCAACCTTTGATATCGCATTCCAGGATAAATGGCGATCGCACCGATTAGTTCTAATTGGGTTAAGGTTCCTAACACTTCCCCTGAAGGGATTTTAGTTTGTTCGACAATCCAATCTAAGCCCACAGGGTCACCAAAACCGATCGCTTGGAGAATGGTTTGTTGCATGGGAGGCAAATCGGTAATGGCGATCGTTGGTGTAGGGGTATCTAAATTCGGCAATGTTCCTAAGGCTTCTAGTAATTCATCTACACCTAAAATTGCCTGTGCGCCTTTGCCCAATAGGTTTAAGCAACCTCTTGCTTCATTAACTTCAAGGGAATTCGGTAAGGTATAGACATCACGTCCATACTCATTTGCTTGATAGGCGGTGATTAAGGCTCCCGATCGCTCGGGGGCTTCCATAACCAAGGTAACGCGGCTGAGTCCTGCGATAATGCGATTGCGGGCTGGAAAATGTTTTTTGTCAGGAGGAGTCCCTTGGGGGTATTCGCTCAAGACTAGCCCTGAAGTGAGGATTTGCTCGTAAAGAGACTTGTGCTTGGGGGGATAAAAGCGATCGACCCCTGTTCCCATTACCGCTAAGGTCTGTCCCCCAACTTCCAAACAGGCTCGATGGGCTTCGCCATCAATGCCTTCCGCCATACCAGAGATAATTGTAAATCCGTGACTGGCTAAAGCTGAAACAAGTTTTTTCGTCCACCGCTTCCCGTAGGGAGTGGCGCTGCGCGTACCGACGATCGCGATCGTATTGCGTTCGTTCCAAGTGGTGAGATGTCCTTGATAATAGAGAATTGGTGGTGGATCGGGAATTTCCCACAGTAATTGAGGATATTCGCGATCACTAGGTGTCCAGAAGTTGAGATTGCGATGCTCATGTACCGCCAATAAAGACAGGGGCTCCACTTCACCCTGAGCTTGTCGTATGGCTTCAAGGGTCTGACCGCCGATCCCTTCGATTTCTAGTAAAGCGCTTGCCGAGGCTTGCCAAGCCTCGGACATGGAACCAAAGGATTGATACAGACGCTTGGTTAATACTGACCCAATGCCTTGTATCTGCGACCATGCTAACCAATAGGCTCTTTCAGAATTGGGACTGAGATTCATGGGTTTTAAAAATTATTGCCCTAAATGTTCGATACCATACTCGATACGAGTACTAACCGTTGCGATATCTAACTCACTATTGATTGTTAGTAATTTCTGTTTATAACCGTAATATTCCAATAGAGGAATAGTCAATTCAAAGAACTGCTCGATTCGCTTTTGCACGATCTCAATCCTATCGTCGGAGCCACCACGCGATCGCGATCGCTGCATTAATGTCTCTTCAGAAGCCTGTAAATAGATCGCACAGTCAAGGGGAGTCCCTAACTCATCTAGCAGGAAATCTAACTCCTCCGCTTGAAAAGCTGTACGGGGATAACCCTCTAAAATCCATCCATGCTGGGCATCTGGCATTCCTAAGCGCGATCGTACTAGCTCGATCGTTAGACGATCGGGAACGAACTCACCAGCATCAACAAATCTTTTTACTTCTAAGCCCAGATCCGTGGCATTGGCGATCTCTAAACGCAAAATTTCGCTAGTTGAGATCGCAGGCAAGCGTAACCGAGCCTGTAAATGTAGCGCTTGGGTAGTTCGTCCTGAACCCGATGCACCTAATAGAACGATTCTGGTCATAGGACTAGGCCATCACATGTTTAAAAAAGGCGATCGCTTCTTTAAGGGAATTGATAAAGGTATCAATTTCCGCTTTGGTGTTGTAGAAATAGACGCTAGCTCTTGCCGTGCCGCTAATCCCTAAAAATCGATGGAGGGGCTGCGTACAGTGATGTCCTGAACGGATCGCAATGCCATCTTGATCGAGCATGGCTGATAGGTCATTGGCATGGATGCCATGATCGAGGGAAAAGGATGCCAAACCTGCGCGATGGTAGCGGGGTCCATAAACCTTGATATCGGGAATATCATTGAGATAATCCATCATGTAATTAATTAATTCCTGTTCGTAATCGTGGATTTTATCCATCCCGATCGCCATTAAATAATCTACAGCTGCACCAAGGGCGATCGCTTCACCAATGGCAGGTGTGCCCGCCTCAAATTTGTGGGGCAAACCTGCATAGGTAGAATGATCAAGAAACACATCAGCGATCATTTCCCCACCACCCATGAAAGGAGGCATTTCCAGTAAAAGGTCGCGTTTGCCATAGAGAAAGCCAATTCCCGTGGGCGCGCACATTTTATGACCCGAAGCAACTAGCCAATCGCAATCAAGTTTCTGCACGTCAATCGGCATGTGGGGTACGCTCTGGCAAGCATCCAACAAGACCTTCGCTCCTTGGGCATGAGCCAAAGCAATGATCTCTTCCACTGGATTTACACAGCCAAGGGTATTGGAAACATGGACGATCGCCACTAGTTTCGTTTTCGCATTAAGTAGCGATTTAAATTGCTCTATGCTCAGTTCGCCTGTAAGCGTAGGTTCGAGAAACTTGAGAACTGCCCCTGTTCTTTGCGCAATTAACTGCCAAGGCACGATATTACTGTGATGTTCCATTACCGAAAGGATGACTTCATCACCCGCTTTCAGATTTGTCCATCCCCATGTATAGGCAACGAGATTAATTGCTTCGCTGGCATTGCGGGTATAAATAATTTCTTCAGAGGACTTTGCCTTAACAAATTTGGCTACTTTGTCCCGCGCTCCTTCATAGGCATCGGTTGCGCGGGCACTGAGGGTATGTGCGCCACGGTGAACATTGGCATTGTCATGTTCGTAATAATATTTCCAAGCGGCGATCACTGACTTGGGTTTCTGAGAACTGGCGGCATTGTCAAAATAAATGAGGGGCTTGTCATTGACCTCTTGATCTAAAATTTCAAAATCTGCTCTGACCCGATCTGCCAAGGTCTTTTCGTAGGTTAATGTCATGAGGCTTACATAGTTGCTGTCGTAACTGTTACCTGTATTTTAACAGTTCCAAACCCAAAAAGAACGGGGTGGTGAATGGGGAGTCGAATCCCGTTGGGGATGCTTTTCTCAAGTTGATTGGTGATTTATTGATTGGTGATTTAATTGGTGATTTAATTGGCGATTTTCCAGATTTTCACCTTACCATCGAGACTGCCACTGATCAGCAATTTCCGATCTTCGCTAAATTCTACCGAGGAAACGCCGCGCTCGTGCTGAGATAAAACTTGCGGTGCTCGCTTTTCTTTTAAGTACCAGATACGTACGGTTTTATCGGCACTGCCACTGGCTAATAAACGATCGTCGCTACTAAAGGCGATCGTATGGACTTCTCCCGTATGTCCTGTGAGCAAATCCTTGAATTGCCCTGTTTTTCCATCCCATAGGCGGATTGTATTATCTTCCATGGCACTAGCGATCGTTTTTCCATCATTGCTATAAACGATCGATCGCACGGAGCTACCAGTCTCTACTAGAGTTTTAATCGCTTTTCCTGTTTCGACATTCCATAGTCGGATTGCGCCATCTTTAGAGCCACTAATCAAAAATTTACCATCGGGAGTAAACGAAACATCGTAAACCCAAGATGTTTCCGATAGAACGTTGATTAACTTCCCTGTTTCGGCATTCCAGAAACGGATCGTGCGATCGCCGCTAGAACTGGCGATCGTTTTTCCATCGGGGCTAAAAATAGCCGTATAGACTCTTTCCTGATGTCCTTTCAGTTTGTTTAACAGCTTACCTGTGGCAACATCCCAAATAATTACAGTGCGATCGTCACTGGCACTGACTAAGCGTTTGCCATCAGGGCTATATTGAATGTCATAGACCCGCCCAGTATGTCCTTTGAGGGTCTGCAATTTTTTACTGGTTTGTAAGTCCCATAATTCGATGATCCGTTCAGAACTTGCACCTGCTAAGATGCGGCTATCAGGACTAATGCTCACACCATAAATGGCATCCTTAGAGCCATTAATCGAAAATTCCTTAATGAGAATGGGAAGAGAACTTGATGCATTGCTGGAGAGCGTTGGCGCGGGAGAAGGTTCGGAAGGTTCGGAACTTTCTGGGGATAGGTCTGGATTGTTAGGATTAGAGGGTTTGTGGGAATACCCAAAAGTGAGAATCAGGGCTGTAATTACGATCGCACCGAGGGTAACAATGCCTAAGCCGATGTGCCAAGGCTGAAAATGTCGCCAGATCCGCTCTTTGTCTTGAGCTTGGGAGGTTTGAGCTTGGCGATCGCGTATGGGTTCCTCTGGGTCACGGCTATAGGAATTCTGTCTTTGATAGTTTTCCGCGCTCATCAGAACGGTTGGCAAACTGTGATTGACTTTGGAGACGGGATAGCGATTCACAAACTCGGCAATTTCCCGATACACATGTTCGGCACTAGGATAGCGTTGCCGAAAATCAAACCGCACCATTTTGGAGAGAATGTCGGCAAATTCAGGATAAACCTTCGGAGCGGATGCTCGCCACAAAATTTCAAGATTATCATCCTTCGCAAGATGATTGGGCGATATTCCTGTGAGGGCTTGAATCCCAATCATTCCGATCGCATAGATATCGCTGGCAAATTTTGGCTCTCCATGAGCCTGCTCGCTGGGCATATACCCTGGCGTACCAATGCCTACGGTGTAGCCCGTATCCGCTTGTGCTGCTAATACGGCTGTGGGTGTAACAATTTGCTTGACAACGCCAAAATCAATTAAAAAAAGCTGTCCATCCCGCCGACGAATGATGTTTTCAGGTTTAATATCCCGATGAATGACATTATTTTGATGAACAAAACTGAGAACGGTTAAGAGACTTTGTAATAGATCGGCAACGGTGAACTGTTCCCAAATTTTACCGCGCGGGAGTTC
Source organism: Pseudanabaena biceps PCC 7429 (assembly GCF_000332215.1). Classification (GTDB taxonomy): domain Bacteria; phylum Cyanobacteriota; class Cyanobacteriia; order Pseudanabaenales; family Pseudanabaenaceae; genus Pseudanabaena; species Pseudanabaena biceps. The sequence goes on from NZ_ALWB01000183.1 coordinate 5,611, forward strand.
GTAGCTGAGATCTTTGCCATCGATATATTCTTGAACTAAATAAAATTCGGATAACTCTTCAAAGTGGGCAAATAGTTGGGGGATTTGTGGATGGGTTCCTAGACGATATAGAACTTGAGCCTCGGTCTCAAAAAGTCTTCGCGATAGTTGCAAGACGCTAGCTTCTTGAATATGCGGACTTAGTCTTTTGATGACTCGAATGGGGCGATCGGGAAGATGTAAGTCTTGTGAGAGATAGGTCTCGCCAAATCCTCCACCACCCAATCGTGCTGTCACTTCGTAATGACCACCGACTATTTGACCTACTGTAAGACTCATAAGTTATTTATGGGTATGTCTTAGATGCGATTGCGAGCCTGTTAAATAACCGAGTTATACCAAAACTAAAAATGGCTACGCCATTTTTAGTTCTTCAAACCCTTACTAGATTTGGTTTTTAATTCACAAAAGTGTTGTCACACTTTCGCGAATTGGTATTAAATAGCCAAGCATAATTATAGAACAGAGTAAAATCCTGTGGCGCAGACACAACATTCGCTACAGGCTCTTGGATTTTATCTTTAAATTGCACCCAGATACTTACTAAGATACTTAAGTAAGTGGGCTTAATTAAATATAAAACCCTCAAACCTGCGGCGCAGCGTGCGCCGCAGGTTTGAGATGTGGATTTTAATTATGCTGAGGTACTTATACAAGATACTCATACAAGATACTTATACAAGTTAAGTGTAATTCATTTAAGTAAGTGGGCTTAATTAAATATAAAACCCTCAAACCTGTGGCGCAGCGTGCGCCGCAGGTTTGAGATGTGGATTTTAATTATGCTGAGGTACTTAGGGACTTGCGAGAAAATAAGATACCAATCCAGATTTACCAGAATCGGTGGCGCGGCTCCGCCGCGCCACCGATTCTGGTTTTATATTTGGTACTTCATTAAATCGCAAGTCCCCTAGCAATCCTCAATGACAATCCTCAATGATTTGAAAGCAGACTCCACTCACCAGAACTGAATCCTATTGATACCACATCCGTTCTGCCTTAAGATGCGTAGGTATTGTAATGATGCGTATCAACTTTCTCCATGAAACTCTCTGAGCAAACTGATATGGAAATACTTCAAGCTTGGCGAGCGGGTAGCAGTCAGGCTTTTGGCATTTTTTACGATCGCTATGGTGAATTAGTTTACCGCCTATCATTGAGGATTTTGGGCAGTCAGCAGGAGGCTGAGGACTTAACCCAAGAAATTTTCATCTTGCTCAGCCGTAGTTCTGCTTACGATAGTAAGCGAGGTTCGATCGCCGCTTTTTTGACTGTGTTAACCCGATCGCGGGCCATTGACCGAATTCGTAAAACGCGATCGCAACAGCAACATTTGCAAAAATGGGAACAAAATATTTCCTTAGAATATGACACCAGAAATTCATCACTTATGGAAACTTTGTCATTGGCAGAACGCTCGGAAAAGGTAAAAGTAGCTTTAGCAAATTTGCCCGATAAGCATCGCCAAGTCTTAGAAATGGCATATTTTGATGGACTTAGCCAAACGGAAATTGCCAATGCGCTGGATGCACCTTTGGGAACTGTCAAGTCATGGGCGCGGAATGGGCTGATTCGGTTGAGAGAAAGCTTGAAGGGTACGCTAGAGTGAGACTGAAGTGATATGACACAACAAAACTATCCCAAAAATCATGCCAACAATTATCCTCCCCAATGGGAAGAGTTATTAGCGGGTTATGTCTTAGGCGATTTGGAGCCTGAGGAGGTGACAGAGATGCATGATCTGATTGCTACATATCCCGAACTCATTTCCGAAATTGACGGCTTACAAGAAGCGCTAGCGTTACTTCCCCTCGGTCTAAGTGAAAGTACGCCAGCGGTTAGTCTGCGCGATCGCATTGCGGCGAGTGCGGTTCCGCAAGTAGAGCAGGCTTTAGTTGAATCTTTAGTTGACACTTTAGCCGAACCTCGCATCGAAGATCTATTGAGAGAAGAGTCCATCATCGCTACGGGAATTAAGCGATCGCCAAGTCAACGAAATTTATGGAAATTAGCGGTGGTGGGTTTAGGAAGTATCAGTGCGATCGCTCTAGCTACTTTGGGCTTTGATAATTACCAAATGCGTCAGCAAATTGCTACCCACCAAATAGAATTACAAAAATACCGTCAGGCGATCGCCATGCTCCAAAGTGCCGACAATCGCATGATTTCTCTCAAAGGCATGGGAGCAATTCCTACGGCTTCGGGCAGCGTGACGATCGCACCCAATGAAAAGGCAGCGATGATTAGCATTCAGAATCTCATACCCATTTCTCAGGAAAATAGCTATCGGCTTTGGGCGATCGTGGATGGTAAAAAAGTAGATTGCGCTCAATTTCGTCCTGACGATCAGGGCAAAGTTTTTGTAAAGGTTCCCCTAGCTAATGCTCTCAAACAATCCACGACCGTAATTATTACGATCGAACCCAACAAAGATATGCCTGAGCCAACTGGGGCAATGGTAATGAAAGGAGAAGTATAGTAGCGGTGTTCCATAGTTTTGTTTACGAAAAGATGAGTGGCGACGCTTCGCGTCGCCACTCATCTTTTGTTTTTTATACCAATTCACGAAAGTGTAACCACTTCAGCAATAATACCAAAGCTGAAAATAACGTAGCTATTTTCAGCTTTGGTATTATTGCTTGCGATATTTCTTCATCCGATTTGCTCAGTCAATCGTATATCAAATAAGTGAACCGCGATGGGTTCCGCCATATTGATTTTTTGCAAAGAGAGATGAAAACAATGAACTATAGAATCCTTGGACTTATTGCTGGGCTGGCTCTTACTGCTGGAGTTGTTTCCTGTACTGCGACATCTACCGAACAATCAACTCCCGCACAATCCGCACCATCGGCAAAGCCTGCTGATGCGATGAAGAGCGATGCCATGAAAGATAAGACTGGCGATGCGATGAAAAGTGATGCCATGAAGGATAGCAAGCCTGCTGATGCGATGAAGAACGATTCTATGAAGAGCGATGCCATGAAGGATAGCAAGCCTGCTGATGCGATGAAGAGCGATTCTATGAAGAGCGATGCCACGAAAGATAAAACTGGCGATGCGATGAAGAGCGATGCCATGAAGGATAGCAAGTCTGCTGATGCGATGAAGAACGATTCTATGAAGAGCGATTCTATGAAGAGTGATGCCATGAAGAGCGATTCTATGAAGAGCGATGCCATGAAAGATAGCAAGCCTGCTAATGCAAAGCCTTAATCTCTCAAAACCCATTTAAATATGCCATTTAAATATGCCATTTAAATATGCCATTTAAATATGCCATTTAAATATGCCATTTAAATATGATTGTCGAGTGCTTAACATTCGGCAATCATCGGAAATAGAACCAATTAAAATTGGAGGAAAGTTTACAATGAGTAAAAACTTACTGTATCGTCGTCGCTTTTTCACCTATGTAGGATTGGGAACATTAGGAATTGGTAGTGCTGCCTGTGCTGCTCAATTTAGCTCTAGCAAGTCTTCTCAAGGAATCAATTCTAAGGATTTGGTAAGCACTGCACCTAAACTAGATGTCAGCAAATCAACCAATAATTCTGAAGTTACTACCGTGGCTGTAAATAATGCTTCGGGTCAAAAATTACAAGAATTTCAAGGCATCTCTCAATGGCTAAATACTAATCCTTTGTCAATTCAAGACTTAAAGGGAAATATTGTCTTGATTCAGTTCTGGACTTTTAGTTGTATTAACTGCCAACGGACATTACCCTATGTCACGGGATGGCACGATCGCTATGCTGCTAAGGGATTAAAGGTTATTGGTGTCCACACCCCAGAATTTGCTTTTGAGCGGGATGTCAATAATATTAAGGATGCCATGCAGAAACATGGTATTAACTATCCCGTTCCCATTGATAACGAGTTTAAAACTTGGAATGCCTACGGAAACGAGTACTGGCCGCATATTTATTTAGCCGATCGCCAAGGCAATATTGTCTACGATCGCATTGGCGAAGGATCATACAACCTTACTGAGCAAACCATCAAACAACTATTAGGATAGGAGATCAGGGCATGATGCTCTCTCTTTCGCTGCTATCGATCGGATTAGCTCTCTTGGGTGGTTTGTTAACGGCTTTTTCCCCATGTATCTTGCCAATTTTGCCGATTATTGTGGGCAGATCCTTGCAAACCCATCGCTACGCTCCCCTTACTTTAGTGGGCGGATTAATTAGCGGATTTGCGGTGGCGGGAAGTCTGTTAGGTATCGCCAGTAATTGGCTGACAGGATTCAGTAATTTTGCGAGAATTCTCGCGATCGCTTTTTTGCTAGGGCTAGGACTATTATCAATTTTCCCTCGGTGGAATTACCTTTTAGTCAGCAAGATATCCAGTAAATTTCCTTCTTTTAAGGTAAAAGAATCAACTGAGGTTAACTTATTTGCCGAATTTTGGTTGGGAACACAATTGGGGCTTTTATGGACTCCTTGCGCTGGTCCTGTATTAGGAAGTATTCTGATTTTAGCGGCTGCGAAACACGAGATTTTAACTGCACTAATTTTGCTGCTCGTTTATGGTTTGGGAACGGGCGTACCCATATTATTGCTTGCCTATGCCAGTCGTTATTTTAGCAATTCATTTTTAAAACTGCGATCGCACAGTCAATTTTTACAAAAGATTGGCGGTGTGTTGATATCTATTACTGCGATCGCTATTATTCTAGGATGGGATGTTAAATTACAAATTTGGTTAGCACCATTCTTTCCAGAATGGCAACTATGAATTCGATTACAAGCCAGATTAATCAAGCCAGATAAATTCCTCACTCCCCTAAATCTATGAGCCCAAAATCTGCAAATCCAAAATCTGTAAATCCAAAATCTGCCCCTACCCCCAAGCAAGCGATCTTTGCCAAAGCTTTTCATTCTATTAATATCTTGGCGTTAATCTTTATGACTGCGAGCGGACTGCAAATTTATAACGCCAATCCAGTATTTGGCGGACGCGCGGGATGGCGTTTCCCCAAGGAAATCCTCTTGGGAGGATGGCTAGGAGCAGGAAGGAACTGGCACTTTGCTTCAATGTGGGTATTTTCCATGAGTTTGCTCGTTTATGGAATCTATATTTTTATTACTCGCCGCTGGAAGCATAGATTTGCCTCGGACAAAGATATTCAAGCATTACAAGCCAAAAATCCCAAACGTAAGAACTATGCTTGGCATCGTCTTGCCTACACAGCGATCGTTCCCATTCTCATCCTCGCGATTCTCTCTGGTTTATGTATGTATAAGCCTGTGCAGTTTGCATGGATTTCTGGCTTATTTGGAAGTTGGCAAAATCTTCGCATTGCCCATTTCTTGACGATTCCCATCGTTTTGATTTTTACGATCGTCCATATCTCTCTCTCCTTGAAGGTGGGGGGGATAAAAATGATTCGTTCGATGTTTATTTAGTTATAGCGGCAACCAGTTATGTTACAGCAATTATCGATCAAACGAACCACAAGGAAATTTTTGAAAGCGTTGCTTCGCAA
>NZ_ALWB01000184.1 GCF_000332215.1 Pseudanabaena biceps PCC 7429
GCGCACGCTGCGCGTGCGCCGCAGGTTTTAGGGTTTTATATTTAATTGCGCCTAGCTACTTAAATGGTTAAGAATGCACAGCATAGGGATGATCAAAACTAAGGATAGAAAGTCAGTTTTGGTAAAGCTAGCGACTCTTCCCATCCCATCATAATATTCATACATTGCACGGCTTGAGCAGCTTGACCTTTCATCAAATTATCGATCGCCGAAACGACAATGACTCGCCCAGTCCGCTCATCAACCTCTACACCGAGATAACAGAGATTTGTACCTAACGCCCATTTAGTTTGGGGGAAGATATTTTTGGGTAGAACCTGTACCCATTCTGAATTGCGATAAAAAGATTTATAAATTGTTAATACATCTTCTTTAACCAATCCAGGATCACGTAATTTTGCATATACCGTCGAAAGGATACCGCGAATCATCGGGATCAGGTGCGGAGTAAATTGAACTAATACCTCTTGCCCTGCCATATCACTACAGATCTGCTCGATTTCAGGGGTATGACGATGACTGGCAATACCATAGGCTCCGAGTGATCCATCAGCTTCGGCTAGTAATAGATTGGTTTTAGGCTGACGACCGCCACCTGATGTCCCTGACTTGGCATCAATAATAATGGTACTAGGATCGACCAAGCCCTGTTTTAGCAATGGCTGCAAAGCCAATAAGCTGGCGGTCGGATAACAACCCGCGCAGCCTACTAAGTCCGCAGTGGCAATGCGATCGCGATAGATTTCAGGCAATCCATAGACAGCCTTACTATTAACTTCAGTATCAGTTCGCGATTCTTTATACCAAGATTCGTAGACTTGCAAATCGGTAAAGCGATAATCTGCGGATAGATCGAGGACTTTGCACCCCTTCGCCAGTAGTCTCGGTGCAATTTTACTAGCTAAGCCATTGGGTAACGACAGGAAAACAATTTTACAGCGATCAGCGATCGCCTCAGGCTCAAGATTTTCAATGGGTAAATTAACAGCATGGGCTATATGCGGATATAGATCCGCAAAATTTTGACCAACAGAACCACTACCACCCATATAGGTAACTTGCACCGATGGATGCTCCAGCAGCAACCTAACCAGTTGAATGCCACCATAACCTGACGCACCAATAATACCTACGGGGACTCGATCCTGTGCGCTCATAAACTTACTCCATCAAACTATTAAAATTACTTTTCGTGTTTGGGGTAACAACTTAGCACAAGCCAAGACTTAACCCAAGTTAATAACTAAATTAATAAGTACCTCAGCATAATTAAAATCCAGATCTAAAACCTGCGGCGCACGCGCCGCGTGTGCCGCAGGTTTTAGGGTTTTATATTTAATTCAGCCCATTTACTTATATAGGTGCTATTGGAGTAGGAGTAAGCTCTTTTCATAATTATGATTGTTAGTTGTTATTTTAGAGATTGCGTTTAATTGCCCCTAAATACCTAGCTATCCTAAATGGCTTTTGAACAGCCTCCTTTTGTTTGCACTTCCAGCAATCTAAAACACCCTAAAATATCTACTATCGCTGTATAACATTTGCAAATCTTATAGCAAACCTATATTATTTACACTTTTTTTATTTATAGAAGTGCAAGCTGAAGTAATTTGACTTCTGCAAATATATTTACTTGGCGACAAATAGGGATAAATCACCTATATGGGTGAAGAAAGATGTTGTCAACTAGTGTCAAGTTTGAGTTAGCCAACCCATTAAGAGCATTTGTATCCCATATATTAAAAAATATCCCCTTCTTAAATTATACAGATTGATATTTAGACGAATTTAATTAAAAATTGGTTCAAAAGTATCTAAATAACTTTTATTGTAACAATTATCACCAAGAAAAAGACATTGTCGAGATATCCCTTTTTCATGTTTCCATAGATTATCTGAATTGTTTTGTATTATTTAATGTACATTTTTAAAATTTACTAGTATGTTTTAAAATATTTTTTAAATCTTATTGAAAATTATGTTCAATATGTTTAAAAATGTACGACAATAAGAAAGCAATTCCATGTAGGTTAAAATCTCAAGACTTGCAAAATTTCTCCTATACCTTAGAGAGAAGTTTTAAATTTTGAAATCCTGAAATTTCTGATAATCCTATGATAGATACTGTAACTTCTCCTTTAACAGGAAAGGCGCTTCTTCAAAAAGCAAAAGAGCTAAACAACCTGCCCAAGCGTGAGCAAGCTAAAAAATGCGGGTATTTCACTCGCGGAAAAGATGGGGTGGATCGTGTTAATTTGACAGAATTTTATGAGGCAGTACTTGCTGCTAGGGGATTTGCGATTAACCCTGAACAGAATAAAGATGGTCGTGGTCGCGAACCTACGTTTCGGGTTAGCGTCCATAAAAATGGTCAAATTGTGATCGGTTCTACCTATACAAGATCGATGGGTTTAAATGAAGGTGATGAGTTTGAAATTAAGCTTGGCTACAAGCATATTCACCTCATCCAGTTGCACAATGATCAATCCGAAGATAACGAAGAATAACTAGATATCCTCAAATATAAGTCTCTGTTTGATGTTCTTAAATTTATACGGTCTGAAATATCACTTTAAACTTTGATTTACCTTTGATATCTGACAATAAATTTGAGATCGCCAAAACATCAGATGACTTAAGCGATTGTTTGGAGCGAGAAAATTAATACTACTTAGGGGAGGTGTTTAATTTTCTCGCTGCTCTTATAAATTGCTCTTATAAATTGCTCTTATGAATTGCTCTTATGAATTGCTTTTATGGATTACGTGTAATACGTAAATGTACGTATTACATGTATGAATTACAAGTTTTAATGTTTTTGGTTTTCTAGGGTTTTATTTCTAGGGTTTTACTCTATGCAGCTAGTAGATACTCATGTGCATATCAACTTCAAAGACTTTCAGCCCGATCTTGAGGCAGTCCGCGATCGCTGGCAGAGCAATGGAATAACCCGACTCGTACATTCCTGTGTGAGTCCTAATGAGTTTGCACAAATTCAGGCGATCGCTGATCGATTTCCTGAGGTAAGTTTTGCCGTTGGTTTACATCCCCTCGATAAAAGTTTAAATGAGTCGGGGTGGGATCCTGAGATTGGGGATCGCATCAAGTCCTTAGCCATCAGCGATCCCAGAGTAGTAGCCATTGGCGAGACTGGACTAGATTTTTTTAAGTCCGATCGCCAAACCGCTCAGGTTGAGGCGTTTAAATCCCAGCTTCGTACTGCGCGATCGCTATCCCTCCCAGTGATCATTCACTCTCGCGAAGCCTCCGTGGTCACCCGTGAAGTTTTGCAAGAAATCAATGCGGAAGCTCCCCATGAGCCGATCCGTGGTGTGATGCATTGCTGGGCGGGGAATCCTGAAGAAACACAGTGGTTTGTAGATTTGGGAATGTATATCAGCTTTAGCGGCGTGGTCAGTTTTAAAAATGCGGTTGATTTGCACGAGTCGGCAAAGATCGTACCGAGCGATCGCCTATTGGTGGAAACCGATTGCCCATTTCTCGCACCTGTGCCTAAACGGGGTAAGCGTAACGAGCCTGCCTATGTGTTACATGTAGCCGAAAGCTTGGCAAAACTTCGCACTGTGGAACTAGAGGTCTTGGCTGAGCAAACAACAAATAATGCCTTTAAACTATTTGCCCTTTCTTAATAATTTAAAAGTATAGCTACAGTCACTTGACTTAGGGCAAATCAAACCCCAAGAATTGACTGGCGACGCTTCGCACCGCCAGTCAATTCTTGGGGTTTATGTCCTATTACAATTGGCGACAGCTATAGCTAAAAAATCCAGATCAAAAACCTTTGGCACAAACCTTTGACGCATGTGCAGCGTGCGCCAAAGGTTTGTGAATTTTATATTTAATTGCGCCTAGCTGCTTAGCGCCATATTAGCGCCATATTAGCGCAACGACTCTATGAAACTGGCTAACGCCATAACAGTTAAAATTGTTTTATGCAAATATATCTAGATCATGGTGCTACAACCCCTGCCCATCCCGAGGTCATCGACCTGATGGCATCGGTAATGCGATCGCAATGGGGCAATCCCTCCAGCCTACATTGGTGGGGGGAACGTTCGACGATGGCGATCGAACGCGCCCGTTTGCAGGTGGCAAGCTTGATTAATGCCGATCCCGAAGGCATCATCTTCACATCTGGCGGTACTGAGTCGGACAACATGGCGATCGTCGGTATAGCGCGGCAGTACTGTACCCCACAGCACATGATTATCTCGTCGGTCGAGCATTCAGCCGTGAGTCTACCAGCGCACTACCTAGAACGACATGGCTGGGAAATTACCCGATTATCTGTCAACCGCCAAGGTCAAGTAGATCCTGCGGAGCTTGCCCGATCGCTCCGTCCTAATACCGTCCTCGTCTCAATTATTACGGCTCAAAATGAAGTAGGCACGATCCAACCAATTGAGAAATTAGGGCAAATCTGTCGTCATGCCAATGTACTATTCCATACCGATGCTGTCCAAGCGATCGGTAAGATACCGATCAACGTCCAAGTTTTACCCATCGATCTGCTCTCACTTTCAGCGCATAAGTTTTATGGAACGCAGGGCATTGGAGCGCTTTATATCAATCCTCTCATCGCGCCGCTCATTGCAAATGAGCGATCGCTCATTCCCCTCATCCAAGGCGGCGGACAAGAACGAGGCTACCGTTCGGGAACACAGGCTGTTGCGGCGATCGCAGGGCTGGGATTAGCTGCCGAACTTGCCGAGGGGGAACTAATTGCCGAGTCTCGACGTTTGGCAAACCTACGCGATCGCCTCTATGCCTTACTCGCAGATATTCCCGAACTAGTCCCTACGGGTATGCGGGGAAATGACAGGCTACCCCATCACCTCAGCTTTTATCATCAACATATCGATGGTCGCCGCCTTGTCCGCGAAATGAATTTTGCGGGTATAGCGATCAGTTCTGGCTCTGCATGTAGTAGCGGTAAGAGTGAACCGAGTTCGATCCTATTAGAAATGGGATATTCACCCATAGAATCTCGAAATAGTATCCGATTGACCCTTGGGAAATCTAACAATGAAACTGATATTGACTGGACAGCGATGGTAATACATCAGATACTCCATCGCTTAGCCTAACTCGTACAAAAAATAGTCAATACCTCGCCTCAACTCAGCTTCACCTTAGGAATTGCGCTCCTCAACCAAAAGAAGTATAGCTATATTCACTTACAGCGCACTGCGCTCAAACCCAAACCAAGGAAATTTTTGAAAGCGTTGCGAAGCAACGCTTTCAAAAATTTCCTCGTGGTTCCTTTGATCGGTAATTGCTGTAAATGCAGGTGGAGACAAAACCCAAAAGATGAGTGGCGGCGCTTCGCGCCGCCACTCATCTTTTGGGTTTTATCGCTGAGCAAACCTTACGTTGCTATATACCCGACTAAAATAGTCTGGTATATTTGACGACCAAAAATCCCTATGTTAATCTTCATTACAATCAAGAAATCACAAAAAACCTTTAACGAACCAAAGGGCAACTAAGACCATGACTGCAACCATTGTTTCTCCTTACACCAGCGATCGCGTTGATACATTTAGTAATCTCAAGTGCAAAGAGTGCGGTGCAGAGTATGAAGCTAAGGCAATGCATGTTTGCGAACTTTGCTTTGGTCCCCTAGAAGTTGCCTATAACTACGATGCGATCGCTGCTAGGGTCAGCCGTGAAACGATTCAAGCAGGTCCGCTTTCGATCTGGCGCTATCGCGATTTTCTCCCTGTCAAGACTGACAATTATATTGATGTATCCACTGGCATGACTCCCTTGATCAAGGCAAATCGCCTTGCCAAGCGTCTCGGCATCAAAAATCTCTACATCAAAAACGATGCCGTCAATATGCCCACCTTGAGCTTCAAGGATCGTGTCGTTTCCGTCGCTCTCAGCCGTGCTCGCGAACTAGGATTTACCACCGTAGCCTGTGCTAGTACGGGCAATCTCGCCAACTCTACGGCGGCGATCGCGGCCCATGCTGGCTTAGAGTGTTGTGTCTTCATTCCTTCCGATCTTGAGGCAGGTAAAGTCCTTGGTACGACGATCTACAATCCCAAAGTGTTTGCCGTTCATGGTAACTACGACCAAGTGAACCGCCTTTGCTCTGAGGTCGCCAATACCCACGGCTGGGGCTTCGTCAATATTAACTTGCGCCCTTACTACTCCGAGGGATCTAAGACCCTTGGTTATGAAGTCATCGAACAATTGGGTTGGAAGTTGCCCGATCACATCGTTGCTCCACTTGCCTCTGGTTCTCTATTTACCAAAATTTACAAGGGTTTCAATGAGTTTGTAAAGGTGGGCTTAGTAGAAGGTAAGCCAGTGCGCTTCAGTGGTGCACAGGCTGAGGGTTGTTCCCCGATCGCTTCCGCATACAAGGAAGGTCGCGATTTTATTACCCCCGTCAAACCTAAGACCATTGCCAAGAGTTTGGCGATTGGTAATCCTGCCGATGGGATCTATGCGATCGACATTGCTCACAAAACCAACGGCAATATCGAATCCGTTAACGATGATGAGATCATCCAAGCGATGAAACTACTCGCTGAAACTGAAGGTATCTTCACTGAGACTGCTGGTGGAACCACGATCGCAGTCCTCAAAAAGCTAGTCGAAGCAGGCAAAATCGATCCCGAAGAAACTACTGTTGTCTACATTACAGGTAATGGCTTAAAAACTCAGGAAGCAATTCAAGGCTATGTTGGCGAACCCTTCTTGATCGAGCCTAAACTAGATAGTTTCGAGCGGGCGCTAGAGCGTTCTCATACTCTTGAGCGTTTAGAGTGGCAGACTGTTTCCGTCTAGTTTTCACAGTGCTGTAAGTAAGGACAGCCTTGTGCTGCCCTTATTTTATAAGTAGTTCAGCGCCACAATCAGAAGAGCGTACCGCCCGCTACGCGGGCGGTACGCTCTTCTGATTTAGCTACTGCCAACTAACACTTCAGAACCACGATGGAAACCGAATTTAATCCCCTAACCACGGCGCATATTGATATTCAGCTAGAACAAGGATTTCCAGAAATTCGCTTAGCCGCTGAAAAAATTGAGTTGTGGTTTCAGCCAGTGTATGAGCTGACTACGGGGAAGGTCTTACATAACGAAGTGTTAGTGCGTTGGCGCGACGAGCTAGGGGAGTTAAGGCAACCGCAAGAATTATTAGCGGCTTTACAAAATACGCAACTCCTTAATCAGCTAGATCGGATTGTGGTCGAAAAATCGATAGAGTTATTATCGAAACAGGCGAATGTCAAGGTCTCAATTAATCTATCCAATGAAATCTTTGAAGACCAAAAATTTCTCTCCCAACTCCATGCTTGGCTGAGTCAGTATCAAGTTTCAGCCAAGCGCATTAGTTTTGAGATAGAAGAAGAAATTCTCTGGCAAAAGCAGTCCCTAGTATTGCTATTTATGACAGAGTTAAGAATGATGGGTTTCTATGTGGTAATTGATAACTTTACGGGTAGATTCTTCAGTTTGTTTCAGATACAGGAGTTTCCGTTTTCGATGCTCAAGCTGGATCGCTGCTTTTCCAGAAAGAACCTATCTCCTGTCCAAAAGCAATTAGCGATCGCGATCGCCTATACGACTAGAGCTTTCCAAAAACAATGTGTTTTGAAAGGAATTGATGATAAGTTATCCCTAAAATTTGCTAACGATCTGGGGGTGAGAGCTGTTCAAGGATATTCCTTGGGTAAGCCACAGGATAAGCCAATCACCTTTGGGTTAATCGGTTTACTAATCATTAGAATTATTGCTGTTTTGATTGTGTTATATATCTTCAAAAGTCTCATAGGTGTCGATATTTTTCCCAATCGCCATTCTTGGGAAGTGATTGGGGATTTCATCCAATCTGTTTTTGAATCCAAATAGAAGTGAATTCATAATATGAGTGGCGGCGCAAAGCGCCGCCACTCATATTATGTAGCTTTAAAACCCTAAGATTCTTGCCCCTTGATAGAAGATAAAACTAACTAACCAAGCAAGGACTAACGACCATCCTACCGATAGCATGGCGAACTTAAAGCTTTTTGACTCTTTAGGGCGCAAACCAAAGATGAATGGCGGCGCTTCACGCCGCCATTCATCTTTGGTTTTGGGATATTCCTTGAATATTTCCAGAAGACTTTTTCTCAACCTTTGTGATAAAAATAAGTAGTTCAGCATAATTAAAAAATAAAACCAGAGAGCATACCGCCCGCGCAGCGGGCGGTATGCTCTTCTAGGTTTTAAGTTTACTTATGCCTAGCTACTTAGTTACTAGTCTTTAATTCAGGCGATAATGACAGGAATTAGAAGTTCTTTGAAGAGAAATACCCCAAACATAGCTTTTAAGTTTATTTTTAAGTTTATTTTCAAATTTATTTTTAAATTTAAAAATAAATTTATTTTTGCAAGGAATACTAAAACAGCGATCGCCTTTTTAACGGCGATCGCCCTAATGAGTTCTAGCATTTTCTCTTTACCAGCCTTTGCTGACTATGGCAATTACTATGGCGATGTTTTACCGATCCCACAAACGCCATTTAAGGGCAAGATCGGTACAACTTATAAGGAATCGCAACCCGACTTTCCCAAACTAGTTCAAGCTCCTGCGAAAGCTCCCAATGTATTGCTAGTTCTCCTTGATGATGTGGGGTTTGGTCAGACAAGTACCTTTGGCGGATTGATTGAAACGCCAAACCTAGATCGCTTGGCGGCAATGGGCTTGCGTTACAACCAATTTCATACCACCGCTCTCTGCTCTCCCACGAGAGCCGCTTTACTAACGGGACGCAATCACCATTCCGTAAGTACGGGTGTAACGACAGAACGAGCTTCGGGATTTCCCGGTTATACGGCAATTCTCCCTCGTAGTGCTGCGACGATCGCAGAAATATTGCGCAGCAATGGTTACAATACAGCGGCTTTCGGGAAATGGCATAATACTCCTGATTATGAAACTAGTGCTGTCGGTCCTTTCGATCGCTGGCCGACTAGTTTAGGCTTTGATTATTTCTATGGATTTTTGGGTCGAAATACCAATCAATGGACTCCTAACTTGGTGGAGAATACCCAGCATATCCAGCAACCTTTAGATCGACCTGATTATCACCTCACTCCCGATCTCGTCGATCATGCGATTAATTGGATCCTTACCCAGCAATCGATCGCCCCAGATAAACCCTTCTTTGCTTACCTTGCTCCTGGAGCAACCCATGCCCCCCACCATGCCCCGAAGGAATGGATAGATAAATATAAAGGTAAGTTCGATCAAGGCTGGGATAAATTACGCGCCGATATTTTTGAGCGTCAACTTCAACTCGGGATCATTCCTGCGGATACCAAACTTACTCCCCGTCCTGCGCAAATTCCTGCATGGGATTCCCTCACAACTACGGAGCAGAAAGTTTATGCTCACCAATTTGAAGTTTTTGCAGGTTTCCTCGGTCATACCGATGCTGAGGTTGGTCGTGTCATTGATGCGATCGAGCGGATTGGTGAATTGGATAATACCCTGATTGTTTTCATCGCTGGTGATAATGGGGGGAGTGCAGAAGGGGGCTTGACAGGCGGTGCGAATGAATTCAAGTTCTATAATGGTGTTGAAGAAAGTCCTGAAGAAGTGCTAGCCGCAATAGATGATTTGGGTAGCCCTAAAACCTTCAATCATTTCCATGCCGCTTGGGCTTGGGCGATCGATAGCCCTTTTCAATGGACTAAGCAAATCGCTTCTCACTTTGGCGGTACTCGCAATGGTTTAGTAGTCACTTGGGGCGATCGCATTAAGGATAGGGGCGGTATTCGCAGTCAATTTCATCATGTAATCGATATTGCCCCTACGCTTCTAGAAGCAGCTGGCATTAAAGAGCCAGAGGTAGTCAATGGCACAAAACAGAAACCCATTGAAGGAACCAGCCTTGTTTATTCCTTTGACGATCCTGCTATAGCTTCCACGCATAAAACTCAGTACTTTGAGATGCTGGGCAATCGTGCCATTTACGATCGCGGTTGGGTGGCGGCAGCACGTCACGGTCGTTTGCCTTGGGAGCGCGTTTCCAACACTACCTTCGATGAAGATAAATGGGAACTATACAATATCGATCGCGACTTTAGCGAATCTCAGGATTTAGCCCAAGAGCATCCCCAAAAGTTGGCTGAATTGCAAAGTCTATTTCTGAAGGAAGCGAAGAAATATCAAGTTCTGCCCTTAGACGATCGCACGGTTCAGCGCTTTGATGTGAATACTCGCCCCAGTGTAACGACGGGTCGAAATAGCTTTAGTTACTACACTGCGGTTACGGGTATTCCCGAAGGTAGCGCTCCTAATACCAAAAATCGTTCCTTCAGGATCGTGGCGGATATTGATACTAAATCTGGCGCAGAAGGCGTTCTAGTGACCCAAGGCGGGCGTTTTTCAGGCTGGAGTCTCTTCTTACAAGATGGTAAACCTACCTATGCCTATAACTACCTGAATAGCGATCGCACGATTATTCAATCCTCTGAACCTGTAGCGATCGGTAAATCGACGGTCAAATTTGATTTTGCCTACGATGGTAGCGGTATTGGTGCGGGGGGCATTGGCAAGCTATTCATCAATGACAAACAGGTTGCTGAAGGTCGCATCGAGAAAACCGTTAGCTTCCGCATCGGCTCAGACGAATCCTTTGATGTCGGTCAAGATACGGGTACTTCTGTAGTTGATAGCTATCAAGTTCCTTTTAAATTCACTGGGAATTTAGAGCGGGTCAAGCTTGATTTACTGTAAGTATATCTGCCATAAACTGTCTCAGGGCATAAAAGCCAAAATAGTGTTGCCGCGCTCCGCGCGGCAACACTAAACAAGACTGGCGACAGCTATAGAACAAATCAGAATCCCAAAGACGAGTGGCGGCGTTTCGCCGCCACTCGTCTTGAAACCTTACACCAAAGCTCAAAATGGCGTAGCCATTTTGAGCTTTGAAAACCATTACTGGGTTTGTTTTTTA
>NZ_ALWB01000185.1 GCF_000332215.1 Pseudanabaena biceps PCC 7429
CAAGGCTTTTACTTTTGGGCTTTTAAAATTTGCCAGCTTAACCCGAACTGACGTTACTTAGAAAGAAAAAATTACGCAGGATGCTTAGTTGTGCCAAAATAAATCATATTACTTAAAATAATTTGCTTTAATATGAAAATTGGATATAGCATGTTGCTTGGAGAGTACATGGATGCTGTTCATATAGAATATGAAGACTGTAAAGGATTTCAAATAGTTTGTCCTTCATGTTACGAAGCTATCTTTAAGGTTGTTAGAAACTCAATTTCTGAGACGGGAACAATTGACTATTTATCTCACTATTCTACTTCTAGGTCTTACGAAGCAGAATGTGAACTTCGCTCCAAAAATTTATCTAGTGTAGAACGAGAGAATCACAATTCAATTTCTAGAAATCAAAGACTAAGATATTTCCTTGCCGTTCTTCAAGAGATGATTGCTGAAGACCCAATTTACTCTCATGGGTATAAGAAGCCCCATAAGAAACTTAACCTATCGGAAGCATTAAAATATTTTAGAAGTGGACTTTTCTCTCATTGTCAAAAACAGTCATTCTCACAAGAAGAGTTTAACTTAATCTCAGATGAGTACATTTCTCATGTTGAGATAGTTGGTGGGACTGTAAAAACAGATTTTTCAATCTCTGTACAAAAACGTATCGCATATGATGTATGGAAGCATTTAGTATCAGATAGAAAGCATCGAAATTTTGATTTTTTGTTTAATCATGGATACATTACTCTCATAGGAAGAATTGCAAATTCAAAAAATGTCAGGGATTGGGTTCCTGAAGAAGAATATATAATACAGTGCTTGATCGAAATAGTTGAGTCTAAAAAATCAAGAGGTATGCAGATTCTTGGAGAAATGCTGCATACTCCTGTTGGCACAAAATTTGCTATAGAAGGAAGTGATTTTTTAAGTAAAACTAGCTCAGAAATTATGCATGAGATGGTTGGTACTTTGATAAGTCTTCCCTATTTTAGTTACCTAGAGAAACATCAACAAAAAAATACAAGAAATTAATGCGATAATTAAAAGCATAATCGCCGATCTTGTAGTGCAATCATTTGGAGGACTACTTATGACTGTTGATTCTCAATTAATTGAAAAGGGTTTAGACGCTAAATTTCTAGAAACAAATAGATTGCAAAGAATTGCAGAAAAATATAGATTGCAAGGATTTGAAGTTGTCATCGAGCCTTCTAAATCCTTGATTCCTTTTGACTTGGGAAATTATTGCCCAGATCTTATTGCCAGAAAGGGATTGGATGAAGGTTACATAATTGAACTTAAAAACTCAATTGCTAAAGTCTCAGTCGATCGCTATCGAGAGATTGCCGAAATAGTAGCCCAGCATCATGGTTGGCGATTTTTACTGATAACTGGAGAAGATATATCTTCAGATGATCCCAAAGATGATAGTGAATTGCTGACTTGGGAACAGATGTTGCAACGTCAAGAACAGGCTCAAAAATTTTTAGCGATCGGCGAAGTGGAAGTTGCCTTTTTATATTTATGGGGGATTTTGGAAGCGGCTATGCGTCGTCAAGCTAGGCAAGTTGCAATTCCGATAGAACGCTTTCCTGCCAACTCTTTAATTAATCATTTATATTCTCAAGGCGAGCTTTCGATGGAGCAGTTTGATCAAGTGAGAGTAATTCAAACCGTGCGCGATCGCCTTGTACATGGTTATCAAATGTCTAAGCTTGATGAACCTACAAAACAATTGCAAGTGCTTGTCAATGAGTTAATTGTAATGTGGAAAATATAAATCTATAGTGCAATCGCCGATCGCGTAGTGGACTGTTTCATCTAAAATAGGGCGTTGTTGCATAAAAAGGGGGTTAGAAGGTAAATTAAGTATTAAGCAGGAGATGAGACCCCGAAAGATGACAGAGAAATATGAGATCCGCAACTGGTCAGAGTATAACGCAGGGCTGAAACAAAGAGGAAGCCTGACCTTTTGGATTAGCGAAGAAGTAATCGAAGGATGGTTAAATCAAACATTAAGCGGCAAACGGGGAGCATCCAAAGACTATAGCGACATAGCAATAGCGACATTTATCACAGTCAAAGCGGTATATCATCAAGCAGGAAGACAAACGCAAGGATTGTTAGAGTCACTATTTAGCTTGATGGGTATAGATTTACCAGTCCCAGACCACAGCACCGTATCAAGACGAACAGCAAGTTTAAGCGTGACATTACCAGTAATCCCCAAACAGGGAGCAGTGCATTTAGTAGTCGATTCAACAGGGATCAAAGTATACGGAGAAGGAGAATGGAAAACACGGCAGCATGGGATTAGTAAGAGGCGGACATGGCGCAAACTACACCTTGGAGCCGATGAATCAACGGGAGAAATTCTGGCTGCGGTGGTCACCATGAATGATTGCCACGATGGTGAAGTACTCGCCGATATTCTCGAAGGCATTGATGCTGAAATCGCTCAAGTTTCCGCAGATGGAGCCTATGACCATCGTCATTGTTATGACGAGATAGCCCAACATGGTGCTAAAGCCGTGATTCCTCCGCGCAAAGATGCCAAAATCTGGCTTCATGGCAATACCAATGCTGCACCACATCCCCGTGACCAAAATCTCCGTTATATCCGTAAACATGGGCGTAAAAAATGGAAACGTGACTCAGGTTATCATCGTCGTTCTTTGGCAGAAACCACGATGTTTCGTTTCAAAAAAATCTTTGGTGGTACTTTATGTTCTCGTAAATTTGACAATCAGGCGGTTGAGTTGTTCATCAAATGTGCTGCGCTTAATCGCATGATTCAACTTGCTAAACCTGTCTCCTGTTCTGTTGTTCGTTAATTATCTATCCTAATATTCTCTATTCTTTTGTCGTAAAGAATCAGGTAAGAAATTGACAAAAGAGCCAAAGCGGCTAAAGTAAAGGGATGAAAGAGCCACCGCAATATGAACGAGAAGCCCTAGAAAATATGCCAGTAGGAGAACTGGTAGAAGTAATCGTGCGGCAACAGGAATGGGCGCAACAAATATACGAAGAAATAGAGAGACTAAAAAGCGGTGAACAACAGGAGTAGCAAAGACTC
>NZ_ALWB01000186.1 GCF_000332215.1 Pseudanabaena biceps PCC 7429
TTTGTGATTTGGTATAAGAAGAGAATGGCAGCGCTTCGCGCTGCCATTCTCTTCTTCCAAAGAATAAGGCGACTCATAGCGTCGCCTTATTCTTTGAGATAGATTTACCAAAACTAGACTATTTAGTCAAAGTTAAGCTGGGTGAAGCTTGAGCCTGTAAGTTTGCCAAACGCTTGTTGTCGCGCTTATTAGCTAAGACAGGAACGGCTTCGCGCAACACTCCTGCCAGTTTAGTCGTTGTCGAATCGTAGATTTGGGTAACAACTTTAGGATAGAAGCCAATCCCAATAATGGGAATCAACAAACAAGCAATAATGAAGACTTCCCGTGGCTCGGCATCAACCAATTCTTCATGGGAAGTTAAAGTTTTATTTTCTTCACCATAGAAAATTTCCCGCAGCATTGAGAGTAGATAGATCGGCGTTAAAATTACTCCCACTGCCATGAGCAAGAGCGCAATTACCTTAAATGTCCCGCTATAGGCATCACTGGTCGCAAATCCTACAAATATCATTACCTCGGCGACAAAACCACTCATCCCCGGCAAAGCAAGAGAGGCGAGGGAGCAGGTGGTAAACATCGCAAAAATTTTCGGCATCTTTTGCCCCACACCACCCATTTCATCGAGGATCAAGGTGTGCGTGCGATCGTAGGTTGCCCCGACAAGGAAAAATAAACTTGCACCAATGAGTCCGTGGGAAATCATTTGTAACATTGCCCCACTCGTACCGAGATCGGTGAATGAAGCTAACCCAATCAATACAAAGCCCATGTGGGAAATTGACGAGTAGGCGATTTTGCGTTTGAGGCTACGCTGGGCAAAGGAAGTAAGAGCCGCGTAAATGATATTCACGATCCCCAAAATCACTAAAATCGGCGCAAAGTACGCATGGGCTTCGGGTAACATGCCTGCATTCATGCGCATGAGCGCATAGCCACCCATTTTTAGCAATATCCCTGCAAGGAGCATGTGCACTGGTGCAGTTGCTTCACCGTGAGCGTCAGGGAGCCACGTATGCAGAGGGAAAATTGGCAGCTTAACGCCATAGGAAATTAAGAAAGCTCCATAGGCTAGAAGCTGAAAAGTAAGAGGATAGTTTTTATTGGCGAGGGTCTGCATATCAAAGGAGACCGTATCGCCATAGAAAGCCATTGCTAGTCCAGCGACAAGAATGAATAGCGAACCGATCGCTGTATATAAAATAAACTTTGTAGCGGCATATAGGCGCTTATAGCCTCCCCAAATCGATAGTAATAGATATACGGGGATCAGCTCTAGTTCCCAAGTGAGGAAAAATAGCAGCATATCTTGTACCGCGAAGACGGCAATTTGTGCGCCATACATCGACAATAACAAGAAATAAAACAAACGTGGCTTCAGCGTAACGGGCCAAGCTGCCAAGGTTGCTAATGTGGTGATAAATCCAGTCAGCAAGACCAAAGGCATCGAGAGTCCATCAACACCAACTGACCAATTTAGCCCCAGTTGGGGAACCCATTCGTATCTTTCAACGAGTTGGAGTCCTGGGTTGCTGTAGTCGTACTTCGTACAGAAAGCATAGGCGATTGCCGCAAAGTCAATCAGCCCCACTACAAGGGCAAACCAACGAATCGTTTTGCCGTCGCCTTTGTCTGGGACAAAAGCAACTACCAAAGACATAACGATGGGAAAGGCGATGATAAACGTGAGCCAAGGGAAGTTTTCGAGACTTAACATATGCAAAAGTAACCGTTGTAATTACCCACCCATTTTCTAGACAGTCATTGTACCTATGCTCTCTTGTCGACTATGTAGTTGTTTATAGTTACTTAAAACTATAGGATCGCCTTAAATCGTAAAATTATGGCTGGGATCATGACTGGATAAGCCATGAAACCGATTTAAGCCCCTTGAGAGCTCTTTGAAGATTTATGAAGAGAAATTAACAAATAGAGACAATTGTTTACATATGTCTGAATTGTCGGGCGTGAAGCGTGGCGTTTCCAATTTTCTGCTAATCTCAAAAGTGAATAAATTATTTTTTTAATTGAGAGATTTTAGGCATGAAAGCACTTATACGCTTTTCTGTTTTATTAGTGGCGATCGCGTCAATTTGGACAACGTGCCTTTTAGGTTCTTTTGGCGGTAACACTGCATTTGCCGAAGGCTTACCTGCTACTAATTTCTATACCCAAGACCTTAGTAAAATTGATTTGAATAACTCTAATATCAACACTTTCCGTCAAGTGCGTGGTATGTATCCAACCTTAGGGCGCATCATTATCGATAACGCACCCTATCAGTCCCTAGACGATGTACTTAATATCGCTGGGTTAACCGATGGTCAAAAAGAACTAATTAAAGCAAATGCTGATAAATTCACCCTTAAGAAACCTGATGAGTCGATGGGGCGCGAACGTATCAACAATGCTAACTATAGACTGTAATCGCTGAAGACTGTAATCGCTGAAGACTGTAATCGCTGAAGACTGTAATCGCTGATCGTCAGTAAAGAGGACACTTTGTTCCAATCAACGAAACCCAGATATGTTTATATCCCAAAGGATGAACGTATCTGGGTTTTAATTTGCCTCGATCCCCACAGCGAATGGCGGCGTGAAATGTCGCCATTTATCTTTTAGATTTTGATTTGTCCTAAGTGGCTGGGCATAATTAAAACTCCGTTGGACGAATAGCAAGATTTATTGACTTATATTGCTAAAATGTTACATAGCGCAATATAAAAATAAATTCTTTCTAACTTCGCGAAAAAGGTATAACCATATGGCATTGTTTGGACTATTTGGGAAAAAAGATAAAAAAGAGAAGTCCGAGGGTCAAGAGTCATCTTACTTTTTAGATCAAGATTCAGCCAAAACCTTTGGCAATATCGACTACATGCGAACACCTAAAGCTGTCAAAAAGACATTCCCCACTGTTAACGGTGTGAAAGGTGCAGAAATCACAGAAATTGTATCTGCAACTGAAAAAATTGAAAGTTCTGAAATTAATATTCCCAATCCTTCTGAGCCAGTTTCCCAATCAACATTTGAGCCTAAGAAGCTCAATACTCGAGTAGATTCGAGCATGGATATCTTCTTGAATATGGCAAAAGACATCAAAAAGAAATAAGCCCCAATAGGTGTTGAGATTCCAAAAATGGCGTTGCCATTTTTGGAATCTCAAATAAGTCAGGACATCAAACCCCATAGAGAGTTGCGGCGCGAAGCGCCGCAGCTCTCTATGGGGTTTGATTTTTGTCCTAACATTACTGACTATAGCTCTAGTACAAAATTAAAACCCAAGAACAGAAAGGCGGCGCTTTGCACCGCCTTTCTGTTTATACCAAATCACAAAATGGCGTAGCCATTTTGTGATTTTAAAACCCTTACTGGATTTGGTTTTTAATTTCCAAAAGTGTAGCCACACTTTTGGAAATTGGTATTACTCATAAAGACTTGGCGCTTGGTTATGCGGGGCTTTTTAATTCCAGTAAAGAACTAACTTTATTGACTAATTCGAGGGTCGAGAAGCCTTTGGTGAGATAATCTGTTGCCCCAAGGCGGCTGGTTTCCCGCGACCATTCTTCGGCAAGGCGCGATGAAATGACGAGGATCGGCATATGCCATCCCGCCTGACGACAGCGATCGATGAGGGTAAATCCATCCATTCTGGGCATCTCGATATCGGTAATTAGCAAGGCAGGCTGATTGTGGCGTTGCAGCCATTCCCAAGCTTCCATACCATCATCACAGGTAGTAATCTCATAGCCTTGAGGGGATAGGCTGCTCTCAATGCGTCGCCGCATTAGCGCCGCATCATCTACCACTAAAATTTGGCGATCGCCAGATAGATCGAGGAAAGAGGCATTTGATGGAGAACTAGAAATAGTGAGTTTGTCCGTTCCTGACGAGAATAGAGCCTCTACAAAGGAGATGGAGTCTATGACGGGAATCAGTTTACCGTCGGGCATTAAGCTCATTCCGATTAAGCCAATCGGTGCGACTAGGGGGGCGGGAATGGGATTTACCAGTAGATCGCTCTGTCCAATTAGGGTGTCCGCAATTAACCAAATACCATGCGCTTCATCCGTTTGTTTGGTGCGTACGGCGATCGCCGAGGGCAGGATCGAACGGGTTTCCACTTGACCTTGCCAATATTGATAGAGGTCGATGGCAGGGACTTTAGTATTCGCTTCTTGGACTTCGATGGTGTAGTCGGAGCGTTCTGTCTTTTGCCAGAGCAAACCCTCCACTAGCATGGTGGTATGAATTTCGGAAGTGGGAACGGCAAAGGTGCGATCGCCTGCCTGTAAAAGCATACAGCGAACGAATAGGTGAGGTACGGGAATCTGGATCGTAAAGGCAGTTCCTTTGCCAACTTGGGATATCAGGCTGAGTTTCCCATTCATGAGGGCAACTTGGCTGGCGACTACATCCATACCTACCCCACGTCCAGAAATATCGCTGACTACCTTAGTTGAAGTAAAACCCGATTGGCATAATACACTTAACAAGCGATCGGCGGTACTAGTGTCGGTGAGAGGTAGCCCTTTAGATTTAGCAATTTGACTAATGCGATCGGGATCGATCCCCCTACCATCATCGCGAATCATCAGATCGAAAATGCTCCCGCGTCGCTTTAAAGATAGCTCGATTTTTCCCTGAATGGGCTTGCCTGATTTTTCTCTCTCCTCGGCATTTTCGATTCCGTGATCGTAGGAATTCCGCAATAAATGGAGGAGTACGGGTTCTAAACTCCGTAAAGTACCTGCATCGAGTTCCAATTGTTCGCCAATAATAGTTAATTGGACTGATTTACCAACACGGGCAATCAGATCTCGCAAGATTCCTCTCGTCCGAAAGGCAAGGGTGGCAAAGGGAACAAGGCGACTTTCTTCAATAGTCTGTTGGAGATTTCGCAAACTACGATCTAGAGTTTGAATGCTATCCGCAGTACGCCTTGCTGATTCGCCTGTCTCCGAACCGAGTTCGATTAGCCGCAGACTAATTTCTAGTAAGCGGTTAATGGCAGTATAGCCCTGTCGATAGCGCTCGACCTTCAGTCCATCTTGCTCTCCTGAGGCATCTAGTAAGGCATAATCATCCTGAACTTCGCGGAGTTGGGTAATATACTGCACACTGTTTTGGGCAAGGGATACGAGTGGCAAGAGATTGGAATAGACGGATTGATAAAATCCTTGCGTGGCACGGGTTGCCATGAGCGTCTCAACTAGATATTGAGACGATCGCTCTAGGCGATCGAGGGGTACAGGAATTTGAATATCTGCCGCAGGCGCGACAGGAATATTCGCTATGGATGGAATTTCTGCCGTCGTACTTGGCAAAGATTCAGGATTTGGCGATGCTTTTTCTACTATTTGATCGTCAAGGAAAATGCCCCCCTGACGAGCGCTTTCCTTGAGTTTTTGCAAAAACGGCATCCATTCCCGATGCCACAATTCGCAATCTAGGCGATCGCAAATTTCTATCCCCTTTTGCAAAAAATCATGCCAAGAGGTCGCCAAATTGATTTCCGCACCAATTTCTTTTAGCTGGTTCATCGTCTGCTTGGCAGTCTCGCTAGCCTCCGCAGGTACTATTCCCTTGGAAGGCAATTCTTCGATCGCCATTTCCAGTTCGAGGATGACTAAATCAAAACCCTGATCGGCAAATTCTTGTTGAACTTGCCGCATTTCGTTCCACTCGGGCAGATACTCAGATTGAATGCGATCGCGTAGGGTTTGGATGTATTTTACCGCTGCATCAGTATCGCTGAGTTCCCCCATCTGCACTGAGCCGATCAGCAACTCACCCGCTTCGATTAATGACTTGGATAATTCCCCATCAGCCAAGGGGGGAGCAACATCAAGATAACGCAGATCGGAAAGCAGGTCTTCTAAGATAGTTGAGACCTCTAGAACTGATTGAAATCCTACCGTTACCGAACCACCTTTAATCGTATGGACGCATCGATAGAGTTGTTGGATATCTTCACACCAATTGGTTGCACTGAGCTGACGTACGGTCTGCACGTATAGTTGCAAATATTTCTGAGTATCTAACTCAAATAGAGTACGCAGTTCTTCTTGCAGTTGTAAATCATCAAATTCTGGATTTGGCATTATTTCGCGATCGCTTTGTGATTATGACGATTGGTGATAGGAGATCAACTTACAACTTGAAATTTCTCGACTTCAATAGATTCTATTTCATCGATTTCTGCGAGATCCGATGCCAACATAGGTGGTAAACGGAAAAACTGTACTCTTTCGAGTAATTGACGGGCAAGCATACCCATTTTCCCAGATTGATCGCGGGTAAACTGTGCCTGAGAAGCAGAACGTTCGGCGATCGCTTCAATGTCTTGGATCGAAGCCAAGCTGAATTTGACCGCTTCAGCGATCGATCTAGAGGAATCGGTCACGGCAACCCCTATTTCCGCTAACTCTTCAGTTACATTGGCGATATTGGTAAATGACTGTTCTGAACTATTGACGCTAGTTGTAAAGTCCGATACGAGGCTATTCACATCGCGTACGTCTTGATCAATCCCCGATACGACCACATCTACAAAGCCCGTGCGTTGCTGAAGTACGACTAGCCCTTGATTGGTTTGCGTTGCCAGACCATTTACCTGAGTGGCGATCGCTTCAAATTCCTTGGCTACGGAAGCAAACTGTTCGGGATCGCGTTGTTCTAGGGCTCTTGCCGCTACCATCGAAGCATTGGTCGCTAGTACCTGAGTTAACGAAGCGAGGCGTTTTTGATCTAACACAAATTGTTTTGCTAGAGCTACGAATTCGCCCAGATTTCTAATCCTCTGTACCATTTGCACCGTTGCCGCCTGTAGAGACTCGATCGAAGCGGTCAGATAAATAATTTGTTCCTCCCCCTGTCTTACTGCTGATCGCACCCTTTGCACGGCTCGGTTGGCGGCGATCGCCTGTTGGGCTGCTTCCTGTGCCAATTGGTTTACATCCTCAATGCCTAAACGGGCTTGTACGACTAAGGCTTCCTGCTGTTCCGCATTTTGCGATACGGCGATGGCTAACTGTTCGAGGCGATCGGTACGGATGGTTACCTGTTGGGTTGTTTGCAACACCGCCGCCAGTACCTCCGCTAGCTGTTCTGACAGGCGATTGAGGGTGTCCGCAATCAGTCCTGTCGCATGGGGGCTGACTTCAGCTTTAGCGGTTAAATCCCCCATTTCCAACTCGGATACCACATCTAGGAGATGGGAAATCTCATCTTGGAAAATATTATTCTGGACTTCAGCCTCAACCTGTGCTGAGGATTGCTCTTGCCGATTTTGAGCGAGGTTAAAAGTCATCAGGTTAAAGACTTCGGCAAGCTTACCAATTTCATCCTGCGCTCCGAGATCTACGGTTGCGCCAAAATCCCCTGCGGCGTATTGTCTAGCGATCGCTTCTAGCCCCCGAATTCTTTTGCTCAGCGTACTGCCGATAAACAAACCAAACAACGCACTAATGACGATCGCAATTACCCCTAAGCCAAACACGAATAAAGTGGCATTGGACAATTGTTTTTGAGCATCTTGGTTCACAATCGGGGCAAGACTGCTATTTAAGTATAAAGAGGCGATCCCAAAGCCCATTAGCGATAAAAAGCTAGTCGAACCAATGGCAAAGAGAATCTTGGAACTTATGGGTAAATTATTTAACCAATTGCTTTGGTTGGAAATTTGTCTGATTGGGGCAGCAGTAGCGACGGCAGCCTTCCTCTTTCTTTTTGCATTAGCTTTTTTGCTTGAAAAGGGAGGTTTATTTGCCATAGATTTTCATCTTTAAGATTTAAGGATGCTAAAGATAAGATAGTTGGTAATTTGCGCGTTCGCAAACTAAAGACTATATTACCTATGATATTAACAACTGAATACTAACAACATACCTTGTTGTGCGATCTACCTTGAGTATGCTTCGCCACAATGTTCAAAATGGTTTTTACAGCAATTACCGATCAAACGAAACACAAGGAAATTTTTGAAAGCGTTGCGAAGCAACACTTTCAAAAATTTTCTTGGTTTGGGTTCGAGCGCAAAGCGCTGTAATTACGCTCAGCTACTTAGAAGGAATAAAAGAAATAGCAGCCTACAATAAATCTAGAATAAATAAGATAAATAAAAGGTGTAAGGTGTAGCAAATTCTGTGGTTTTGTAACAATTATTAGGAAATATCAGGAAAATTCAGCCATTTAGCTTAGGGAGCATGAATGATTATTCCTTTTTCCCTCAATTTTACAAAAGCATTAGCGTAACTACGGGCAGTAATATTGAATTGTTGTCTGATTGCTGGAAGCCCGATTGAGCGTAAATCTGATTCAGAGAAATGAGGGATTGGTTCCCTATGAGCAGAAGTTATAGACGTTATTTCCTGAAGAGATTCCTGAAGAGATTCCTGAATATCTTGAAGATCTTTGTTCACGATGGGCACAATAGAAAAGGCTCGATCGGTTTTGCTGAGCATTAGATCGAATTCTGCTAGTTCCTTACGATGGGCGATCGCTTGCTTCTCTTCTGGCGATAGATAAATCTGTTTCCCATGATGTCGAATATTCTCTTCAGCGATTGCGTAGCGATGATGGAATTCTGCTAAATCCAGTGCTTTCTGATGTCTAGCGCTATATAGAGATGTCATTTGATTATAGTCATCAAAACCCATAACTCCTTTAACGGTGCGTTTGTGATTGGCTGGAGTTTAGACTAAAAAAGGAAAAAAAGGCAGAGTAAAAGAGATACAAACTGCCTAAAGTAGATGAAAAGAAAAAGGAACATCTACAGTCATGATTATTGACAAACTACAAGAATTTCGTCAACAGGTATATAGATTTTTAGGAAACGGACGAGATGCAATATTTGACCTGATGGATGCAGTATTAACCAGTCCAAGCGTAAAGTCATTTGCGGAATTATCGTTATCTGCGGTGTATCGGCGAAAATGGTCAAGCCTATATGAGTCACTAAAAGACAGTCGACCAAGACGAGGAAGGCTCAGACGACTGTGTGTGGAACAAATACCCAAAGACATTCGCCCATTGCTAGCAGGAGACCATACAGGATGGGGAAGACCGCACGCCAAAAACGTTAAAAGACAGGAGCTTTGTACATCAACCGAATTTGGTTGAAGGCAACAAACCGATCGTGTTAGGACATGACTACAGTACCTTGGGGTGGTGCCAGAGA
>NZ_ALWB01000187.1 GCF_000332215.1 Pseudanabaena biceps PCC 7429
GGTGGCGCGGCGGAGCCGCGCCACCGATTCTGATAAATCTGGATTGGTATCTTAATTTTCTCGCAAGTCTCTTACTGGGTTTGTTTTTTAATTCACTGATTAATTACAGTTTAATTACAGTAAGTCACTTAATGACTTTATATCGGAGAAAGTGTATAGCGATCCCGTAGGTAGAGCTGAGTACTCTGATGATTTGTACCCAATTCTGTAGTATCTTGATTGAGACTTGGCGCTCAACATCTTGCAATTTTTAGGTTTATTCCATACCCATGTCGAAGTCATCTAGAACCAGTAAATCTGCTAAATCAAAACAGTCTTCAATGCTGATGTATATCGGCATAGGGGCGGCGACAATCGCCGCAGGAGCAGGGGGCGCATATTTTTTTGCACAGCGATCGCAATCGATCAAGGGAATTTTGGGTGCGGCCGCCGCGATCCCCCAAGAAGCGCAGGTGGTGATGGCTTTTAATACCAAATCAGAGCCGTGGAATAAACTAGCGCAGTTTGGCACACCTGCATCGCAGAAGCTAATTGGTGATGGTATTACCAAATCACCGCTAAATTCATTACTGATCCAGAGTAAGACTGAATATAGCCGTGATGTGCAGCCTTGGCTAGAGGGATATATTATTACGGCGCTCGTACCGAATGCAGCACAAGCAAAAGCACCTGCGGCAACCCTTATAATTGCGCCAACCCGTGATTCTGGTAAGTCGGATCTTTTTTTGGAGAAATATCGCGGAGCCTTGTCGCAACAGGGAGCAAAATTTAGTCCCAAGCAATATAAGGATGTTACCTATTACGAATCACCAACACGCGATCCTAATAATAGCGTCGTAACGGCAAATATTGGCGGACAGTATGTGGCGATCGCCACGAATGCCAACTTGATCCAAAAGGCGATCGATACCTATAAGGGCAATAGTCCTTCCCTTGCCAAGAAATCAATTTTTGCCAAGATCTATGGCAATTCGCAACAGACCAAAATTGCCGAGCCTCTGTTACAGGTTTATCTAGATGGTGAAGTAGCCTTAGAATTTATCGGCTCGCAAGCCAATCTCAATCTGAACGAGGCAGCTATCACGCAATCTCGGCGAGAGTTAGATGCTATGACCCTAACGGGCGGAACCCAAAAAGAAGGTTTACGTTTTGAAATTAATACCTATCTCAAAAACGACAACTCTAATCCCCTTGCCAACAACGAAGCCAAGGTTCTCAGTTTATTGCCTCAAGAAACATTTTTATTAGTTTCAGGTGTTAACCTCTACCAGTCTTGGCAGTCTCTAGTTGCTCAAGCCAAGGGCAATGCCAGTTCGGCCCAGCTAATTGAACAAATCCGCAAAGCCGTGAAAGACAGCACTAAACTCGATCTCGACCAAGATATTTTGAAATGGATGAATGGTGAATTTGCGATCGCGGCAATTCCGAACAATCAAGGTATCTTGGCTAATCCCGGATTTGGGTTTGTGGCGATCGCTCAAGCTGGAGATCTCAACGCAGCGCAATCAACCCTTGATAAAATTGACAAGGTCGCCCAAAGTAATTCAGGGGGAATATTACCTAAGGGAGTCGATCTTAAACCCAAGCAGATCGGTGATAAATCTGTCGTCACTTGGGCGATCGGTAATACTACCGTTGCCACCAGAGGGAGCCTAGACAATAATTTTGTTTTCTGGTCAATGGGCGATCTCGCTGATACCTTTGTGCCGAAAGCATCGAACAATTTACCTGACAGTAGTGCTTTCAAGATCCTTACCACCGATATTCCTAAATCCAATGGTGGCTATTTCTATTTGAATATGACTACGGCTCTCTCTCTTGCCGATCGCCTATTACCCCCTGAAGTGAAATCAAATCCTAGCTTCACCGAAATCCGTTCAGTACTGGATGCGATCAATGGAATTGCCGTAACTTCTACCAATGTCGATTCTAAAACTACCCGCTTAGATTTCCTATTTACGCTCAAGCCCACCCCTGGTAATTAAATTTCAAAAATTAAGAGAGAGTTGCGGCGCAACTGTCTCTTAATTTTTGAAGAAAGGCTTTTGAAGAAATGTAACTGTCGCCGCTTATTTTAATCAAATGGTAGCGCTTTGCACTGCTATCTGAATTCTTAGGATTAACGTCAGTTCGAGTTAAGCTGGCAAATTTTAAAAATCCAAAAGTAAAAGCCTTGCTACGCAAGGCTTTTACTTTTGGGCTTAGAGAAAGGGTTTGCTGCGCAAACCCTTTCTCTAAGCCAGTTTCAAATTATCCCGAACTCACGTTAATAAAAAAGGCGCAAATATGTCGATCACGCTTTAGCTGACCATTGCCAAATAAAAAAGAGGGCATATGCCCTCTTTTTTATTAGCTTATTTGTGGATTAGACAGAAGCTAAAAAGGTCTTCTTGTATTCAACAAGAGCTTCCTTCAAGATTTTTTCTGCTTCGTCAGAGAGCTTCTTCTCGGACTTGATGATTTCGCCGTACTTGGGCTTGCTGGTTGCCAAGTAGTTACGCAGACCCTTGTTAAATGCGCCAACTTGATCGACTTCGAGTTCATCAAGATAGCCATTAATTGCGGTATAGATAATCGCAACTTGGTCGCCTACGGGTAATGGCGAGTATTGGGGCTGCTTGAGGATTTCGCGGAGACGCTGACCACGAGCTAATTGTGCTTGAGTGGTTTTGTCCAAATCAGAGGCGAACTGAGCGAAAGCGACGAGGTCATCATACTGAGCCAATTCCAGCTTGATCTTACCAGCCACCTGTTTCATAGCCTTGATTTGCGCTGCGGAACCAACACGGGATACCGAGATACCAGGGTTGATTGCAGGACGAATACCAGCGTTGAAGAGGTCAGAGGATAAGAAGATTTGACCATCGGTAATCGAAATTACGTTGGTCGGAATGTATGCCGATACGTCACCCGCTTGGGTTTCGATGATAGGCAATGCGGTCATCGAGCCACCGCCGAGTTCATCACTCAACTTTGCAGCACGTTCGAGCAAGCGAGAGTGTAAGTAAAATACGTCTCCAGGATAGGCTTCACGACCTGGTGGACGACGGAGCAAGAGAGCCATTTGGCGATAAGCTTGGGCTTGCTTAGACAAGTCATCATAGACGATCAAAGTACCTTGACCTTTGTACATGAAGTACTCAGCCAATGCGGCTCCAGTGTAGGGAGCGAGGTATTGCAAGGTAGCAGGATCGTTGGCGCTTGCCATAACGACGATCGTGTATTCCATTGCGCCGCTTTCGCGAAGCTTGTTAACGACGTTGGCAACGGTAGAAGCTTTCTGACCGATCGCTACATATACGCAGATACAGTCCAAACCTTTTTGGTTGATGATGGTATCTACGGCAACCGAGGTCTTACCTGTTTGACGGTCACCAATGATCAACTCGCGCTGACCGCGTCCGACGGGGATCATCGCGTCGATCGCAGTGATACCCGTTTGTAGGGGTTCAAATACGGATTTACGAGCAATAATACCAGGAGCAGGAGATTCAATTAAGCGAGATTCAGATGCTTTGATTTCGCCCTTACCATCAATAGGTTGAGCCAAACCATCAACAACGCGACCAATAAAGGCTTCGCCTACGGGAACTTGGGCAATACGTCCAGTTGCCTTTACCGAGCTACCTTCAGCGATCTTGCGACCTTCACCCATCAACACAACACCAACGTTGTCTTCTTCAAGGTTCAGCGCAATGCCGACAGTACCATCTTCAAATTCCAGCAACTCGCCAGCCATGCACTGTTCCAAGCCATAGACACGAGCGATACCGTCACCGACTTGCAGGACAGTACCAACGTTGGAAACTTGCAGCTCTTGGTTATAATTAGCAATTTGCTGCTTGATAATATTGCTTATTTCGTCAGGTCTGATGCTAACCATAGTTGTGTTTTACCAGTTATCAGCGATCGATTTGTTTTGAATATTTGGGGGATTTAGCTATTAGCATTTAGCTAGTAGCTTTTGGCTTTTGGTAATTCGTAATTCATAATTACGATTACCTTCTAAACGCCTGCGGTGAGGCTACTCTTTAATCGGCGTAATTGTCCACGAATGCTGGCATCAACGACTTGAGAACCAACTTTAATGATTACGCCACCAATTAAATCAGGATTAACAGTTACGTCAAGGTCAACGCTTCTAGCGCCTGTCATCGCTTTGACGCGATCGCGAATGCTATCTTCCTGAGATCTACTCAATTTTAAAGCAGTCGTAATTTCAGCAAGAGCTACTTGATCAATTACACGCAATAGAGCTTTGAACTCATTAACGATTTGTCCTAAAAAGGCAATACGTTTGCGATCGACTAATAGAAGCAAAAAGCTTTTGGTAATAGGGCTTACCTGAGAACCAAACACATTTTCTACTACGCCTTTTTTGACATCTGCGCCAATTAAAGGGCTAGCAAATAATTGACTTAACTCCAAAGAATCAGTCAAAGTATCGCCAATCAGGCGGACATCTTTAGCGATCGCATCTAAGTTTTTCTGCTCTTGCGCCAAGGACATTAAAGCCTCAGCATAGGGAGCTACGACAGCTTGACTAACAGAATTAGATTTCATGTTTTCTCCTAGTCAGAACTTAAAAGGGCAATGCTACGGTCGATCAGTTCGACTTGAGCGGATTCACTCAAACCGCGATCGAAGTAAGACTGAACGCTAGCGAGGGCTTTTTCGGCAACTTGCTGACGCAATTGCACGATTACACGATCTTGCTCCGTGGCAATCTCTTGGTCGGCAGCTTCTCGCAAACGAGCAATATCTGCATCAACCGTCGCCAAAATTGCATCAGCCGCGTGTTTGGCATCAGTTTCAGCTTGTTTGCACAGGTTTTCAGCCTCGGTTTTTGCCTGAGCTAATTTGCCTTGCTGCAAAGCAAGCTTATCTGTTGCTTCCTTTTGACGCTTTTCTGCATCAGCGATCGCCGACTGGATAGACTCCAAGCGAGCCGAGAGAATTTTGCCTAAGAAACCACGACCTGCATAGATCAAAAGACCGATAACGATCACTAAGTTGATCAGGTTAGTTTCCAGAATATCGGAATTAATCCCGAAGCCTGAATGTTCGCCTGCTTCACTTGCAAGTAAGACGAAATTTCTAATCATAAAGGTTGTTTCTATTACTCAATACCAGCCAGAATCCAGATAGAAACTATCTATGAGGATCGTCAGAACTAGGATTTAACTAAGTTACCTAGTAATTTTTCTAGAACTTGGCGACTGAGCGACTCTACTTCAGCGTCCAGAGATGCGGTCGCATCTTGTTTTTGCTTTTCGATTTCTGCTTTAGCTGTAGCAACTTTTGCTTGAGCTTCAGCCATCGCAGCATCAATACGTTCTTTACGAATCTTATTTGCTTCCGCTTGAGCAGTTGTTAAGATGTTCTGAGTTGCCTTGCGCGCAGAAGCAAGCTCTTGCTCATATTGCTTAACAGCTAACTCAGCTTTTTCTAGACGTTCCTTTGAGCCAATAATCTGTCCTCTAACATAATCATCGCGATCATCGATCGCCTTAGTTAAAGGTTTGAAGAAAATAACGTTCAGAAGCGCTACAAAAACAACAAATTGCACTGCCATAATTGGAAGTGTGGCATTGATATCAAACAAGCCGCCTTTATGTTCTGCCGCTTCCGCAGCGATGAGAACAGTTGAAAAAAGGTTCCAAATTGTCATAGGTATGTTGCTAAAAAAGCACTTTTGTGGGCACTTTTGTGGAGCATTTGGATAAATGCTATTACTAAAGGTAGCGATCTAGATGGACAAAGAAGCCAAGAATTAAAGGAAAAGCTCGACTTTCCAACTTAGCTTCTTTGCTACAATAGCTCTTTACTACAGCACTCAAGAGAAGGCATTCAAGAAATACATTCAAGAAAGGCATTCAAGAAAAGGCTATTAGGCGAAGGGGTTAGCGAATAGCAATACAAGTGCAACAACCAGACCGTAAATGGTAAGAGCTTCCATGAAAGCCAAGCTCAACAATAGGGTGCCACGAATTTTGCCTTCAGCTTCAGGCTGACGAGCAATACCTTCTACAGCGCGGCTAGCAGCAGTACCTTGACCAATACCAGGTCCAACTGCACCAAGACCAACGGCAACGCTAGCGGCGATTACGGATGCTGAAGCTACTAATGGATCAATCACGTTCTTTTTCCTTCTTAGATTATTTTTAAGTGTTTACAAATATGGGAAACAAATATGGGAAACAAATATGGGAAACCCACTTCCCGAATCAATCGTTTGAATTAACGAGCTTAATGCTCATGTCCTTCATCACCATGTCCCTCCATCGCTTCACCGATGTAAGACGCTGCCAAGGTCGAAAAAATCAATGCTTGGATGGCACTGGTAAATAATCCCAGAATCATCAATGGCAGAGGTACAAACAAAGGTACGAGGAGAACCATGACCCCCACAACTAGCTCATCGGCGAGGATGTTTCCGAAAAGACGGAAGCTTAGCGAAAGGGGTTTTGTGAAATCTTCAAGAACCCATAAAGGAAGGAGAAAGGGAGAAGCTTGGATATATCTAGTGAAGTATTCCAAACCACGCTTGCTCAATCCAGCATAGAAATAGGCTAAGGAGACTAATAATGCTAGGGCGATCGTGGTATTGATGTCGCTTGTCGGGGCAGCAAGTTCGCCCTCGGGCAATTCGATCAATTTCCAAGGAACTAGCGCTCCTAACCAGTTCGATACGAAGATAAACAAGAATAGACTACCAACAAATGGCACCCATTCTCTGTAGTGCTTTTCGCCAATCTGGTCTTTAGCGATGCCCTGAACGTATTCCAGAGCATATTCCATGAAATTTTGAAAACCTGCGGGAACACGTTGGTCAGCCTTAGCAGTGCTAGATCCGATCAGTGCAGCAACGAGTACTGCTCCCATCACAACCCAGCTCACAATTAAAACTTGACCATGTACCGCTAGATTACCGAACTGCCAATAAAAGTGTTTGCCCACTTCTAGTGCGGCAAGACTGGTTTGGTGACTAACTGAATAGCCAAAAGATACTGGATCGATCATGTTCGATATGTTACAACCTGTAGGAGGTTAAATCAGCGAGAATGGAACCCACTCCTCAAGTTTTCCTCAATCTTGGTCAATTAGCCTTTGCTCAAGTCTTGGCTCAGGTCTTGGCTCAAGTCTTGGGCAAGAATTACTAAAACAGCGACTTTGTAGGTCATAAAACCTAAGAATGCAGGCAAAATCTCTAGTTGATCGGACTTAGCAGCGATCGCCATCAAAAGTACGAACAGCCCAAGTCGCGAAAATCCGAGTCGGTTGGATTCACCACCCAATCGATCTACGCTTTTAGCTAGCATTCTGAAGTAGACAGAGCCAACTAATGCACCGACAGCATAACTGAGGGCAATCTTCCACCCGTACCAAAACCATACCGCTAAGCTAATAACAAGCCCAGAGATGAGGGTGATTACTAACAGCCTAAGCTTGAGGCGATTGTACTCTTCCATGCCATCAACAACTGATGTGGATGAGGTTTTTACAACCGTCTGTGCAACTGTACTGTTTTTTGCGGGGATGATCTTCACTGTTGACCCTTAGAGGTTGACCTATAGCGACTGCTTTTTAGCAAAATTTGCTGACTGTTTGAGTGAAGAACTAGTACTTGAGATAGTACTGAAAATGGGTGTCCAAAAACTTGGATGTAGCTGCCTACACCGTTGCTAAGCATATCACGCAAGATGTCACATTTGCTTTACAACTCTTCAACAAATAAGGTGGGGACTATGGCAAAGTGTCCCTAACATACTTTTGGGGATACTTTTAATAGTTACTTCGTCTGTGTTGGGGTGTTACGATAGCAAAAAGTTTTAGATAAATGCTTTTCACTTTTCTCAAGTTAAAAGCAACCCCCAAGTATTCAGCTAAAACTTATTCTTTCTTGTGAGCATCCAGAATTTGCAACCTATGTCCACATCCTTTGCTAAGCCTTGCTTCTTTCAGATTGCCTTTCAAGCCGCAGCTTTATCTTTGATCTCTTCTGCGACTTTGCTACCTCTAAAGGCGATCGCCCAAAATGCTTCACCTCAGCCGCCCAAAGTTCAACCTACGCAAGCTCAGCCCGTAGAGGCAACTAAGCCCAATTCTCTAGAGAATAGTGTGTTTAGTATTGCAGGGGGGCAGAGGTTGATGGCAGAGTCAATGACCGCAGTTAGCCAGCAAAATTACGATCAAGCTGTATCTAAGTTGCAAGATGCCCGTCAAGTCTTTAATCAATTATCAAATTTTTATCAGGAGCTAACGACCAGCTTTTCAGGTATTGACAATCGCATTTCTGATAGTCATCGTCGTAAGGCTCTACAGGCAGCACAGTTGCGTGATGAGGCAACCTACCAGCTTGCTGTGGTTTATCGGGCTAAAAATCAACCAGAGCTATCTGTACCTTTGTTAATTCAATTGATCCGTAGTCAAGCGCCTACTCGCGATCTCGGTCAACAGGCTTATCAACAATTATTTGAGTTAGGTTTTGTTGATGCCCAATACCTCCCTCCTAGCGCGACTACCCCTAAGTAATTCAAGTAAAAAAAGGGGCGCTAAGCGCCCCTTTTTTAAGGATGTTTAAGAATTTTTTGCCCACCAAGCCAAGCCGTAGCGCTGGCTTGCGGTATTGGTTTGGGGAGATTTGAATACCACCCGCAGTTTGTATTTACCTGTGGTGGGAATTTTCACAAAAATATGCTGTAAGTTGTCAACTTGACTGGTGGATGACCAAATACTTTGGGAAATATCGGTATCCTGCGATCGCATTAAGTACAATTCAATTTTATTAAAGCCCTCATCACTAAAGCTTTCACCGATATCGTAGAGGCTATTGCCATTTTTATCGTTGAGTTTAACTTGACGATCCCAAGTTAGGGTAGCTGCGATAAAGCTGTCGGCTAAGAGCGGCTCGCCAAAAATATAATCTTGAAAATTATCGACATCGACAAAATTGGTATCCCAACCGATCGCTTTGATGGTTGCCACTCCATTTTGGGGTGATTGCTGTCCTGCTTGGTATTGCAGCAAAGCTCGACGAGCATTGAGTTGTCCTGCGCCAAGACTGCGACTGAGCGGCACTACCCGACTGCCATAGGCTTCACTGTCGAGCCATGTTTTGCCAAAGGTATCGAGAATAGTTTTGGACATACCAAGGTTCTTCCCATCACCCCGATCTTGAATTTTATCGGCGGAGTTGATGAGGACAGCTTTGAGTAACTCATGCCGACGCGCTTCAACGCTCCATTGTCCAATCTCAATCTGGCGATTGGCGTACTCATGGAGTAGGGCGATCGTCCCGACTACGTGGGGCGCGGCAAAACTCGAACCATTGGCATTTTTAAATTTGCCTTGTAAATTGGGGAGTTTGAGGTTATTACCAGGAGCAAGCAGCGCCAGCGATCGCCTGCCATTGAGGGGACTTTCGACACCTGCCGTCCATTTCCCATCTTTATTGAGGTCAGTAAAAAATTCCCCCTGCTCGTATTTACCAGTATTACTGCGATCGATAAATGGCTCATCGATCAGGTTGCCACGATCAAGCTGACGATAAATACCCTCAACCTCATGGGTAAAGCCCACGGTAAAGCCATTAAAAAGATCGGTGGGAATGGGAATGCCGCCTTTACCTTGGTTTCCTGCAATTATCGGTAAGGTATTGTAAGTCGTCGCCAGCCAATCGACGCAGAGCGTAAGTAGAGCATTGCCATCGAGTTGAGGATTGGGGCGCGGATCTTCGCTGAGGAGTTCGCCAAAGCTGAAGTTAATCGCCCGCACAGTACTGTTGTGTTGTCGCGCAATATATTGAGAGGCAAGACAGGCTTCAGGTTGTCCGTCTTGGCGACGTTGGGAATAGGCGGCAGAGATCAGTTTGGCGTTGGGCGCGATACCTCGGTAAGTTTTATCTTGACTAATGATGACTGCGGCAACCTGCTCGGAATGATCGTCAATGTTGCGATTGGGAACAGCCTTACCATCGCGAAAAAAAACAGCATAGGGCTGCACGATCGCGCGATCGCGCGATAAAAGTTTGTTAAAGAGTTTATCTACGGCAAAGCGTAATGGACGACTCAACTCGACTTGCCCCACAAATACATCTTTGCCCGTGAGGTTGTAGGGAGAATTTTGCAAGCTCCTTGCATCAATACCTTGGCGATCGGCGGACTTGTCTAAGGTCCATCCTGCGGGACTATTCGCCAAAATGGTAATACAAGTAGAAATATTGCACAAAATCCCAACGACACACCAACCTGAGCTACGCATTTTTCTTCCTTTGATTCCCTATGGATTGGCTATACAGCAATCCTAAATGATTTGTGAGAGGATTCGACTTCGCTCAGCTATCGGTATTAGGATGGCTGAGCGAAGTCGAAGCCCCATTTTTCTCGTAAAATTAAAAACTAGATCTAAAACCTGCGGCGCACAGCGTGCGCCACAGGTTTTACATCTGGATTTTAATTATGCTGAAGTACTCTGAAGTACTTACAGCGCTTCGCGCTCAAACCCAAACCAAGGAAATTTTTGAAAGCGTTGCGAAGCAACG
>NZ_ALWB01000188.1 GCF_000332215.1 Pseudanabaena biceps PCC 7429
CCCAGTAAGGTTTTGAGATTCCCAAAATGGCGTTGCCATTTTGGGAATTGGTATCAGTCGATGGGTGTGGCTAAAATCTTTTTGAGGGCAATCAATCCCTTTTTAAGTTGCCGCGAAACAGTTACAGCGCTAATGCCTAGAGTTTCAGCGACTTCGCGGTGGGTAAATTCTTTTAAAAATACAAACTCCACCACTTCACGGGTACGATCTTCTAACAGATCGAGGGCTTGCTGGAGGCGAATATTGTCCTCTTGAGCAAGTTGAAAACTTTGATATTTATGATCGGTGACCAGATCGCCGATCGAGGTGCTGCTATCTTCGCTTTGATCGATCGGTGTATCAAGGCTAATTGGCGATCGGTTTTGACAAGCAAGTTTGATGTCATACCATTCATTGACTGTGATACCTAGGTAATTGGCTACTTCTTGACTTGAAGGTTCGCGTCCAGTTTCAGCCCGTTTGGTACGAATAATTTTGCAGCCTTGGTTATAGGTTGTCAGCCATGCGCGTGGCATTCGCACCGTAGGACTTTTGTCCCGCAAGTAATGTTGGATTTCCCCCTTGATATAGGGTACGGCAAAGGAACTAAAGGCATTTCCCTTGCTGACATCAAAACGTTCGATCGCATTAATTAGCCCAATCGAGCCGACCTGCATCAGATCTTCAAAGCTTTCTTGGCATTGATTTTTCCAGTGATATGCTTCACGCCGTACTAAGCCAATATTTAGGTTTACGAGTTGGTTGCGCAGCTTGATCGATGGTTTAGAGCGATAGGCTTGCAAAATTTCTAGAGTTTCTTGCTTTTTGGAGATCGTAATTTGGGAATCCATTTCTTCGGATTCCTTTGGTTCGTTGCGACTATCTAAATACTTCCTTTGCAAAAAGTTCTCTAAGTGTTGATAGATGATTAATTGGGCGAATTCAGAAAAATTGGGATTTGTTTCAGGATTAAATTGACTGAGGGCTTTTTTAAAGCCTTGCTTACCTACTTCTAGTAATTCGCGATCGCTTGAACGCCTTTCACCAATTCTTTTGTTAGATACTCGACGTTCACTGGTGTCTGCGCGATCTCCCGATCGCCTTTCGCCAATATTAGTTTGATTGATGAGCGAGATTGGTAAAGAAGCGATCGTTTCGCGAATTATGCCCATATGAATCTCAACTAGCTGATGCTGTAAGGATTCAGAGGGAGAAAACCGATACCCCCGCAGAAGTTTCGCGATATTTTCATTGTTTAGGCTATTTTCATCTAATTGCATAGGACGAACATCCTCAATGATGCA
The DNA here is from genome assembly GCF_000332215.1 of Pseudanabaena biceps PCC 7429. Taxonomy (GTDB): domain Bacteria; phylum Cyanobacteriota; class Cyanobacteriia; order Pseudanabaenales; family Pseudanabaenaceae; genus Pseudanabaena; species Pseudanabaena biceps. The sequence continues at coordinate 1,284 of NZ_ALWB01000188.1, forward strand.
AGCAGCTAGAAAATATGCCCAATACATTAGAGGAGAACTTTGCATACATGTGCTTGATACCAATAGCTGTCAATGGCACATAGATTAGGTTACGTTGTTTGACCTTTGCCCCTAGCCCTGAGGCTAATCTGGGACTCCATGAGAATAATACAATCTATATCTTTATATCCAATTTCTTTTATTGTCTAAAGATTCTGTCCTAAGACAATTATAAGATTCTCATATCGTTGCAGCCCCCTAGATTATACATTCAACTATGGATTATCACCACGAAAGAATGTAATGATTAGATTAACATAACTATCACTTCATCTCCCACGGGTACATAAGTTTGGTTTACTCGCATTACTGCGAGAGAGTTTACCCCGATCGCGCTAATTAAGTTACCCGAACTGTAATTGGAGACGGGTTGAAAGGTGGGGATTCCTTTGGGATAGGTTAATTTTCCCCAGAGATAGGTCTCGCGTCTGCCTTGAGAATTAAGAGCTTCCGTGGTGGAAGCTCTAATAAATTGAGGCTGCCAATGGGTTTCACCCGCGCCATTTAACTTAGCGATCGCACCACGAATAAATCTCCAAAAACTCATCATTGCCGAAACTGGATTTCCGGGAATTCCAAAATAAACAATTCTTTCCTCACTTCCATTCACACTAAGAGAGTTTGTGAGGGAAGCTATGGTTAGAGGTTTTCCTGGTTTAATGGAAACTGACCTTACATGGATATGAGCACCTAGTTTTTCCAGCAATCCATCTATATAGTCGTAATCACCAACGGAAACCCCACCTATGGAAATAACCATATCGCTAGTGGCGATCGCCTTTTTGATGGCGGTTTCTAATTCTTCTCGGTCGTCGGGGACTGCGCCAAAGGGAACGGCGATCGCTCCCGCTTGGGCGATCAGAGCGGATATAGCATGTAAATTGGAGTCAATTATTTGTCCTAAGTGAAGTGGTGCCGAACTATCAAGGCTCACAAGTTCGTTCCCTGTGGAAATAACGGCAATTCGTGGCTGACGATAGACTTTTACCTGTTGGCATCTTGCCGAAGCTAAAGCGCCAATTTCTGTAGGGGTTAATTTACTACCTGCTGACACCAGAGTTGTGCCTGCGGTAATAAATTCACCTTTACGACGAACATATTCGCCTTGGATTGGTTTGACTTGAAGGTACAAAATATTGCCAATACGTTCTGTATCTTCCTGCATGACCACAGTATCCGCACCAATGGGTAACATTCCTCCCGTAAAGATGCGAATGCATTCGCCTTTTGCTAGGGGTTTAGCGATCGCCATTCCTGCGGGAATTTCATCGGCAGTGATCCGTAACTGCCATCTTTCCTGAAATTGCTCCTGAAATTCCTCCTGAAATTGCTCCTGAAATTGCTCCTGAAATTGCTCCTCTAAATCTGCGTAACGAAAAGCGTAGCCATCCATCGCGGAGTTATCCCAATGGGGAAAGTCCAAGGCACTACGGACATCCTCTGCTAAAATTCGGTTCAGAGCTTGGGATAGGGGGATAATTTCACTATCGATTTGCGGATCGAAAGGTTTTACCAAACTTAAAACGATCTCCTCTACTTTGGCGACTGGAAGCATATTCATAGGAATTTTGGGGAGTTTCGGGGAATTTTGGGTATTTCTTGAGAGTTTTGGGGAGTCTTTGGGAGTTCTTGGGTTTTGCGATAAAATTTGTCTATGCGTATAGATATTGTCACCCTTTTTCCTGAATTTTTTACTTCGCCGTTGCAAACAAGCTTGCTTGGCAAGGCGATCGCCAATCAGATTGCCGAGGTGTATCTGACCAATCCCAGAGACTTCACCACCGATAAGCATCATCGTGTTGACGATGAGCCCTATGGCGGCGGCGTGGGAATGTTGATGAAGCCAGACCCGATTTTTGCAGCGGTAGAGTCATTGCCAATTTTGCCTAAGCGCGAAATTATCTATCTGACTCCGCAGGGAAAACCAATGAAGCAAGAAATGTTTAAGGAGCTTGCCAATTACGATCAGCTAGTCCTTATTTGTGGGAGTTATGAAGGAATTGATGAACGGGTATGCGAGCATTTAGTCACTCGCGAAGTTTCCCTTGGAGATTTTGTATTGACCTGTGGTGAGATTCCTGCACTAGCGCTAATTAATGGCGTTGTACGTTTGCGTCCAGGAACAGTGGGGAAGGAAGATTCGCTCAAGTTTGAGAGTTTTGAGGATGGACTGCTGGATTATCCGCAATACACCAGACCTCCAGTATTCCGAGGTTGGGAAGTTCCCGAAGTATTGCGATCGGGCAATCATAAATTAATTGCGGAATGGAGAAAGGAACAACAAATTCTCCGTACCCAACAACGCCGCCCCGATCTTCTATAGTATTTGTCAGGTAAGTATAGTTAAAGAATAAAACCCAAAATAATGTTGCTGCGCGGAGCGCGGCAACATTATTTTGGGTTTTATGTCCTGATACAGTTGACGGCAGTTATACATCAGTATCGTTAAAGAATAAAAACTAACAGTCTGCGCCACCAACTAAGTTGGTGGCGCAGACTGTTAGTTTTTAGCTACTTAGTGATAAATTTTAGTGATAAATTTTTAGTGATAAAATCACTCCCATATCTACTTTCTGAATAAGCGTATAGGTCATACTATGCAAATCGTTGAGGTTGAAGCAAAGGTTATAGGTCGTAAGCGATCGCCAATTGCACCGTGGCAAGTATCAATCTCGCAGGAAGGCTTGACATTACGCGATTTGATTTTGGATATTGTGGATGCAGAAGTGACTGCTTTTCGCGATCGCCAAGAGCAACAAAGATTGCCTCAAATCTTGACTAAGGATGCGATCGCTTGGGGAATGGAAAAAGGCAAGATAACTTCAGGCGATCGCGAATTTGCGACTCAATCTGTCGATCTGCAAGCCGCTTTTGAGGCGGCGATTCAGGCTTTTAGCGATGGCTTATACTATGTTTTTATTGACGATCGCCAGTATGAATCGCTGGACGAGCAAGTGACGCTACAGCCCCAAAGCAAGGTATTATTTTTGCGTCTCGTGGCGATGGTAGGAGGTTAATATGTTAAAGCGCGAACAGGCTTCTCAAGAACTACAAAAATTCTTTAGCACTCCCGAAATTTGGTTAGAGCGACATCAAACGGCGATCGCATCTCTACCAGATAGTTTAAGAGAAATTGCTTGGGCTTTATTGCGAAGGGATCGGCATGGATTATATTGTCAGAATTGGGAAGAGCTTGCAAAATCAGCTAATCGTTTGGGAGAAGTTAATGCTACGGAAAGATATCAAATCTTTGAAGCGCTATGTCCATTAATTGCCAAATATGTAGAAGCTGGTTGGCAATTACATCAGCGATTACCCTATCAGAATAGCTATCAAAGGCAGCCATTTCGCTTGTCATCTTCCATTATCCCTGCCACTTTAGTTAATTGGGTACAAAGCATTCTGAATATAGTTCAGCACTACGAACAGGATATTGCTTGGTATGCAGTTTGGGTAGCTTATATTTATCAATACACCGATATTGGCATTCTGTTCGCGGCGGCGATAGAAGCGGAAGATGAACATTCGGAGGAGATATTAAAAATATTACTAGACTCGGCAAGGGGGGAACATCCGATCGCAGCTATGGGCAATCATGTCGTGCGATCGCTATTAATAGTTAATCGACCTGACTGCTGGACATTTGTAGAGAATTTACTCCTAGCTGCCCAACGACAGGAAGGACTAAGACAGACGATTTTGGAAGCGATCGCTCAGGCCCATCCCCAAGCTTTTCGGCGCATGGTGAGGTTGATTTTAGAGCAGGATTTAATCCGCTTTAGTGCTACGATTCGAGCAGTGGATCAGTGGTTTGGCTTTGGTTGGACTGTCGAACAGAAGAAAATAGCCGAGCGATCGCTGCGTCAATTATTAGGATTTCTCGAAGATGAGAGTTTAAGGCAGTCAGGTTTAGAAAGTGCCGATCCTCAAGAAGTTTATCTTTGTCTATGGGCGATCGCCTTTGAGAATGCTGAAGCTGCCATCGCCCCTGCGACGCTCTTACTCCAACATTCTCAAGTGGAAGTTCGCTTTGTGGCTGCATTCTTACTGAATCAATTACATTTAGACTCAACGAAGCAAGCACTATTACCTATTTTCGAAGATCGCGATTTGCGAGTGGCTGCCCAAGCTTTTCAGGGCATTCAGAATAGTATTCTGAATACTATTCAAATAGATAGCAATCGGATAAATAACGATCTATTTGAGCGTTTAGAAGCTTTTTTACAAAGAATTCCCGCCAATGAGAAGAAACTACAACCTCTAGTTTGGGAATGGATGCTGTTGAGTTTAAACCGATCGCAGGTTATCCGCACTTTAAATGATCATTTAGGCGATCGCTCTCCCAGAAGGATGATTCCCTATCTGTCAGAGATGGACGTGTGGCTTCGGGTTCAAGTAATCCAATTATTGATTAAAGAGCAACCTTGGGATGATGAGGTGCAGGGTCAAGTTTTTGCGGCAATGCGCGATCGCTCTTCCCATTTGCGCGAACAAATTTTCAATTTACTCAAACCCTATGCTCTCAATTCTGAATTGATTGTCAAAATGGAGGGTTTACTCACCCGTAAAGGTAGCGATCTGCGGCGGGGAGTGTTGAATTTAATCTTGAATCAAGCGGACAATGATGTTCTTATTAGTAGCGATCGCCTTTTAAACAGTAAAGATGCGGGGCAACGTATATCGGGACTAGAATTATTAGATGAAATGATTCGGGCAAAACGTCTGAGCGATGACTGTTATCGAAAAGTGGAAGCCTATCGCCAAAGACCAAAACTCACCGCCGCCGAAGTAGAGCTTTTACAGAAATTTTCTGAACCCGAAAAGCAGCAAACTGCTACCCTCGAAAATGGCTTGGGACTATTCGATCCCAGTCAACGGACTCCCGCGATTCCGCCCGAATTTCCCGATCGCGAAATTGTATTAGTTTCTGAAGCTGCAAAAAATATTTTGCGATCGCTCGACGATTTAATTCATGAATATCGCAATGTGCCAGTTAAACTGAGAGGATGGGATGGAACTGAAGGCGAAGAGCAATTGCTAGGGAATTTACATTGGTTAAGTTTTCCTTCCCCAGATATTTCCCATGAGGAGAATCTTGCTAATTTACCTTTAGCAGAGGTGTGGCAAGAATGGTGGCAGAATCGATCACCAGAGTTACGTGATGCCGATGGATATGAATTATTGCGAGCCATAGCTTCTTTGCCTAGACAAGGACATGAAAACCTTTTCCAAGACTATTCTTTCTTTCGGAACCATTTTTTAAACGATCAATCACCTAAATGGGTAAGAGATTGTCAGCGAATTTTGGTGATTGAAGTACAAGGATTAAATTATAGCAGTTTAGTTAAGTGTGCGCTGAAATGGCTGCTGTTTCTATATCCTCTTGAAGGTGCTGTCGATTTTATTTTAGACGCTACCCAGTTTTCACTTGCGACAATTCATCAAACCGTTTTACAGAGTCTTGGATCGTCTCCAGAGCAATATCCAGATCAATATATTGATGATTGGCGTGAAAATAATCAATTCACTGCATGGTTGCTTTTTGCTTTTCAGTATCATAATTCGTGTCCTAGTGAATGGACATTAGCACAGACAAGACGACTATGGCAGTTACTACGCTGGATTGATGAACCATTTGGAACAGTACCGCGTTACCTTAAAAATGAAGGTAATGGAAGTTATCAGGTTTTGCCAATTAGTAATCAATCGGAAGGACAGATTAAGCGTTGTCGTCCGAATTTAATCCAGATGATTTTTGCCTTCAAAGCCAATGCAGTTACAGAAGCAGATCTTTTAGATTTTTTAGTTGGTGAAAGGTTGGAGAACTACTACTGTTTTAGAGAATTGAGAACATTAACTCAACGTAGCGGAACGCTTACAGCAGATAATCGCACTAGAAATGAGTTTTCTAGTTTGCCTGAACCTGATTATCAATACTTATTAGAATTAGTCGATCGCTGTCGAAGTCGGATTGTGGAAATAGAATGCGATCGCGGCGATTTACCCACTCCTGCTACCGAAGCCGCCTTGAGCTTGCAGTCTGTATTAGGCATTGCTCCCGTGATTAAACTTTTGCAAAATTTAGGCAAAGAACAGTTTATCCGAGGATGGAGCTACGATCACGCTAGTAAAGCCGCTGTATTTAGTCATCTCATTCGTGTTTCTTTCCCTCTGCCCACCGATACCCCCGAACTATTCGCGCAGCAATTTACCGCTTCTGGACTTACTAATCGCAAAGCGATCGAGCTTGCCGTCTATGCTCCTCAATGGGCGCGTTATGTCGGGCATCTACTGGAATCTCCCGCATTTGCCGAAGCCGTATGGTGGTTCCATGCCCATACCAAAGATTCCCATTGGCAAGTCGAGCAATCGATTAGAGAAGGTTGGAGCGCTCAAGTTGGCGAACATACTCCCCTCACCAGCCAAGATCTAGTAGATGGTGCTGTCGATGTAGCTTGGTTTTGGAGAGCCTATCGCGCCATGACACCCGCTCAATGGGAAGAAATCCACGAAGCGGCGAAATTTGCAGCGGGCGGACAAGGACATACGCGGGCGCGTCTGTTTGCAGATGCCATGTTAGGACAAATTGAGAAATCGGCAACCATCGATCGCATTCAAACAAAGCGCCATCAGGATTCTGTGCGAGCCTTGGGTTTAATTCCCTTAGAGTCAGAGAATCGTGAAGCCGATATTTTGCAACGCTACGAAGTTATTCAAGAATTTATGCAGGGTACTAAACAATTTGGTTCCCAACGTCAGGCGAGTGAAAAACTAGCCGCCCGTATTGCCCTCGAAAACCTGTCGCGGACAGCAGGATACGCCGATCCTCAACGCCTAGAATGGGCGATGGAAGCCAAAGCGATCGCTGATTTAGTAGAAGGTGCGGTCACGGTGACAGAAGGCGATGTTTCCGTTAGTCTCAGTCTTGACGCGCTCGGCGCTCCTAATTTAACAATCGTCAAAAAAGGTAAACCGCAAAAAACTATTCCTGCGACGCTCAAAAAGAATACAGAAATTATGGGTCTTCAGGAGCGCAAACAGAAACTAACCAAACAAGCCTCAAGAATGCGGTTGTCTCTCGAACAGTCCATGTGTCGCGGCGATCGCTTTACAGGTGCAGAACTGCAACAATTACTAATTCATCCCATTCTGCGCCCGATGTTGCAACAGTTGATTTTTGTTGGCGAAACGGCGATCGGTTATCCCCAAGATTCTCGGTTGCGAAAACATGACAGCACTTACATCCAACTCAATTCTGCTGATCTAGTCCGAATCGCCCATCCCGCCGATCTTGTGAAAACGGGTGAATGGCATCTCTGGCAACAAGAATGTTTCCATGCTGAGCGATCGCAACCTTTCAAACAAATTTTTCGAGAACTCTATCTTCCTATTCCTACGGAAGAAACTGAACAGAAAGGTTCTCGCCGCTATGCTGGACATCAGGTGAATCCCAGACAGGCTTTAGCTCTATTTGGACAGCGTGGCTGGGTGGCGAATAGTTACGATTATGAATCAAGTATCCATCGCATTTTCTATGACCAAGATATTTATGTATCTGTGGAAACTGACAGTGGTTGGACTACTCCCGCCGAGGTGGAAGGTTTAACTATTGATGCTGTCTACTTCTCTCAACGTAGTCGCAACACTTCTCTCAAACTCGATCAAGTTCCTGCCATAGTTTTTAGCGAAGTCATGCGCGATCTTGACCTAGTGGTGAGCGTGGCGCATCAAGGCGGAGTCGATCCAGAGGCAAGTGCTTCTACGGTGGAAATGCGATCGGCACTAATTCGGGAAACCAATCGATTATTGAAACTGACCAATGTCAATTTACAAAATAACTATGCCCTAATCGAAGGTGAACTCGGCAGCTATTCTGTCCATCTTGGCAGTGGTGTGGTACATCGCCAACCAGGGGGCTCCCTTTGCATTGTTCCCGTTCACAGTCAGCATCGAGGTAGATTATTCCTTCCCTTTGCCGATGACGATCCGAAAACTGCGGAAATAATTTCTAAGATCCTCCTACTCGCCAAGGATAAAGAAATTAAAGATCCCACCATTTTGCAGCAATTACTGTAACGACAGAGGAATATTACTGCTCTGCAAGCATTTTGTAGATTTCACGCTTGACCTGAGTAAGCAGATCACGCACGCGATTGACCTGCTCCAGATTGCCGCTGCGAGCGATTTGGGTGACAGCATCGTTTAACTCGGTTAAAGTCCGCCGTAATTCTATCAATTCCGTAGGTTTGTTTTCTGTGAAGCTGTCGCGAGGATTTTTGACAGGGGATTGCTGATGGCGATCGCTCAAAAATTGCCTGCCATTCTCGGTGATCGTATAGATACGCTTACCATCAATCTGCTCGCTCGTCAGATAACCGCCTTCTTCCATCATTTGTAATGCGGGATATACCGAGCCCGCACTGAGACGGCGAAATCCACCACCACGGGCTTCTAATTCTTTGATCAGTTCATAGCCATGCATGGGTCGCTCCGATAGCAGTGCGAGCAGAATGAATTTTATGTCACCGCGACGGGTGCGAGGCTCATCGCCCCACCCGCCACCAAAATTATCTCTGTGTCCATGCCTCCTACTCATGAAGAAGTGATTGTTAAGTCCTTCTCCTGCTAAAGCTAGATCAGGAAAATGGGAACGAAATTGTCTAAACATAGGTAACTCCTTATTGGTTTTAAATAGCTATCGCGATATATCGATATCTATACATAAAAGCTATCGCGATATATCGGTTTTGTCAACTATAAATTTCTAGAACTTAAAAACCAAGAATTGATTGGCGGCGCAAAGCGCCGCCAATCAATTCTTGGTTTTTAAACTTGGGCAACAACTATAATACCAATTCCCAAAAGTGTGGCTACACTTTTGGGAATTAAAAACCAAACCCAGTAAGGGTTTTAAAATCACAAAATGGCGTAGCCATTTTGTGATTTGGTATAAGTAGCTAGGCGCAACTAAATATAAAACCCCAAAAACTGTAGCGCACGCTGCGCGTGCG
>NZ_ALWB01000189.1 GCF_000332215.1 Pseudanabaena biceps PCC 7429
AGTTGCGGCGCGAAGCGCCGCAACTCTATTTTGGTTTTGGCTATAGCTATAAAATCTGTGTCAATCGCGCCGCGATTGACACAGATTTTAGTTTTTATTTAATGTCGTAACCAAACAAATTGGGATCGGCTCCATCCAGTTTCAGATCTGCCAATCCGTACTCAGCCCATCGGCGCGTTACTCGATCGGCAACCTCAGGATCGCTCTCTAAAGGATCGCCCCAATCGCGATCGGTTTCAGGATAGATTTTGGTTGTCGCATCAATGCCCATCCGTCCACCTAAACCTTCCTTCTCACAGGCAAAATCGAGGGAGTCAAAGGGATTATCTGGCAAAATAAATACATCGCGGGTTGGATCGACCTTAGAGCTAAGTGCCCAAACTACCAGTCTCGGATCGCGAATATTGATCGTATGGTCAACTACGATCACAAACTTAGTGTAGGTAAACTGAGGCAATGCGCTCCAAAAGGCTAAGGCGGCGCGTCTAGCCTGTCCAGGATATGCCTTTTTGATGGAAATAATGGCGGCCTTATAGGAAAGGGCTTCCATTGGTAAAAAGAAATCGGTGATTTCCGAAACCTGCTGGCGGAGGATGGGAGTATAGATGCGATTAAGTGCGATCGCCATCATCGCTTCTTCTTTAGGAGGTAAGCCGCTAAAGGTGGTTAGATAGATGGGATCTTTGCGATGGGTCATGCAATGGAATCTGATTAAAGGAGCCTGCTCGTTAATCCCACCGTAATAGCCCATGTGATCGCCAAAAGGACCATCGGTTCCCACTTCATGGGGTGTAATCGTTCCTTCTAAAACATATTCAGCACAGGCAGGTACTTCTAAATCTATGGTTTTACATTTGGTAAGCTGTACGCCTTCATTACCATAGAGTCCCGCAAAAATCCATTCTGATAAATCTACAGGAATCGGTGTTGCGGCTGCCATGATTAAGACGGGATCAACCCCGATCGCGATCGCAATTTCGAGTTTCTTCCCAGCCTCAGTTGCTTTTCGCAAATGTCTTGCCCCACCACGTACAGATAGCCATTGTACCGTCATCGTGTTTTTTGACTGCTGCTGCAAGCGATAGACACCCACATTAGGAATGCCATTTTCGACATCTTTGGTGATTACTAGGGCGAGAGTGACGGCGCGACCACCATCCTTAGGATAGGGTTTGAGAATGGGAATCTGATCGAGATCTACTGCATCTCCCTGTAAAACTACTTCCTGACAAGGAGCGTTTCCAAATAGAAGCTTTTGCGGACGAGATTTAACTACATCAAAGAGAATCTTCCCGAATTCGATCGCCTGTGAGATTTTTTTTGGCGGTTTGGGACTTTGTAGCTTACCTAACTTCGTACCGAGTACTTCTAATTCTGACTGCTCCTTCATACCCATCGCCCAGCAGACTCGCTCGACTGTTCCTAGCAAATTTACCGCCACTGGTGTTTGATAACCCTTAACGTTCTCAAATAGCAGTGCTGGTCCTCCCGATTGCAGAAGACGATTGCTAATCTCGGCAATTTCTAGTTCAGAATCAACGGGGGCTTTGACACGATGGAGTTGTTTGCGCTCTTCGAGCAGTTTGAGAAACGATCGCAGGTCACGGGTCATAGGGCTATGGGGAATGGGAAATTGGTCAATACCCTATTGTAACTAAATGTTACGTTTATTACCCGTTAATCACCTAACTAATTCAAGGCTTCAATTGTAACGCGCCCACCTTGATCACACTTTAAACTTTGGCTAAACCACAGTTTAAAAATTCTTTCTGGGTTTTAATTAAAAGCAACGCGCTGTAATTAATTAGAAGACTGAATGACAGTATTTAACCTTACAGAACGGATATTTACATTATCCACAACTGGGCTGCTAGAACCAAAGTGAAGATGAATGCCAGTGGATTTAGCGCATTTGTTCCAAGGCTTGTCTGATGCGACAGTACCAATCCTTTCTCCCTGTTGGAAGCGCTGACCTTTCTGAATATTTGTACTATAGACATGAATAAGAGAATAGAAAGTACCATCATCGGCTTTTAATTTAATGGCGCGATGATTGTTACCTGCATTGCAAGTAGCAATAACGGTCACGTTAGCAGGAGCAAGAACAGGTGTGCCAGCACCTAGACCTAAGTCAATAGCTCTTAGCCCATAACCGTCAGCGTGGGCTGTTTGTGTCACTCTTGTTGATCCAGAAAAAGGCATGACATTAGCGTAGGTTTCTGAAGTAACAAAATAAGATAAGACACTGAAGGATGTTCCCAAAAGGAAAATTTTTCCTATTAATTTTTTATCCATAATATTTTTGAATTCCATTCAATATTTCAATATATTTCCACAAAATTTTAATAATTATACAATTATTGCTATGTACAAGTTATTGAGAAAACAGACAGCCTATTGTGAAGAAATTATCAAGAAAATAGGAATACATGCAACCACAGGAGAAATATGTCGTTTTTTGCAGAGATAAAAGTTACCCTTATAAATAAGGACTATCATGGCAAGAAAGTAGATTTTATCAATCTTAATTGCTTATAATCCTAGACTTTTAGCATGTGCACAGTCAGCATTTGCACCTTCGGCATCGCCAAGTTTTGCCTTTGCCATGCCCCGATTGAAATAAGCAGGCGCAGCATCGGGAGCTAACTCAATTACCTTGGTATAATCCTCGATCGCACCTGCATAGTCTCTAATTTCTGAGCGATCGTAGGCGCGATTGTAGTAGGCTTCGGCATAGGTCGGATCGATCGCAATTGCTTCGGTATAGTCAGCGATCGCCCCCTCAAAATCATCATGCTCGGCGCGTTCCATACCGCGATCATTATAAGCTTCAGCAGAATTTAGTTTTTCCATTTTTCTTTTTCCTTTACCCTCAAGGTGTCAAAATAACTTTACCCTAAGTTCAAATATGCCGATTGCTTTATGAATTCCAAGCTCAAACTACCCATACCCAAGTTTTTGCAACCCCTGCAATTATGGTGGCTCAGCAGCCAAGCTAGGTTTTTTCAAATAATTAGCCCATTGCAAGCGTGGCGCGAAGGTAGTCGCTTGTTGAGTGCTAAATTTCTGGGTGGCTTACTAGTGGTGATGCTGGCGACCTTGCCATTTTTAGAAAATGCGCAAACAGGGGTAATCGGTGCAGCCGTAGCGATCGCCTGGTTATTACTATGGCTTAGCGATCGCCGTGACGAGCAGGATCAATCAGTACCCATTTGGACCGCCATTCATACGCCTTTGATTGCTTATTGGGCGATCGCCTTAGTTGCCACTTTGCTATCACCCGTGCGGGTTGCGGCTGCCGATGGCATGGTGAAGCTCACGCTATATATGCTTGCCTTTGTGTCGATGAGCCGCTTGATGCGCTTGGGATGGCGATCGATTTTCATTGGGGCATATTTGGGTTCGGCGTTGATTGCTAGTGCCTATGGGGTGCAGCAATGGTATCTGGGTGCACCTGAACTGGCGACATGGACAGATCCTACTTCTGAGACGGCAGGCGTTACCCGCGTTTATAGTTTTCTGGGAAACCCCAATTTGTTTGCGGGTTATCTAATGGCGGCACTACCATTGGGAGCGATCGCGGCAATCCATTGGCGCAATTGGGGCATGAAGACCTTAGGAATATTGACGGCTATTTTGGGAGCCTTTTGCATTACGCAAACCCAAAGTCGTGGAGGACTGATAGGAATCGCCGCCGAAAGTTTTACATTGGTGTTACTTTTGGTTTATTGGTGGGGCAAACGCTTGCCGAGTTGGACTTTTCCTTCGGTATTAGGTGGAACCGCAGGGACGATCGCCTTGGGAACGATTCTCATCCCCACATTGCGTAAGCGGGTAGGTAGTATTTTTGGAACCGATGATAGTAGTAATGCCTTTCGGGTTAATGTTTGGCAATCGGTTCTTAATATGATTAGGGCGAAACCAATTTTAGGAATTGGTCCTGGTAATAAAGCTTTTAATCAAATCTATCCACTCTATCAGCGATCTGGTTATAGTGCCTTGGGTACTTATTCTGTACCATTGGAGATCACCGTAGAAACAGGAATAGTCGGCATAATTTGTTATAGCTGGCTAGTTTTTACAATTTTTCGTCAAGGGTGGTTTGGTTTAAATCGATTGAGAAGCGATCGCGATTCGAGTGGTTTATGGATTATTGCTGCGATCGCGACTTTAGTGGGAATGCTCGTTCATGGTTTAGTTGATACCGTCTGGTATCGTCCACAGGTGCAATTACTTTGGTGGTTGGCGATTGCGATTATCAGCAGCTTTTATATCGCTCCCATATCCACAGAGGAAGAAGAAAATAACTTGAAGTCAGAAGATTCTCTTGATTTAACTTGATGAAAAAGGAAAGAGGCGCAACGCGCCTCTTTCCTTTTTATTTGGAATATAAACTCTGTAGAGTTGGAATAAAGGAAGGATAGGAAATGGCGGCGGATTCGGCGCGGTTAATTGAAGTTTTGCCTTTGGCGACTAGGGCGGCGATCGCTAAACTCATCGCAATACGATGGTCGTCATAACTCTCTACTTCTGTACCCGTGAGGGCTTTTCCGCCAACGATCTCCATGCCGTCAGGACGTTCCGTTACATTTGCCCCTAATTTAGTCATTTCCTTGACCATCGCCACAATGCGATCGCTTTCCTTGACACGCAGTTCTTCGGCATCCTCGATAACAGTCGTTCCTTCCGCACAGGCGGCTGCGATCGCTAAAATGGGAATCTCATCGATCAATCGAGGAATTACCGCACCACCAATCCGACAAGCTTTGAGAGATGCCGATCGCACGCGTAGATCGGCAACAGGTTCGCCCGTAACTTCCCGTTGATTTTCGTAGGTAATATTAGCTCCCATTTCGGCAAGGACTTCCAAAACTCCCGTGCGGGTAGGATTGATGCCCACGTTCTCAATTAATAGATCGGAATTAGGAACGATGGAAGCGGCTACTAACCAAAAAGCCGCCGAACTGATATCTCCAGGTACGGTGATCTCTTGCCCTACCAACTTTGCGCCCCCCTTGACGGAAACGGTATTCGTTTCTACGTCAACGGTAACTTTCGCCCCAAAGGCTGCTAACATCCTTTCACTATGATCGCGCGATCGCTCTGGTTCGGTAACGATCGTCTCGCCATCAATCATTAGCCCTGCGAGCATGATGCAAGACTTGACCTGAGCCGAGGCTACGGGAGACTGATAGTGGATTGCTTTGAGATTTTGCCCTGAGATCGCCAAGGGTGCGCGCGCGCCATTCTCTCTGCCCCAGATATTTGCGCCCATTTGCCGTAGCGGATTGACCACGCGAGACATCGGGCGCGATCGCAAGGAACTATCGCCAGTCACCGTAAAAAAGCGATCGGGATGACTTGCCAAAATCCCCAACATCAAACGTAAGGTCGTTCCCGAATTCCCAGCGTTTAAAACATCTAGAGGCTCTTTTAAATTCCCCAGTCCGATCCCCTCGATCGTTACTAATTCTGAGTTAAGGGGAGAGATCGCTGCTCCCATCGCATTAAAGCAAGCCGCCGTACTGCGAGGATCTTCACCGAGCAACAAACCTCGAATAGTGGTTATCCCTTCCGCCAGAGAACCGAGCATCAAAGCTCGATGCGAAATTGACTTGTCTCCAGGGATGGTGATTTTTCCACGCAAGCCCTGCGGCAATTGGACTGCGTCAATATTTAGGAGGTGATGGGTTTGAGTAGTATCGAGGTCAATCATGTTAGAGTCAGTTAGCAATTAATATTACATTAAGACAAAATCACGGCAAATTTAGACTTAATCAACGCCATCAACGTCATCACCAGCTTTTTATGAATTCCCCTGAGCCAAATTCTGCTGATTTATCTACTGATTTATCTGCGGATGCAAATGCTGAGCTAAACCCGATCGCTACGGCAAGCATCGCAGAAATGGAAAGATCGCCAAGACAAAATCTCGGTTCGTTTCTTGATCGCCTTTATGGGACTTTGTTTTTACCGCAGGCAACTTTTGAGGAACTCAAGGCAAATCCTACCTTCCCGCAAGCCTTGATTGTAATTGCTTTGGTCAATTCGCTGGAAACCCTTCGCCTCGAGCGGTTTACGATTTTCAAAATGTTTGGCTCAATGATTAGCGCGGCGATCGGCTGGTTGTTCTTTACTTTTTTACTTCAGCAGTTGGCTAGTGTTTTTCAAAAGAAGGTCGAGATGAAAGTCTTATTGACCCTGACAGGTTTTGCCAGCTTGCCTTGGCTGTTTATGGCTCCCGCGCTCAGCTTGCCAATCCAGTCTCGGACGAACGCGGCGATTGCGGTCATTATCTGGTTTATCATCTGGCAAGTTTGGAGTGCCTCAGTTGTCTTAGAAATTAAGATCTGGAAAACCTTAACGATATTCCCTTTAGCGATCGCTGGTGGTGTGGTTGCTTTAATTTGGCTTGGTAATGCCTTTAAGTTGATATTTAGTATTTCGTTTTAAACATATATTTAAGAATGGGCGGCGCAAAGCACCGCCCATTCTTTTCTCTTTTTTGTCGGGTGATACCAATTCCCGAAAGTGTGACAACACTTTTGCGAATTAAAAACTAAGCCTAGTAAGTTTTTTCAAGTTATAGTGCTTTGCGCTCAAACCCAAACTAAGGAAATTTTTGAAAGCCTTGCTTTGCAACGCTTTCAAAAATTTCCTTGTGGTTCGTTTGATCGATAATTGCTGTAAGTCAAGTGACTGTAGCTGCTTGACTTAGATCGCGATCGCTACAAAATCAGAAAAGCAAGAAAAAGCAAGAAAAAAGAAGACATGGCTAACCAATTTCTTCTTTTTTCTCGCTTTTTAAAAATTAAGGCAAGGATTTATAAGTAGCTAGGCATAGTTAATTAAAGATCCAAACCTGTAGAGTTGCGCTCCTGCGGGGCGCAACTCTACAGGTTTCCGTAATTTATTTTGTACAAGTACTTATGATTAAGGATGGATATCCTTAACTATTTAGCACTACCAAAATTAAGAATTAACTTTTCCGTAAAATACACCGCGAATGAGGACTTCTTTAGGTTCGACACCGCCAAGGTCATTGTCAGAGGTTTGCTCGGTCTCAAAAGTACCAGCGATTTCGCCAGTATCAGCATTGAGCTTAGCGATTTGTAAAGACATCGTGCCTTTGGAGGTGGAGTCATCCTTAACACTTCTGTTATCAAAGGAGTTACGCTTTGCAGGTAATGCTTCCGCAGAGTCATATCCGATCGCTAAACCACGTCCCTTAGGATCGATAAAGCCAGAACCGCGATAGGTGGGAACATCAGTAGATCCAATGAAATCAACCGATGTCGTGATGCCATTGACACCAGGAGCAGTGGTAGCCTTGAAACCCTTGATAGTGAATAGAATCGCTACCAGTTCGCCACCAGGCATTTTAACGGTGATGGGCTGATAGTCTAGACCATCGGTTTCGATTAAGTTAAGACTGCCATCGGCGTTACCCGTAACCTTTGCCTTTACAAAGTCGAGACTCGAAGTCGAGCGTGTCATCAACTTGCTAGCTACAAACTCAGGTTTTTTACGCTTGTTAGAGGATTCTTCTTTAACAAAAAATGAGGTTGGTTCTAAGCAAAGGTCTGTAATTTCTACAGATTGACCAACTCCCACAGGGATAAAGTTACGACCACCGCGAGAAGAACCGAGAATGTCCGAACATTTATTGGCTAAACCAGTATTTACAATTTGGTCGTAGGTCAAGCCTGGCTCAACTGCGGCGATCGCATTGATTGCAAACAGCCCGCTTGCCGCTAACATACATAAACTGATACACAATGTAAAAATTGCTTTCGTAAAACTACGAAATTTCATAAATAACCTCTTCTTAATTTAACGGGATTTAACAGGATTAAACGGGTAGTATCTTAGAGTTAGGACAGATAGCGCAAAGCACAGACTATGATAACTCTGTTAAAAATACGATCTAGTTTGGGATTTTAAATTGAGATCGTTAAGGAGTTGGTGGTGCTCTAGACTAGCCATAGAAATAAGCTCGCCAAAGACACTTACATTTGTAAAATTCCAATCATCATATTATCGCGCACGAGGGTACTTAGCTTGGCACAAACTGAAATCCAATCACAGAAACAATCACAACAGGGACAAACTGATGATTTGTCTGAACTGGAGCAGCTTACCGATCGCCTATGGCAAACTGCTCAGGCTCAGCAGAGTAGTTCAGCCAATCTTTTGCAAATTTTGCGAGTCCTCGAAGCACTCCATAAGCGGATTCGTGACGATTTGTTTCAACCATCTCTGCCAACTAGTCGGCATGAGCTTTTTAATCTCCTACGCGATATCGAGACAAATGGTGGCTGGCCGCATATCTATCGGATGAAAATCAATGAGATTTGTCGATATTTAGAGCAACCCGAAGAGCCTGAAGAAGAAACCAAGAGTGACGACTAAAAGAAATTTTTGAGCGATTTTTGAGGCGATTTTCGAGACAAATTCCAAGTTTGTACCAAAAAACAGAAGAGGTGTAAAAAACCTCTTCTGTTTTTTATTTTTGATATAAGTAAGTGGGCTTAATTAAATACAAAACCCTAAAACCTGCGGCGCACGCGCAGCGTGCGCCGCAGGTTTTAGATCTGGATTTTAATTATGCTGAAGTACTTATTCGGGCTAGACGCGACGGTATTGCTGATAAGCAGCAAAAAACAGTCCGCCAAGGGTAATGAAAATGAGACCGAGGCAAATGCCCGACAAAATTGGTTCTACCATAAATATTTATTAAACTCACTAATCCTATTTAGTTTAACGTCAGTTCGGGTTAAGCGATCTACAATTTTGCAATGTGAGCCTTACAGTCCTTTAAGGGGTTGTAGGCTCTCAGGTAAAATATTAGTCTTATTGATCGTGGGCGCTTCTGGAACTACCACTGGTGGCTTTGGCGTATCTCCTTCTCCAGTCGGCGTATTTGATTGAGGCTGCACTAGAAATAGTTGCTCAGTGCTTTCATAGAGTTTTTGTGCCAACAGATCATTTGCCGCTTCAGTTAAATGAATCGGATCGATAAAAGCCTGTTGATTTGTATCTTGAAAGACCTGATAGAAATTAACAAATTTGGACTTCAGGGAACTATTGTTAAGGGTTTGTTCTGCCAGCTTGTAGGCATTAGCGGCGCGATCGCTATATTCTTTGCCCAAGGATTTGAGAATACCTTCTTCCTCTTTAGTTAAGGATTTTTGCTTGCCAGTGATCTCAGGCTGAAGCACGATCAAAGAAGGGATACCATTAGCCAGCTTGACCATTTGCTGCGTATTGTAAAGATAGCGGTCAATCCTTTTTTGGAGTTCCTTGGGATCTTTAGCCAGTTGTTCGGCATTAAAGGTTTGGTATTCAGAACTAAATACGGTGATATCGGCAGGAGCCACCCATTTTTGCCAAGCCTTGACTAGGTAAAGCGAATTTAACCAATTATTAAATTGCTGGGTTTGATGCTGTCGATATTGAGCGATCGGATCGCGTAACATTTGCTCGACGTTCCCGATTTCGCGAGCAGGTTGATTGCTAGGCGATCGCATATCCTCGTAACCATCCAAAATCAGCAATGCGTTGGGATTATAGGCAAGCGCTCGATGGGCTAGTAAGGCAAGTTCATTACCAGAACTATATCCAGGAGCGGCGGCGGCAATCACACGGTAACTCCCATCACGGATCCTTGGGGGCAAAGCTCGCATTGCCTCAATTTGATCGGCAAAGTAGGGTATTTCCTTAGGTTTAAACTTTTCAGGGCTGCTATTTTGAGCGCGAACGCGATCGTTCAGCAATTTCTCAATTTTAAATGCCAAAGCCTTTTGATTCTTTTCCGCCATGTTTGTAAAGGCGGTAGAGCCACCCACTAGAAATATGCGGATCTCATTAGCAGGCTTTTCGATCGGAACAGATGAATCTTGGCGAAAGCCCTGATCGTTGATTTGCCAATAGTCGCTACTCTGACTGGGTAATATTTCGTAGCCCAACAGAGGACTACGTTTTATATGCAACAACCCTGCATCGGGCAGCCCAGGATAGTTATTACCATTGGAATCTTGCAACTTAAATGCATAGGACTGGGCGATCGCTACAGTTTTATTGGGGACGAGTTGGTTAGTACTGCCAGTTGCTAAAACGGCTCCTCGCGCGATCAGTTCCGCCAATATCAACAGTAAAGGTAAACCAATAAAAATAAGGAGTAGAGTGTTCCGCAACCAAGATTTGCGCTTGGATTGCCAAGAGGAAGTATATCGGGGTCTACGCATGACTAGGCTACTGGTGTGCAGCTTTAAAGCTTATAACAATTTTTATATCAATCTTCAGAAACTTATATGATATATGAGAAAAACAGGGATTCGCTTAGACTCCGTATCCCGATGGCTGAGCGAAGTCGAAGCCTCTCGCAAATCATTTAGGATTGCTATAGGTAACGGGGCACAATTAGAGACCAGAGCCAAAAGCTGTAGCGCAAGCGCAGCTAGCGCCACAGCTTTTGAGTCGTTTTTTGAATTATGCCTAGTTGCTTACATTATTTCAATTGAATTAGTTCGATCTTATAGCCATCGGGATCTTCGACAAAGGCTATTACGGTAGTCCCATGCTTCATCGGTCCTGGTTCCCGCGTGATCTTGCCACCTTTTTCCCGAATTGCATCGCAGGCTGTATAGATATTTTCCATACCCAAAGCAATATGCCCGTAGCCTGTACCGATGTCATAGGCGTTGGTATCCCAATTGTGGGTTAGCTCGATTACGGCATTGCTAGATTCATCGCCATAGCCAACAAAAGCGAGGGTAAACCGCCCATCGGGATAATCTTTGCGACGTAAGATCTTCATGCCAAGGACATTGCTATAGAAGTCCAGCGATCGCTCTAAATCACCAACCCGAATCATCGTATGTAAAACACGCATTTTGGTTTTTCTCTAAATTTAAGTAGCTATACCAATCTTATAGCTACAGTCACTTGCCTGAGGACAAATCAAACCGCAAGAATTGACTGGCGGCGCTTCGCGCCGCCAGTCAATTCTTGCGGTTTATGCCCTG
>NZ_ALWB01000190.1 GCF_000332215.1 Pseudanabaena biceps PCC 7429
CGTTGCTTCGCAACGCTTTCAAAAATTTCCTTGGTTTGGGTTTGAGCGCAATGCGCTGTAGTTCTACCGTGATCGCCATGTCTCTTTAATGGTGTGCGATTCAAATTAGAACTAACCTTAGCAAGAATCTTAGAACTATTTAAAATTATTCTTTACAAATATGACCAGATTATTTTCAGACGTTATACCCGCACCTTCTAATCCCAATCCCGAGCCCTTAAAACTTAGCTGGACATCAATAGCGTTCTTTTCCATCTTCCATATTTTAGCGCTATTGGCTCCTTGGTATTTCTCATGGTCAGCCTTAGGAGTTACGATTCTGTTGCATTGGTTTTTGGGAAGTATTGGGATCTGCTTGGGCTATCACCGTTTATTAAGCCATCGCAGTTTTCACGTCCCCAAATGGTTAGAATATGCGATCGCCTTAGTCGGTGCAGCCGCACTACAGGGGGGACCAATATTTTGGATTGCGGGTCATCGCCTTCACCACGCCCATACAGAGGATATGGAGCTTGATCCTTACTCTGCGCGCCGAGGATTTTGGTGGAGCCATATGCTATGGATACTTTACCCAAAACCCGACTTTTTTAACTTAGATAAATATGGCAGATATGCCCCCGATCTCGTGCGCGATCCCTTCTATGTCTGGTTAGATAAATACTTTTTACTACTGCAAATTCCTTTAGGGCTTGGCTTATATCTCCTCGGCGGTTGGTCTTACATTATCTGGGGCATGTGTCTAAGATCAGTTTTACTATGGCACAGCACTTGGTTTATTAACTCAGTTACCCACATGTGGGGCTACCGCACCTTTGAGACTAATGATAATTCACGCAATCTCTGGTGGGCCGCGATCGTTACCTATGGCGAAGGATGGCACAACAATCACCATGCCTATCCCCATGTGGCAAAGGCGGGCTGGCGTTGGTGGGAAGTTGATGTGACTTGGTGGGCTATTCAAATGCTGAAGAGCCTAGGCTTAGCAACTAAAGTAGTTATGCCACCCACCCTGAAAAATCAAACCTGAAAAATCAAACCTGAAAAATTAAACCTGAAAAATTAAAAAAGGGTGAGATGCTTTGCATCTCACCCTTTTTTATGCGATCGCCATCACCTGTTCGATCACGGTTTTTCTTGCCCATTTATCGGCTTCGAGAATATCTTCAAGTTCGGGCTTAGATATGCAGTTATGGCGATCGCATACATGTTTGATCAAATCTGCAATCTGAACATAGCGAATTCGCTCTTGTAAAAACAGTTCCACTACTTGCTCATTGGCAGCATTCAACACCGCAGGCATGGTTCCCCCAGCACGACCTGCGGCGTAGGCTAGTTCCATACAGGGATACTTCTGATGATCGGGGGCGCGGAAGGTCAAGGTGCCACACTTAACCAGATCGAGACGCTCCCATTGGGTAGGAAGGCGATCGGGATAGGAGAGGGAATAGAGCAAAGGTAACCGCATATCAGGAATACCAAGTTGCGCTAATACTGAAGTGTCTTCTAATTCAATGAGGGAGTGAATAATGCTTTGGGGATGGATCACGATCTCAATCTGATCATAATTCACGCCAAAGAGATAATGAGCTTCGATCACTTCCAAACCTTTATTCATTAAGGTGGCTGAGTCGATCGTAATTTTTTTACCCATAGCCCAGTTAGGATGCTTTAAGGCATCAGCGACAGTAACGGAGGCTAGCTCCTCGGTGGGGCGATCGCGAAAGGCTCCGCCTGAAGCCGTGAGAATAATCCGTCGCAATCCCCCTTCTGGCACTCCCTGCAAGCATTGAAAAATTGCCGAATGCTCGGAATCCGCAGGCAATAGTTTCACACCATGTTTTTGCACCAAAGGTACGACCACTTCGCCGCCTGCGATTAAAGTCTCTTTATTGGCTAGTGCAATATTTTTACCTGCTTTAATGGCGGCAATTGTTGGCAATAGCCCTGCACAGCCGACAATCCCCGTTACCACAGCCTCCGAGTCACCATAGGCGGCAACTGTTTCTACTCCCTCGGCTCCTGCTAGCAGGATTGGTTTTGTGGAAAGGTCAGCGATCGCCTCTTTTAATTCTGCAAGTTTCGTTTCGTTAGCGATCGCCACAATTTCGGGCTGAAACTGGCGAATTTGCCTTGCGAAAAGGTCAATATTTCCCCCTGCTGTCATTCCCACCACCTGAAATTTTTCAGGATACTCGGCAACAATATCTAACGTTTGCGTACCAATCGAGCCAGTGGAGCCAAGCAGGGTAATGCGTTTCATAGGAAATTTTTTATTAATATTTATTATCTAATCATTAAAGTCTTGCATAGTTTTTTGAGCGATCGCGATCGAAGTCAAAATTTGATATAGCTTTAACCAAGGATATGAATGGCGGCGCTTCGCACCGCCATTCTCTGTTTGCTTTTTGAGACAAAAACAAAACCCAGAAGAGTGTTGCGGCGCTTCGCGCCGCAACACTCTTCTGGGTTTTCTGTCTTAACTTATTTAGCTATAGCCATAATTTATGCCCCACAAGTATGATCTCAAGTATGGGCTTTCCCAAAAAACTGGATTGTAGCCGCAAATATTAATTTGTTTTAAGTTATCTCACAATCTAAGCAACGAATGTAAACCTCTACGATAAACTTGGTTTTAAACATCCCGTGCCTATTTTTCTTTTAGATAGGTACATATAATTGATTGGAGCAATAGCAATATGTCGCATGCAGTCAAAATTTATGACACCTGTATCGGCTGCACACAATGCGTGCGAGCCTGTCCTTGTGATGTTTTGGAAATGGTTCCTTGGGATGGATGCAAAGCGGCTCAAATCGCTTCTTCTCCCCGTACCGAGGACTGCATTGGTTGCAAACGTTGCGAAACTGCTTGCCCCACTGACTTCCTAAGCGTCCGTGTCTATCTTGGTGCTGAAACCAGCCGCAGCATGGGTCTTACCTACTAATTTCGATAATTTTTATGATTATTTTTTAGTAAGTTAGATTCTTGTTTATTTTTCATTAAGTGCAATTATTCTTTATCCTGCATTTAGATTTAGGCGTGCCGATTGGTACGCCTAAATTGTTTTTTATCCCAAAAGGTACGCATACTCCCTTCCCAGTGAAAAATTAGACGTTGCGGCGCTTTGCGCCGCAACGCTAATTCTTGGTTTTGTATGTCTATTTCTTTGGTGGGAAGGGAGTAGGTAGCTAGCCATAATTAATTACAAACCAAAACCCGTAAAGTTGCGCCCCTAAGGGGCGCAACTTTACGGGTTTGCACAAGTGCTTAGCGTAACTTTTGATTCAGCAAAGGCACGCATAGCGTGCCTTTACTATTGCCTTTACTATGAGTGATGGCTTTTTTGATTTTTTCTATGCTTGATATTTTCGATCAACTACCAGATGGTTTATTGGATCTTGAATCCACTCAACTTTGGCAATTACTCCATCGTCCCACCCTGATCCACATCGCAGGCGATCGCCAACCCGCGTTATTTGTTTCGATTTTGTTACATGGCAATGAAACGACCAGTTGGCTAGCGATGCGCGAGTTGCTTCGTAAATATCAACACCAAAGACTACCGCGATCGCTTTCCTTATTTATCGGCAATATTGAGGGGGCAAGATATCGCCTGAGGCATTTAGATAACCAACCTGATTACAATCGCATTTGGCAAATTGAGGAAGGCTCTGAGGCATTACCAGAGCAGATCGTGGCGCAAAAAGTAATTAGGGAAATGCGATCGCGGGGAGTATTTGCAAGTATCGACATTCACAACAATACAGGCAGAAATCCCCACTATGGATGTATTCCTAGCCTAGACAAGCATTCCCTGCATCTAGCGCGACTGTTCGATAAAACTGTGGTGCATTACACCAGCCCCAAAACATTGCAGTCCTGTGCTTTTAGTGAATTTTGTCCCGCGATCGTTTTGGAATGCGGACAGCCCGATCGCCCAGAGGGAACTAGCCATGCACTAGCCTATGTGGAAACCTGCCTCAATCTTGATAGTTTCGATCGCTTGCCCGATGCCGCGATCGCCGATATCGATCTGTTTCACACCGTAGCGATCGTCAAAATCCCCCATGAGATTAATTTCAGCTTTATAGGCGAGCCTGACGATGACATCACTTTTCCCGCTGAGATGGATTGCTTAAATTTTTGTGAATTACCCATTGGGAAAAGCTTCGGTAAAGCGAAAACTGCAAGAGCCTATCTCTCGACTGTAAGCGAAAATGGAGAAGAAAAAAGCGATCGCTATTTCCAAATTCAAAATGGAGAGATCTTGCTGCAAAAGCCTGTAATGCCATCAATGATCACCCTTGACAGCAATATTATTCGCCAAGATTGCCTCTGCTACTTAATGGAACGTTTACCACTTCCCTAAGGGTTACGGCGCATAATTAACCTCCAAAATATGAGTGGTGGAGCTTCGCACCACCACTCATATTTTGGGGTTTAATTATGCCTAACTACTTAGCGACCAAAGGGAAACTTAAACGGTAAAGGCTTGATGAGGGCTAGTTCTGCAATCATCTGTTCGTGTAAATGACCATTAGTTGCCAACAATCTTCCCGATTTAGGAAGGTGCTCGCTACCATCATAAGCAGTGACAATCCCACCCGCCTCTCGCACGATAACTACCCCTGCCGCTAAATCCCATAGCGACAAGCCTCGCTCCCAATAACCATCTAAACGACCGCAGGCAACATAGGCTAAATCCATCGCCGCCGAACCTCCACGCCGCACCCCTTGGGTAAGATGGGTGAAATGACAGAATTCCGCATAGTTATTATCCTCAACAAGCGTGCGATCGTAAGCAAAGCCCGTTACGAGTAAACTACGGCTGAGTTCTACGGTTTTAGAAACATGAATTGGCAACCGATTACGGGTTGCTCCTAAACCCGTCGCCGCTCGAAAAATTTCGTCACGAAAGGGATCGTAAATCGCACCTACGGAAGGAATTCCATCCACAAGTAAGGCGATCGATACCGATGAGAAGGGATATTGGTGAGCATAATTGGTCGTACCATCCAAAGGATCGATCGCCCATAAATAAATACTCTCAGTATTGCCTAATACACCTGATTCTTCAGCCAAAATTCCATGATCGGGAAAATGGCGCTGCAAAATTGAGAGAACCATTGCTTCCGATTCTTTATCAGCGATCGTCACCAAATCCCCTGGACGTTTTTCCTCAATATTTTCTTGAAGATTTCCCCAGTAGGATTTGAGAATTGCACCTCCCGCACAAGCCGCCTCGGTAGCGATATCTAAGAAAGTTTGCAGTTGCTCTTGACTAACTGAAGCTAGCGAATTTGTCATGATCTTAGGGTAAGAATTTGGATAGAAATTGAGTTAGCAAGTAACTAGAAACCTAGAAGAGCATACCGCCCGCGTAGCGGGCGGTATGCTCTTCTAGGTTTTGGGTTTTAATTCTGCCTAGCTACTTAATACCAGAAATCACTCGATCAGGGTCGGGTGGCAAGTTTTTTGAGGAGAAACTCGTGATTCACAAACCTCCAGTCTCATCCGATTTCACCAGAGATATCACTCTGGATCTCACCAGATTGGTGGTGTTCATCAAGTGACGATCGCTGCGAGAATAACAGGGCATTTCATTTATGAAGATTCATGTTGTAATTCTTCATCTTTTGTTACATTTTGATCAAATCATAAATTCAGCCTACTACTGTCCACCCTAACCTCTTCACATTCTCAAGTAATACTCCATGAAGCCCTCTTGGAAATTCTCCCTGTTATCAGCAACGATCGCCAGTATGATCGCCAGTACGATCGCCACTTTAGTCCCACCTTCAGCGATCGCCACTTCCACTTCCCCAAACACCCCAGTCGATCAGACTAATGCCAAAGAAGCGGAAGAACTTTGCGGTAAGCCAACCCTAGATTATCTCACCCAGCACAAAGTCAAACAAGGTGAAACCCTAGAGGCGATCGCCAAGAAATACGAACTCAAAGTCGCAACTTTAATGGGGCTAAATCCTGAAGTCCGCAATGGCGAAGTCAGCGCAGGTCAAATCCTATCAATTCCCCCTCTAGATGGTTTGACCTATCGCTTTAAAAACGATGAAAACTACACAACTGTTGCCAAAAAATACAATATTCGCGCCGACGTGCTCTTCGAGCGCAATGGCTGCCAACGCAAACCCCAAGTAGTATTCGTGCCTGGAGCATTATGGAAACCCGATCCCGTGCCCTTCAATGCGGCGATCGCTTCTAAAGGATCTGGCAACCCCGATGTCATTTTTCAAACAGGTGGTTATCCTCTGCCCTACGGCGTACCTGTCACATCTCCCTATGGCTGGCGCATGAATCCCGTCACGGCTTTTTGGTCATTTCACAGCGGCATTGACCTCGGCGCACCCTATGGCACTCCTGTACTCGCCGCCAAAGCAGGACGGGTAGACTATGCAGGTTGGGGGGATGGTTACGGCAATTTAGTCGAACTCGATCACGGCTCCACAGGTACACGTTATGCCCACCTCGCCGCTATTTACGTCAGCCAAGGTCAAAATGTCGCTCAAGGTCAGCAACTCGGCATTGTCGGCTCCACAGGGCGATCGACAGGGCCCCACTTGCACTTTGAGATTATGGTTCCCTCAGGCGATGGTTGGGTAGCCCTCGACCCAGCACCATATTTAAATCGCATCGCCGCAGCTATAACCAACTTACCCTTACTGTAAGTCGAGTAAGCCAGTTTAGTAATTTTTTATCCATGTCACAAAAGGGGGCGAGCTTTACGCGACCTCTTTTGTCGAATCAAAAAGCCAAATATGAGTGGCGACGCTTCGCGTCGCCACTCATATTTGGCTTTTTATGTCCTAAGAAAACCTTACGTTGCTATATAAGCGCATATTCACAAGCGCTTGTGAACATATGCATTTGTAAATATGTGTAACTAAACCTTTGCCTTGGCGATCACCCAGAAATACAGTTCGCTAGCATAGGCTGTGACGGGCGATACTCCATACGCCATTAAAAATTTCTTACCCAATCTTCAAAACCCTCATAAACACGACTATGACCTTTTCCCCCAGTGCCATTGCTTTGCTCGTATACGGAATTATCGCCATCGTGGGTGGCATCATCGGCTTTGCCAAGAGCAAAAGCCAAGCATCGATCATCTCAGGCAGCATTAGTGGTGTGGGACTGTTAATTGCAGGAACAGCCGTCGCCAAAAACTTAGAGTGGGGCAAAATTGCTGGTATGGCGATCGCCGCTCTTTTGGTGATCGTATTTATCGTGCGCCTAATCAAAACAAAAAAATTTATGCCCGCAGGCTTAATGATCCTCGGAGGAGCCGCAACCCTTTGCGCAGCAATACTTCCAAGCTAATCGATCTAGCTTTTCAACTCTAGTGATAACATAAGAAATGTTAAGAAGTGTGATGAAGAAAAGCTTGTAGACAACGCAATGCTTCAAAATGTTTTGGTAATCATTGCTTTGACAAAGAAACCTTCCATGTCAGACAAGCCCCAAACTTTTGTAAGCGCCCTTAGGGCATTACTAAAGCAAAGGAAATTCTGCATGGTACGGCATCACATCAATCGTTTTTATTCACATTTTTGATTGGAGAAAAAATTAAATGAGCGTAGTCACGAAGTCCATCGTGAATGCAGATGCTGAAGCACGTTACCTCAGCCCTGGTGAACTAGATCGCATTAAGGGCTTTGTAAGCTCTGGCGAGCGTCGTCTTCGCATTGCCCAAACCTTGACCGAATCCCGCGAGCGCATCGTTAAGCAAGCTGGCGATCAACTATTCCAAAAGCGTCCTGATGTTGTTTCTCCTGGTGGAAATGCATACGGCGAACAAATGACCGCTACTTGCCTACGCGACTTGGACTACTACCTCCGCTTGGTAACCTACGGAGTTGTATCTGGTGATGTCACCCCTATCGAAGAAATCGGTCTAGTTGGCGTTAAGGAAATGTACAATTCCTTGGGCACTCCTATTCCTGGTGTTGCTGAAGGCGTACGTGGTTTGAAGAACGCAGCATCCGCTTTGTTGTCTGGTGAAGATGCAGCCGAAGCTGGCTACTACTTTGACTATGTCATCGGTGCAATGCAGTAGATCGGTTCTAGATTTGTTTTAATATTTTTAAAGCACTTCTTTTTAAAGAACTTCGGATTTCTTAATTTCTAAATTCAAAAAACTAATTGCAAACCTAAAAAATATATTAAAATGGCACAAGACGCAATTACCTCAGTTATTAATTCCGCCGACGTTCAAGGTAAGTACCTTGATGCAGCTTCTCTAGAAAAGCTAAAGGGCTATTTTGCAACTGGCGAACTTCGCGTTCGTGCATCCGCAGCGATCGCCGCTAACTCTGCAACCATCGTTAAAGAAGCAGTTGCTAAGTCTCTCTTGTACTCTGATGTCACCCGTCCCGGTGGCAACATGTACACCACCCGTCGTTATGCCGCATGTATCCGCGACCTCGACTACTACCTCCGTTACGCAACCTACGCAATGCTTGCTGGTGATGCTTCGATTCTTGACGAGCGCGTACTTAATGGCTTGAAAGAAACCTACAACTCCCTTGGAGTACCTGTAGTTTCTACAATCCAAGCTATTCAAGCGATCAAAGAAGTTGCTGCTAGCATCGTTGGTTCTGAAGCTGGTAAGGAATTGGGTGTATATCTCGATTACATCAGCTCTGGCTTGAGCTAATTGCCGATATAGCTTTAGACTTTGTTTTTTGCCTCAAGTAAAAAATAAAGTACTGTATTTACAGAGCTGTATTTACAAGGCGGCGATGGTAGGTAGCTAAAGCTCCTATCTCGCCGCCAATGTTTATATCTGTCTAAAAAATTTCTTTGTAATTCATCTTTAAATAACTGGCTCTGAAGGAGATTGCCGCTATGCGGAGTTTTAAAATCACTGCTTGTGTACCTAGTCAAACTCGTATTCGTACACAACGAGAGTTGCAAAATACCTATTTCACCAAGCTAGTGTCCTATGACAACTGGTTTGCTGAGCAGCAACGCATTATGAAAATGGGTGGCAAGATTATCAAAGTTGAACTAGCTACTGGCAAGCAAGGCACCAATACTGGCTTGCTTTAATTTTCTTTTTTGTCCCAAAACTCAAAAGCCACTGAATTATAAACATTCAGTGGCTTTTGAGTTTTAGAACTTAGCCCTATCTATGGTTACCCCAAAGGCATGGCGGCGCTTTGCGCCGCCATGCCTTTGGGGTTTAATACCAAGTTAAGAAATGGCTACGCCATTTCTTAACTTGAAAACCCTTACTAATGTGAGTTAGAGATAATTGACGTTATTCCAAGCAAACCTGCTAATTGCAACAATTGGCAGCAAAATTGCGATCGCTACAGGCTTACTTATCGTCATCATAAGGAATACTTTTAAATTTTTTTGACAAAAATATTTCTTTGGGTATATCTAAGAAAAATGTTTGTCATGATACAGTTTTCTCAATAACTTTAAAGTATTGTTACGTTATGTTGACACAGTGACCAACATCTACTTGTCAAGCAACTTCAATGCATCGGTTAAGGTCATAGTTTAGTGTCATTGATTGATTCGTAAAAGAGGTACATATGAGTGACTTACCTATCGAAAAGCAATTTACCCATATGATGTTTTGCCAACAAATCCAAAACATCGATCTAGATGCAGCGAAGCAACTCCTTACAGAGTTACATATGCTTTATTTGGGTCAGCAAGCCGTTATGGTAAAAATTGCGAAGCAAGAGTTTTTAGGGGGAATATAACCTACAAATCACAAATGAGATGAGAGTTAGTCCTGCTAATTCTTATCTCATCTTTCGAGGATATTAGTTATCGCTGCGAACAAATTAGAAACAATCTGATTTGGTTTGTACTTTATGATTTGCGTATGATTGCGAATACCACTTAAGACGGCGATCGCAGGTACATTATAGGTTTGAGCAGCTATAATATCTGCCTCCGTATCGCCAATCATCCATTGCTCCTGTACAGATGGCAATTGGGTCTGAGCAAGTTTCATTAACTTGGGTTTATCCTGAGTATCAACAGTTTTTACATAGTCGTCATCAAGGCAAAAAATACGATCGCTATTGAAAAAACGCCTTAAATTATATCGATCTAGTACGGGTTCTAATTCGCGACGACGACGCATAGTCATGACTGCCAGATCGATCCCTGCCGCTTGAGCTTTTTCCAAGGCAGGAACTGCATTTTCAAGGATTTGATCGTAGGCGAAATACGGATCTGTATGGACAGTAGCTCGCCGAAGATGGGCAAAGGCGATCGCTTGTTTTTCTTCAATAAAGCCCGTGAGATTGGCAATCTCCTTTTCTGGCACTTGAGATCGCTTTAATTCCCAGAACTCCGACTTAGAAAGAATTTTAAGCTCTTGGGTGGGACGAGCTATTTTCTCTGAGCAATAGAGATAAACTTGGTAATAGCGATCGGACACATCCATGATCGGCCCGTCAAAATCTGTAAATATGCGTCTTGTCATATTTTTAAAAGCTATTGCACCTAACAATAAAAACCAGTAATACCAATTCACAAAAGTGGGACAACACTTTTGTGAATTAAAAACTAAACCTAGTAAGAGTCTCCAAGTTAAGAAATGGCTATGCCATTTCTTAACTTGGTATAACAGAAACTCTAAAGCCAGATCACACTTTAACGAAGAGTTGCTGTCCTTCGACTTTTGCGGATAAAAAAGTCCCACCTTATCTAGCTTCAGACCGAAAATATAGAGCCATAGCTAAGCGCCGCCTATGTCTTCGGCTTAGCTAATGTCATATCGGCTTGAAGCATGATCAGAAAGAGCAGAAATTGCGATCGGCATCAGACCAATAAAATATCGGGTTCGGAAATCCAAGCCCCATAGACATTTAAGATCTTATTTATTAAAAGCTGAGATTGCGCAGAAGTTGCTTGAGGATAAGTAAGCCACATGCCACCGATTTGACTTCCTAAATAGCTGAATTCCTTACTATCTTGCCAAAATAGTTCGGCTTTCACATCCTCAATCTGCTCGATATGGGAGGCTAGCTCTCGATACATCGCCAGAGCAATATCAGGGTTATAAATAATCTTGCAACGTATAATCGCTAATTCCCCGCTAGGCACTTTCTAATTCCTGCCCCAAATCCTTTGCATCTAAAACGTTAATAACTGGCGGCGTGCCAATTATGCAGCAGTTAACTTCATCAATACAGACTTTTCCCCATTGTAGAGCCCATCTTACCAGTGAGACCCTATTGTCAGTCTTGGTTTTGGTCAATATATTACTAATGTGATTATCTACAGTACGTTTGCTAATCGCTAGCTTTAGCGCGATATCTTGATTAGTTAAACCTGCGGCAACTAATTCAATCACTTGTAGCTCTCGCTCTGACAAGACAATTGATGAATTGGTGATTACAGTTTGATTTGATTCGGCGGGGTTGGTCATGATAACGAGGTTAATTTGCGCCAATGTTTCTGAATTATACTCATTCTGGCGGTTAACTAATGAGTATAATTTCTTATTCGGGATTGTGTCAATTAATTAAGTTTCCCCAGTAACTTATTAAACGAGGATTATATGGTAGGAATTAGTGGCGCTCTGCACCGCCCATCCCTACCTATTTAGCACTAATACCAATTTCCAAAATGGTATTGCCATTTTGGAAATCTCAAAACCTTACTGGGTCTGTTTTTTAATGCACTGAAGTGTTGGCTCACTGCAATGAATTGGTATAAGTAGCTCAGCATAATTAAAATCCAGATCTAGTACCAAAACTAAAAATGGCTACGCCATTTTTAGTTTCTCAAACCCTTACTAGGTTTGTTTTTTATAGCTTAGCTATATTCACTTAAGTCAGGACATCAAATCCAATATAGAGTTGCGGCGCGAAGCGCCGCAACTCTATATTGGATTTGATTTTTGTTCTAACATGACTGAACT
>NZ_ALWB01000191.1 GCF_000332215.1 Pseudanabaena biceps PCC 7429
GGCGCACGCGCAGCGTGCGCCGCAGGCTTCAGATCTGGATTCAATGCCTAAACCCAATAAAAGATGATTGGCAGCGCTTTGCGCTGCCAATCATCTTTTATTGGGTTTGATTGGGTGACGGTCATATTTGCCTAAATTTAGATCCATAATCATGTTAAAATTAAAAGCTGTGTGAAAATTTTTCATCATAAGTAAACGTTAGGGATTCATCCATGAAAGTTGTTAGCTCCCTCAGATCGGCAAAAACTCGCCATAAGGACTGCAAAATTGTACGTCGTCGCGGCAGAATATATGTCATTTGTAAGACAAACCCAAAGTTCAAAGCTCGTCAAGGGTAAACCAAAAAATAAAGGCAACGCACAGCGTTGCCTTTATTTTTTGTGCCCTTATTTTTTGTAAAATAGGAGTATGACTAGTACTACTCGTAAAGCAAATCTCCTGAATGCGATCGCCCCTGTGAATCGCGGCTTACAAATGTCAGAAAATCAGCGCAAGGCGATTTTTTTGGCAGTTGCTTACCTTGAAGAACTAAACCCTACCCCCGCACCCACCGAAACCCCCGAATTGCTAGATGGGGATTGGCTATTGTTATTTACGACCAGTCAAGAGCTTTTGGGCATTGATCGCTTTCCGTTTTACAAGCTGGGCAATATTTACCAATGCTTGCGTGTAGCTGAAGGCAAAATTTTTAACGTTGCCGAAATTAAGGGTTTGCCACTGCTCGGCGGATTAGTGAGCGTCTGCGCGAACTTTACTGTAGTTTCAGAGAAACGGGTTAAGGTAAATTTTGAGCGATTGGTTGCTGGTTCTCAGAGTCTAGTGGGCTATCAAAACGTCAAAAGTTTTATTGATACTTTGCGATCGCCCAAAAAACTATTAGCGATCGATTTCCAAATCAAGCGAGAAGATCAAAAGGGCTGGCTAGAAACGACCTATCTGGATCGCGATCTAAGGATTGGGAGAGGAAATGAAGGGAATTTGTTTGTTTTAAGAAGGATTTAATTACGAATTACGAATTACCCATCACCCATTACCCATTACCCATTACCCATGTCTCACCGTTCTATCCAAATAAAAATCCACCCTTGGAAAATTTTGGGAAAACGGCTTTTTTTCGTTATTTTGTCGATTTTATCGATTTTGATAGTTACCTCACTTCCCTCTATTAATAACCGTCTTGATAACAGTCAAAGCGCTTGGGGGCAATCTGAATTTTTAAAGCTAAATTGGTTAACGCGTGAAAAGTCGATCGATCTTGCCAATGTCGATCGCGCTGTAGTTCGGCTTGATGGCTATCCCTTATTTGCCCTAGCCTCTCCCACGGTCAACCAAAGATTTCCTGTCGAACAACGTGTACAGGGAATTGAAAATGAATTGAGCCATGTTGCCAATAGCAAATTCGATCCTGAGACTTTGCATGTGACCGCCACCATCGATCACCAGAGCGATCAACCCGTAATCGCCATTAACGATCGCTATCTCATGACTGTGACGACGATGGATGCCCAACTGCAAGGACGCGATCCGCAAGGCTGGGCAAATCAACTGACCGAGATCCTGCGGGAAGCTCTCATTCGCGCTAGGCAGGAACGTCAACCTCAGTTTTTGATCGAACGCGGGGGAATTGCTTTTGGGATTTTATTGGCGACGATTGTGGCTATTAGAGTAATTAGCCATTGGCTAAAGCGTTTAAAGCTCAAGCAAGAAACCATTGAAGCGCAACTCGAACATACCGCCTCCCCATACCTTGATTCTGTCGCAGTTACCGACTTAGCTCAACAGCTAAAGCAAAGACAAAAGGCTAATCTCTGCGACCTGCAACGACGAATTCTAGAGCTTGGCTACTTAGGGGTTTTAGGGGTTTCTAGTTTTACGATTTTAGGTTTGGTTCCCTACACAAGGGGTTTCCAGTCTTTCTTGTTATCTACGCCTTTGCAAATTTTAGCGATCGTCTTAGGGACTTACCTATTAATTCGGATTAGCAATCTCCTGATCGAGCGCTTTTCAGGATTTCTAAAGGCTAAGGACTTTGCTATGCTCAAACCCTATCAGCGCTTGGATCTACGGGTATCGACAGTATCGCAAGTCTTAAGAAATGTTACCGCTATTATCTTAGTGGGCTTGGGAACTTTAGCAATTCTCTCCACGATTGGGTTTGATTTAATTCCGCTCTTAGCGGGTGCGGGGATCGTCGGTATTGCTATTTCCTTTGCAGCGCAGGGATTGATTAAAGATATAATCAATGGCTTCCTGATTATTCTCGAAGATCAATATGCGGTCGGCGATGTAATTATTGTCGGAAAATTAGGGGGCTTGGTTGAGAATATGAATCTCCGCATCACCCAAGTTCGCAATAACGAGGGACAGCTCATTACCATTCCGAATAGTTCGATCGCGATCGTGCAGAACCTTTCTAAAGACTGGGCGAGGGTCGATCTGACGATTCGAGTTGCCTACGATACCGATCCCGATCTGGCGCTGAATGTCCTTCGCAAATTATCCCAAGAAATTTACCAAGAATATATTTGGCGCACTAAAATCCTTGAACCACCCGAAGTCTTAGGGATCGATGACTTAGAGCATTCTGGGATGTTAATCCGTACTTGGATTAAGACCCAACCCCTTCAGCAATGGTCGGTCGCAAGGGAATTCCGTCGTCGCCTCAAGATCGCTATGGCAAAGGAGGGAATTGCGATCGGTATACCGCAACAGTCAGTTGTATCAAGCGATCCAGATATAAATCTCAATCCTTTAGAAACGCAAGTTCCCCCAGATGAATCAACACCAACCTAGATTACGCCCTTCCCACCAAAGAGATAGACATACAAAACCAAGAATTAGCGTTGCAGCGCTTCGCGCCGCAACGTCTAATTTTTCACTGGGAAGGGAGTATGAATGAGATCGAGCGAATTTTATTAGTGACGGATTTGGACAATACCCTTGTGGGTGACGATCATGCCACTCAGAAACTAAACCAGCTTCTCTCCCAGCATCGCCAGCATTGCCTATTAGTTTATGCGACTGGTCGTTCCTATGGCTCAGCGCAGCAGTTAAAGCTGGAACGAGAATTAATCGAACCAAACTATTGGGTGACAGGCGTTGGCTCAGAGATATATAGCGGGAAGAGTCTAGATCTTGAGTGGGCAAGGCATATTGGCGCAGATTGGCAAAGAGAGGCGATCGCTAAACTGATTGGCGATCGCTTTCCCGAGCTGAAACAACAATCGCCAAAAGAGCAGAATCCTTGGAAAATGAGTTTTCATCTGCTCGGTGCAGCTAGCACGATCACCAAACTGATTGCGAACTTGCAAAGCACGAACTTAAAAGCTCAAGTCGTTTTCAGCAGTAATATCGATGTTGATATTTTGCCTGTGAATGCCCATAAAGGATATGCAGTGCAATATCTGCAACAAAGGCTCGGTATTACTAATGCAAGAACCTTGGTATGTGGTGATTCGGGCAATGATATTAGTATGTTTCAACAGCCAGCACTTGGGGTAATTGTTAACAATGCACAGCTTGAGTTAATTGAATGGTATGCAGCCCATGCGGACGAGGAACGTCATTACTTTGCGAAGAATGCCTATGCTGCTGGTATTTTAGAAGCCTTACAAAAATTTAATTTGATCGATGAATTATAACAATTCACGAAAGTGTGACAACAATTTTGTGAATTAAAAACAAAACCAGAGAGCATACCGCCCGCTATGCGGGCGGTATGCTCTTCTAGGCTTAGCTACTTAGCGACACTTTGCAAAATTGCGACAGCCTCTTCTTGCTTGCCATCCCATGCCCACATGAGGGCAGTCCAGCCATTACGATCCTGCGCGTTGAGTCTTGCCCCTGCGGCGATGAGCGATCGCACGATTTCGCCATGCCCCTGCCCCGAAGCCCACATGAGTGGAGTCCAGCCATACTTATTGCGTGTATTGGGATTTGCTCCTGACACTAATAAAACCCGTACGATTTCCGTATGCCCGTTCATCGCCGCCCATAGCAAAGGTGTCCAACCATATTCATCGCGGACATTGACATCGGTTGCTTGGGAAATTAGCGATCGTACTTCCTTGAGATTTCCCTTTTGACTGGCGATTAATAATTGAGCGTTGCGGTTTTGTGTTTGCTTTTCTTCTTGCTTAACTTGTCTGGTTTCCTTAACTTGGTTATTCGGCTCCTTAAGCAAATTATTTTTAGGAAACTCGGTCGCATATATATCATTGCTAAAACTGAGAACTAAGCCAAAAGCTAATAAAAAATTTGAGGTTCTTAAAAAAGAATTCATAGACTTACCCGCATCTCAAGATTTTCTTAGAGTCTATGAATTTGTACGGGGATCGACTAGCGCAATTCTGCGGAAGTTATCCCAAGTTAACAGCAATTATCGATCAAACGAACCACAAGGAAATTTTTGAAAGCGTTGCGAAGCAACGCTTTCAAAAATTTCCTTGGTTTGGCTTTGAGCGCAATGCGTTGTAACTTGAAAACCCTTGCTAGATTTAGTTTTTAATTCCCAAAAGTGTTGTCACACTTTCGTGAATTGGTATAAATAGCTAGGCGCAATTAAATATAAAACCAAAAATTAAAAAGACTGTGGCGCACGCGCAGCGTGCGCCACAGCTTTTTAATCTGGATTTTAATTATGCCCAGCTACTTGTTGGCAACTACATAAATTGTAAATCCATATCCACTTACGCATTGCCCTGCGCGGATCTTACAGCCTTTGCGTAATTCGATTTGACCGTCAACTTCAACATCGCCATCAATAATCATTAACTTTGCCACGCCACCAGTATCAGCAACCCCGCACACCTTTAATAGGTTGCATAGGGTAATATATTCACCTGTTAACTCAAATTTTTCGTGAATTGTTTCTTGCATTAGTTATTGCCAAAGCTATGGTGTGCCTTAAGTAGTGAGGCTCAATTAAATATAAAATCCCAATAAAATCCCAAAATCTGAAGCGCACGCGCAGCGTGCGCTTCAGATTCTGATTCTGGGTTTTAATTATGTTCAGCTACTTATGTCTCTATTTTAATGAGTTCACTGATTTGCGCTAAAAAATGAGCATAATATAAGCAGTACCGATAAATTTAAAAAAGTTCGTCAAAATTTTCATGAGTCAACTGTGGCAAGAGTTAGAGCGCGAAGTCGAACGGCGACGCACCTTTGCAATTATTTCCCATCCCGATGCGGGGAAAACAACATTAACTGAAAAGTTATTGCTGTACGGGGGGGCAATTCACCTTGCGGGGGCAGTCAAGGCGAGAGCCGCCCAACGCCATGCTACTTCTGACTGGATGGAATTAGAAAAACAACGCGGGATTTCGATCACCTCTACCGTGTTGCAATTTGACTATATGGGCTATTGCATCAATTTGCTCGATACCCCAGGGCACAAAGATTTTAGTGAAGATACCTATCGCACCCTAGCCGCTGCTGATAATGCGGTGATGTTGGTGGATGGAGCAAAGGGTTTGGAGCCGCAAACCCGCAAACTGTTTGAAGTTTGTCGGATGCGATCGCTGCCAATTTTCACATTTATCAATAAGATGGATCGCCCCACCCGCGAACCACTGGAACTATTGGATGAAATTGAAAAAGAATTAGGAATTGTGCCCTATGTGATGAATTGGGCGATCGGTACAGGCGATCAGTTTAAAGGCGTTTATGATCGCTCTAGTAAAACCGTGCATTTATTCAAGCGTAGCGCTCACGGACAGCGCGAGGCGGATGTTAATATCTATCCCTTTGACGATCCTCAAGCCATTAAATTTATTGGGAATAATCTCTACAATCAACTTTTAGAAGATCTAGAAGTACTTGATTCTGTCGGTGCAGAATGGAATACCCAAGATTTACATTCTGGTAAGCTCACGCCCATTTTCTTTGGTAGTGCAATGACCAATTTTGGGGTGGAACTATTCCTCAAATCATTCCTTGAATA
Organism: Pseudanabaena biceps PCC 7429; assembly: GCF_000332215.1. Classification (GTDB taxonomy): domain Bacteria; phylum Cyanobacteriota; class Cyanobacteriia; order Pseudanabaenales; family Pseudanabaenaceae; genus Pseudanabaena; species Pseudanabaena biceps. The sequence continues at coordinate 5,945 of NZ_ALWB01000191.1, forward strand.
TGGATTAACTCCAGCCGTTCACGATAGTTCTAGTGGTGAGGTCTCACCTACCGACGAGGATTTCTCCGCCTTTGTGTTCAAACTGCAAGCCAATATGGATCCTCGCCATCGAGATCGCATTGCATTTGTGCGTGTTTGTTCGGGCAAGTTTGAAAAGGATATGAGCGTTACCCACTTACGGAGTGGCAAAAATATTCGCCTATCCCACGCCCAAAAGCTATTCGGGCAGGATCGCGAGGCGATCGATGTTGCCTATGCGGGCGATGTGATTGGTTTGAATAATCCAGGCACCTTTGCGATCGGAGATACGATTTATCTTGGGAAGAAAAGGCAATATGCGGGAATTCCTTGCTTCTCTCCCGAACTATTTTGCACTCTTCGCAATCCTAATCCTTCTAAATTCAAACAATTCCGTAAAGGTATATCGGAACTACAGGAGGAAGGCGCAATTCAAATTATGTATTCCGTGGATGAGGCTAAGCGCGATCCGATTCTGGCGGCTGTGGGGCAACTTCAATTTGAAGTCGCCCAATATCGTTTGCAAAGCGAATATAACGTAGAAACAATGCTGGAATCCATGCCCTATTCAGTGGCGCGTTGGGTCGAGGATGGTTGGGATGCTCTGGAATCGGTGGGTAGATTGTTTAATACCATGGTAGTCAAGGATAGTTGGAATCGTCCCGTGCTGCTATTTAAAAATCAATGGAACTTAAATCAAGTTGAAAGTGATCATCCAAAGCTCAAATTAAAGGCGATCGCTCCTATTGCGGAATTGACCTCCACTGAAACCAAATAATCAAAATCAAGTTCGGCATAATTACAGCGCGAAGCGCTCAAACCCAAACCAAGGAAATTTTTGAAAGCGTTGCTTTGCAACGCTTTCAAAAATTTCCTTTTGGTTCGTTTGATCGATAATTGCTGTAAGTGAATATAGCTATATATTATCGGGATGGAATTATGGCTGATAATCCAGAAAATCTAGAAAAGCAAAAAAAGAACGCCGAGCAGTCCCAAGGTCATAGTCAGGATAGTGATGGAGCCGCAAAATCAGATAGCTCGAAATCTGATAGCTCAAAATCTGATAGCTCAAAATCTGATAGCTCAAAATCTGATCGGTTTAAAAGATTCAACCTTCCTAGAGTTGGTTTTCCTAAGTTTGATTCCTCTCAATTTAGACTGCCAAAGCCAAAGTTACCTTTCAAAAAAATCAATTTTTTGGGGCTATGGTTGGGAATCATTTTAATTAGTTATGTCTGTATGGGGTATTTTCTTGCAGTCCTAATGACTATCCCCGCCCATAAAAATTTAGCGATCGCAGGTTTTACGATCGTGGGGCTATTCCCCATCATTACTGCCTTTGCTGACTATGCCCTGATGAAGTGGGGGTATTTAATCAGTGGTTTGTTGATCGTGGGTGGTTTGGTGTTTGTAATTCGCTTAAAGTTTTATCTTTCGGTTGTGGCGATCGTGGTGTGGGTGGGGTTAACAGCGATCGCATTTGTGGGTGAAGTGCTTACCAAAAAAAGAAAATTTTGGATAGCGATCGTGATACTAACTATTCCTTGCTTAATTGGGCTAGGACTGGGTTATCAGTTATGGAAACTAGCAACTTCATGGAGTTAAAAGCCCAAGCATAGAGTGGCGGCGCAGAGCGCCGCCACTCTATGCTTGGGCTTATGCATTAGTACGGTTACCACTAGGCAAGCTTAGGGCAAAAAAAAGACGAGCTTAGCTCGTCTTTTTTAAGATTACTCTTCTGTTTCAGCCTCTTCAGCCAGCGGATAGACAAAACCATCATTTTTGCCTGAGAGGATGGACTTACCTAAGGAAATAGCTCTTTGGGCATGAACTGCGGCTTTGCGTTTCCATACTGCTTTACGGCTATCTCTCTTAGATTTAGAAGTTTTCTTCTTGGGTACTGCCATGACGTGATCCCTATATTAAACGTGATAATTTCCTAATCTTGAATGATGAATTTCAAATTAGAAAATTTTTGACAACCTTTCCATCATATGCCAAATCATGGTTGTTGCGATCGCAATTTTTGACTAAACCTAAAAAGTAGGGACGATTCATGACTTGCTCCTACTTTCAGGGTTTAAGATTAATCTACCCGCCTATTTGCAAATTCATGCCCGAAGCTAGACTTTCCTTCGCCGAACATTATCACGAGCGTACGAAGTATGCCCCTGAAACCCTTGCTAGAAAGAGCCAAGGTCTAGATTGGAATACCCAGCCATCGCCCTATAAGGACTATAAAATTGGTACAGTATATGACCTCAAGCCCTATTTGACCGAAGAGATCCAGTCCGATCGCGATGGTTTATTAGCGAGCCGATGGCGAAGGCTGTCACGGTTGCTCTTTTGTAGTTATGGGTTGACGGCAAGAGTACCGACGGTAACAGGCGAAGATTTTTATCTAAGGTCTGCGCCTTCGGCAGGCGGTTTATATCCTGCCGAGGTATATTTAATTTCCGCAGGGACTCCCCTTTTGTCCGCAGGGATCTATAACTATCAGGTGCGCACCCATAGCCTAATTCATTTTTGGCAAGACAGTAATGTTTGGGTGAATTTGCAAAAGGCTTGTTTTGGTCATCCCACGTTACAAAATACACGTATGGTGATCGCCATTACTGCCGTATTTCAGCGATCGGCATGGCGTTATCAAGATCGTGCCTATCGCCGCATTTTTCTAGATACGGGACATTTGCTCGGAAATATCGAGCTAGCTAGCTCGATCGAGGACTATCAGTCCTATCTCATTGGAGGCTTTGATGATGAAGCCGTAAATGAATTGCTATTTTTAGATAAACAGGTGGAAGGAGCGATCGCGATCGCTCCTATCGTCGATCTGCAAGACGAAGAACGAACTGGGCGTGGGCAGGAATCGCGGGAGCCGATGCAGAGGCTCAATATGCCCAAAGGACTCATGACCGCGTTCCCCTCACCCGTGGTTTCCAGTTATCCTCAAATTTCCGATGGCGAACTATTGGCATATTTACACCAAGCAACACAAATTGCAGAAATGCCAAAGCAGAAGGCTATATTAGAGCCAGCAAGCCCGATCGAGATCAATGCCCAGAGCGATCAAGGGAACAAACCAGATCTCGATAAGTACAACTTCCCTTTCTGTAGCAAAGTTAGTACCGCAACGGAGAGTATCCACTGGGGCGACGATCTTGAAATGTTGGAGAATACGATCTTGCAAAGGCGATCGACCCGTGAGTATAGTGGCGCTAAGTTAGAACTCGCAGAACTCAAAGCCATTCTCGACTTTACCTATCAGCCCCAACACTATACCGATCAGGGACTTGACGGCAGTCCCGATTATTTTGATCTCAGTTTGATTGAAACCTTTGTGGCTGTTACAGGTGTAGAGGATTTGGAAGAAGGATGTTATTACTACGCGCCCAAATCGCAAGAGTTACGCCAAATTCGCTTTAAAAATTTTCGCGAAGAATTGCATTATCTTTGCCTTGGTCAAGAACTCGGACGCGATGCGGGAGCCGTAATTTTTCATACCGCCGATCTCCAAAAAGCTGTGACGAAATATGGCGATCGCGTATATCGCTATTTACATATGGATGCAGGGCATCTCGGACAAAGATTAAATCTGGCGGCGATCGGTTTAGGCGTTGGTGTCAGCGGTATCGCAGGATTCTTTGATGATCTCGTTAACGAAGTTTTGGGCATTCCTAATGACGAAGCTGTTCTCTATATTACGACTTTGGGCAGACCCCGCTAAGACAGAAGAATAATAAAAACTTATGTCCTATCGTTGTAAAACAATTATGATAACTTTGGAAGACATATACTGAATTTTCAAAATCCTATGAAAGTACAAATTTTTGAACAGTTTATAGGTGGTCATTACACTAACTACATTGAGCATTTATTGCCGTCGCTCATCGAATTAAAAAAATTAAATCTAATTAAGGAAATTATTGTAACTATCACTCCTGAGCATTTTGCGTCTGAGTACTTTGAGAAACAGTTAAAAAGTTATTCTTCATGGGTTAACTTTGAACCTTGTCTCAAATATGTTGATGCTAGTTTGGGATTAGATCCAAGGCTTATCATAAAAAATCCTAGAGTATTTATATCGTCACTGCAAAATCGCGCGCAAATTTCCAATAACTTGACTAATTCAGTCAATCGAATTAAACCTGATTATCTTATTTCAACTACTGCTGATACCCAAAGTAGTTTGAAATGGACTGTTAATTCTCTATTTGGAGTACATAGTTTTCCTAAGAATACCTATGCGGTTGGCATTTTTCATTATGGTTATAGTGGAGCTGTAACTAACTTAACTGACAGGATAAAGGACTTTGGCTATAGAATGACTTGGAAATATTCTCCTTGGTCGCGTCTATTTGTAGTTAATCCCTTGGTATACGAAAAAGTTAGCTCCTCTAAGTCAAGCAAAAATTCCCAACGCATAAAACTGGTTCCAGATCCCGTTCCTTCTTTTGAAAATATAGACAAAAAAACTGCTAGAAATCTGTTCGGCATCCCAGAAGATGGACGCTATATTGGATTTATTGGTAGTATGGATCATCGAGTAGCCATTCCTGAAATACTTGCTGCTTTCAGAAGCGCTACATCAAGACCAACAGATCGTCTTTTGTTAGCTGGTAAGATACTACCAGAATACAAAAAAATTATTGAGTCTGAGTTTAAATCATTATTGGCTGAAGGTCGTCTGATTCTTATGGACAGATATCTAAATCTAGACGAGATGAATATAGGTTTTTGCTCTTTAGATATAGTTTCGATAATGTATTACAGGCAAAATAATTTATCGGCTAATCTTCTCAAGTCTGTTGCCATGCATAGACCAGTTATTGTCAATAAATTTGGTTATACCGATATGATGGTAAATCAATTTAATATTGGCTGGTCTTGTGATGTGTTGAATCCTCAAAATTGTCTAAACACTTTTGAGAAAGCGCTGGATAAAGGTTTAGATTACTTTCCTAATGAAAAAATCAAACGTCTTATCGAATTTCATCGTCCAGATAATTATGCAGGAACTATACTTCAAGATCTAATGGATAGGGCTGAGCATAATCTTCAGGATCGCGTAAAAACTTGGGAGTCAGTTATCGGAAAACTGGATTAAAACCCCCGTGCTTCTAGCACGGCTTTATATTAAATCAGATACTTTACACAGTAAACGCTATAATGTAAGCATGACTCAAAGAGCTTTCAAGTACCGATTCTATCCAACTCCTGAGCAAGAAACTTTGCTTAGAAGAACGATGGGTTGCGCTCGATTAGTTTACAACCGTGCCTTAGCCGCAAGGACAGAAGCATGGTACGAACGCCAAGAGCGAGTTGGATACTCTGAAACCTCAACAATGCTAACCAGTT